>DAIRTA010000006.1:0-35566 GCA_036804125.1 Hyphomonas sp.
TGGCAGGCGGCTTATGCGGAACTTTATTTCACCGATGTGCTCTGGCCAGATTTTGGCCGCCCAGAACTTGAGGCGGCAATCGAACGGTTCCGCCAGAGGGAGCGCCGTTATGGCGCTGCTGGTCCCGGAGCGATTTAAATGGGTGACTGGACACCGGCGGACCGGAAATTTTCCGAACTTCCTGCCCGGTTAGCCTCTGCCCTGGTGCTGATTCCGGCGGCATTGGCCATGGTCTGGTACGGCTCCTGGTGGCTCGCCATTGGCTGTGCGATTTTTGCCGGGATAATGCTCTGGGAGTACTGCACGATCAGTGCCACGCCACACCGCGGTATCCTCGCTGGAGGCGGCGCGCTGTTCGGCCTGAGCCTTGCCCTCGGCACCTACGTCTGGCCACTGCTTCTAGTTGTTTTTATGGTGGTTTTTGCCATCCTGGCGTCACGCGGTGCGAGGATGGGAAGCTTTATCGGTGCTTTTGGGGTTGTTTATGTCTGCGCGATGGTGGGCAGCCTTTATGGCCTGCGTGAAGGCCCCTGGGATGGCCGCGCGCTGACACTCTATGCCATGTCGTTTGTATGGGCATCGGATGCTGCGGCCTATTTTGGGGGCCGGGCGCTCGGTGGGCCCCGGCTTCTGCCTCGGGAAAGCCCCAACAAGACCTGGATAGGTGCGATAAGCGGCGTCATAGCGTGTGCCGTGTGTGGTTATTTTGCTGCGCAGATCCAACAAACGAGTTCTGCCGTTTGGATCATGGCCGGGATAGCTGTGTCGGTTGTTGCCCAATCAGGGGACTTGTTCGAGAGCGGGCTGAAAAGGCGCTTCAAGGTCAAGGACTCTGGCCGTATCCTGCCAGGGCACGGCGGCTTGCTTGACCGCGTGGATGGATTGGGGGCTGTTGCGACTGTGTTTTTCGCAAGTTTTCTGCTTTTCCCGCAGCTTGTTGCGGCATTGAGGCTTTAGGTAATGACAGCAGCGATAATGGTATCTGTTTTTGGCTCGACGGGTTCAGTCGGCAAAGCCGCGCTCGATGTCATCAGCCATGCAAACGCACAGGAACCTGGCCGCTTCAGAGTTGTCGCGCTCGCGGCCGGATCTGACATCGAAACCCTGGCTGCGCAGGCTAGGGTCCATAGCCCTGAGATTGTTGTTATAAGCCAGGCAGACCTGAGACAGCCTCTTGAGGACAAACTCCCCGGTCTCGGGATCGAGGTTGCCGCAGGTGAGCAGGCCGCTATCGAAGCCGCGTCCCGGCCCGTCGATAGGTTCCTTGCAGCTATCGTGGGCTCCGCAGGCCTGTCCACGACATTGGCAGCGGCCCGTGCGGGAAACGACATCGCGCTCGCCAACAAGGAGAGCATCGTCATGGGGGGGCCGCTTCTCCTTGCCGAGGCCCGCCGGTCAGGCGCGCGGATAATTCCTGTGGATTCCGAGCACAGCGCGATTTTCCAGTGTCTCGGCAACGGCAAGATGCTCGAACGCCTGACGATTACTGCCTCCGGGGGCCCTTTCCGTAAGGCCAGTCGGGAAGAAATGTCGGTCGCCACCCCTCAGCAGGCGGCGGCGCACCCCAACTGGTCGATGGGCACCAAGATTTCGATCGACAGCGCGACCCTGATGAACAAGGCGCTGGAGCTGATCGAGGCATCGCTATTGTTTGAGATCCATCACAGCCGGATCGATGTTCTTGTCCATCCCCAGTCTATTGTTCATGGCATGGCGCATTTTGCCGATGGCTCCGTGATCGCGCAGCTTGGCACGCCAGACATGCGCACACCGATTTCCCTTGCCCTGGGCTGGCCAGACCGGGTTGAGACCTTGGCGGCCAGGCTGGATCTCGCCTCGATCGGCAGGCTCGATTTCGGACCTGTCGATTCGGACAGATTTCCAGCTATTAACCTTGCCAGGCGAGCGCTGGAGATGGGCAGCCCGGCATGCGGGTTCTTCAACGCCGTTAATGACAGCGCCGTTGCCTCCTTTATCGCCGGAAAATGCGGACTTTTGGATATTCCAAGAGCTGTTGCAGCCGCATTGGACCGCTTTTCTTCCAGTGATTTCATCTCTACGACAGGCATGTCGCTTGAAACCATCAAGGCCATCGAATCCTTGGGCCGCGAATTTGCAAGCGAGTTTCTGCGTGTGGCCGCTGATTAGCGGGTCAGGAGACGATTATGGACCAGCTGATCAGTCAGGGGCCGCTGTTTATTGTGTGCCTGCTGCTTGTGCTTGGCACCGTTATCGTTGTTCATGAATACGGCCATTACCTGGCCGGCCGCCTCTTCGGAGCGGCGGTTGAGAGCTTTTCCGTCGGCTTTGGTCCGGTATGGCTGGAAAGGCGCGATCGTCAGGGAACCCGCTGGCGCATCAACTGGGTGCCTCTGGGGGGCTTTGTGCGCTTCGTCAGCGCAGAGGAGAAAGCGGCAGGCCTTGACCGCGAGATCGCCGGCCGCGCTTATGATGAACTGACGCCGCTGCGAAAGATTATCGTCAGCCTGGCCGGCCCCCTTGCAAACTTCGTCCTGGCAAGTCTGCTTTTCGCTTTACTTTTCGCCTTCAATGGGGTGGCCCGCCACTCGGTAGATATTGTGAACGTTTGGGAGGGATATCCGGCAGAAGCGGCGGGGCTGCAATCCGGGGACACCATCACAGCCATAGGCGGGCGCCCGGTAAGGAATATCGCGGATGTGACGAGCGCGATACTGCTCAGCCCAAATACGCCGCTGCCCGTCAGGGTTGTTCGCGATTCGTCTGAGGTTGAAGTGATCATCGTGCCGCGGGAAGTGCGCCGGGAGAATGATTTTGGCCAGTTAGTGACCCAGGCCACGGCGGGTATACAGCTGCGCCGGGGGGCCGCAGAAACGGCAAGACGCTTTACCCCGCCGGAGGCAGCGCTCGAAGGGGTCCTGCAGACCGGACGCACAATTGAGCAGACGGCCAGAACCATTGGTCATATGCTTCAGGGCCGGATGTCGATCGATGCGCTGTCGGGCCCGGTTGGCGTTGCCGATGTGTCACGCCGGATAGTCAACCGCACTCTCGAGCCAGAGCAGATTCCCCTCGCTGACCGCTTGCGCGCCTTGTTCTGGACTTTCGTTACGCTCTGCGCCGCCGTTTCGGTGGGGATCGGCTTTTTCAACCTCCTGCCACTGCCAGTGCTGGATGGCGGGCGCGTAGTCTTTCATGCATATGAAGCCCTTACTGGCACCCCGATGCCGCTCAAGGTGGAGGAATATGCATTGAAGTTCAGTCTGGCCATTTTGCTGGGGCTATTCGCTGTTGTCACCTGGGGCGATCTAGCGGGCATGGGACTTTTCGGTCGCTGATGAAGCGAAACAAGTTTCACATTCCCTGACCTCTATATGCACGAGTGTAATCTTTGATGCGGACAGTCTTTCTGGCAACCATTCTTGCGACTACGGCTCTGGGGCTTGTCTCTCCCGGGCGCATGCTGACAGCAGGCGCTCAGGAGGATGAGCGCTATGCGGGAACGATCCGCTCGGTAATCGTCGAGGGAAACCAGAGGATCGAAGCCCGGACGGTGCAATCCTACCTGTTGGTAGAGCCAGGCGATCCCTTTGATCCTGACAGGATCGATCTCTCTTTGAAAACCCTTTTTGCCACAAATCTGTTTGCGGATGTTTCCATTGACCGGCGCGGCGATGACCTTGTGATTCGCGTGGTTGAGAACCCGATAATCAACAGGGTAATTTTTGAGGGAAATCGGGCGCTGAGGGATGACAAGCTTCGCGAAGAAGTTCAGGCGGCGCCCCGCGGCATTTTCACAGCGGCCCGGGTTCAGGCTGATGTCGAGCGCATTCTGGTCATGTACCGCCGCGCGGGCCGGTTCGCAGCCAAGGTTGAGCCCCAATACAAGCCACTTGCGCAAAACCGCGTGGATCTCATTTTCGAGATTACCGAAGGGCCGACAACGGGTGTCAGGTCAATCAACTTCATCGGCAATCAGGCCTACTCGGATTCCCGTCTTCGCAGCGAGATTGTCACCCGCCAGTCCCGCCTGTGGCGTTTCTTCAGTTCCAATGACAATTATGATGCCAATCGTCTGGAGTTTGACCGCGAACAGCTTCGCGAATTTTACCAGAACAACGGCTATTATGATTTCCGTGTCATTTCGGCCGTAGCTGAGCTGACCCCGGATCAAAAGGACTTTTACATCACCTTCACGGTCGAGGAGGGGCGCCAGTACGATTTTGGCGAAATCCGCGTTGAGACAGCCCTCGACAAACTTGACGCCGATGTGCTGCGTTCCGTTGTTCCTATTCAGGAGGGCTCGTTATTCCGGGGCAGCCTGATCGAGGCGACAATCGATACGCTTACATTTGCTGCAGGCGTAGCAGGCTATGCCTTTGTGGATATCCGTCCACAGATCAGCGTGAACAATGAAACAGGCCGAATAGATGTGACGTTTTCGATCGATGAGGGACCCCGCGTCTATGTCGAAAGAATCAACGTTGTTGGCAATACGCAGACGCTTGATCGTGTAATCCGCCGCGAGCTTCGCCTTTCTGAAGGTGATGCATTCAACCGTGTTCTGCTCGACCGCTCGCGCAACCGGGTGCGTGCTCTGGGTTTCTTCAAGGATGTCGAGATAACCGAGCTTCCCAGCGAGCAACCCGACAGAACTATCGTCGAGGTAAAGGTAACGGAACAGCCGACGGGAGAGTTCAACTTCGCTGTCGGCTATTCATCCGTAGACGCGTACCTTTTCGATCTGAGCGCAAGCCAGCGTAACTGGCGCGGCCGGGGGCAGACAGTTGGGGCCAGGGCGTCGCTGTCCAGCCGGCAGCAGCTCGTTGATATCCGCTTCACAGAGCCTCGCTTTCTCGACCGGAATCTCTCGGCTGGCATTGAAGGCTACTGGACACGCCAGGACTTCGAGCGCTTCAGCGGCTTCAAGAGTGAGTCTATTGGTGCGGGGGTTCGCGCAGGCTTTCCGCTTACAGACCGGATGTCGATGGGGCTCAGCTACCGGCTTCAGGCAGATGAGGTGAGCATTACAGACCAGGACATCATCATTGATGAGAATGGAGACTTTGTCCGGAGCTTTGTGCAGGATCCGGATGGTAGCTTCCGTCCCCCACAGGTCGGTGATCTTGAACCGGGCGAAAGCCTGGTCGATATTTGTGATCCGGCCTACCGGTTGCGCGACTCGATCTGTCGCTCGGAGCGAAATGATATTTCCAGCATCGTCGGATATAATTTCTTCTGGGACCAGACAAATGACCCTATCAGCCCAACGCGCGGTTTTGACTTCCGTCTGAGTCAGGATGTTGCGGGTCTGGGTGGCGATGTCCGTTATCTCCGCACAGAAACGGGTATTTCCTTGTATCGGGGACTTTGGCGCAACTTCGTTGCGAGCGCGCGCATAACCGGGGGCTATGTTTTCCCGATTGATGACGAGCAGGGCGTCCGTATCAACAACAGGTTTTTTCGGGGCGGCAGCACATTCCGTGGCTTTGAGGTTGCGGGTCTGGGGCCGCGTGAGATCATTCGCATCTTTGATCCGAATACGGGAGAGATCGTCTCAACCCGTGCACTCAATTCGCTAGGTGGAAACGCCTATTACCAGACAACGTTGGAGCTCGATTTCCCGAATTTCCTCCCCGAAGAGTACGGCATCCGCAGCGCTCTGTTCGTCGATGCCGGTTCCCTCGGGCTGCTGGAAGACGTGGACAAGAGCGAGCCGCTGTTCATTGATGATGCTGCGGCCATAGGGGCCCCGGGCTTCTCGGCGGTTCGCCTGACCAAGGATGCTGCGTCGCTTCGTGCTGCGGCTGGTCTCAGCGTGTTCTGGGACTCACCCTTCGGCCCCATCCGCTTCGATTTCTCCCAGATCCTCCGGAAGGAGGAGTACGACCGGACAGAAACGTTCCGGTTTTCAACATCAACGCGCTTCTGATGCGTTAGCCCCCGAGGAAGACATGTCTAAACTCAAACACCTTATTGCCGCTTTCGGGCTGCTCCTTGCTGCAACGGCGCTTGCAGCCCAGCCAGTCGCAGCGCAGACAACCACTGTCGTGGTAATCGATGACGCCCGTATCCTAAGTGAGAGCCGTGCCGGGCAGGACATCCAGGCCAAGCTGCGTAACATCGAAACGCAGATCAACAATGAGCTGGACCCGACCAGGCGCTCCCTGCAGACTGACGAGGAAGCCATTCAGAGCCGTGTTCAGGGTAAGACACCCGAACAAGTAGCCGCTGACGAGGCGTTGATGACTCAGCTTCAAGGCTTCGAACGCAAGCGCAACGAATTTGCCCAGCAGCGTGCCCAGGTGTCTCAGGAGTTTGCCCTCACCGAGCGCAAGGCACTTTTCGATTTTAATGCCGCTCTCGAACCTGTCATCATGGAAGTTGTCAGTGAACGCAATGCGCAGCTCGTGCTGCAGAAAAGTCAGGTTGTGTTCAGCTCTGATGCAATTGATGTTACACAGCTGGTGATTTCGAAGCTCGATGCGCGTACGCCGACAATCAATGTGACGCGTCAGCGGGCTCCCGCCCAGCAACAATAGGGTCAAAGGGGTATTCTTCGTGACGGTTGACAGCCGCTTCTATACGTCATTGGGGGCTTTGACGTTGGAAGCTGCTGCCAAACGGACCGGTTCGGAACTGTCCGGATACGCTGACCTGATTATAGAGGGCGTTGCAGCGGCCTCTTCAGCCGGACCATCTGACATTGCCTTTCTCGAAGGCGAGAAGGAAGCGGCAGCTCTTGGCGATGCGGCAGGCGCCGTAATTGTGACGGGCAAGATGCGGGACCTGATACCTTCGCACCTTCCGGTTCTCGTCTCAAAGCACCCTCGCTACGCCCACGCGCAGCTCGCCAGGGCCCTGTTTGAAGCCCGCGAGCTGAATGGGAAAGGCACGAAGGCTATCTCGCAGGACGCTGTTGTCGGTGAAGGCTGCATGATTGCACCTGGCGTTGTCATTGGCGATGGCGTTGTCATCGGGTCGAACACCCGCATTGGCGCAAACTCAGTGATTGGCCCTGGAGTCCAGATCGGCCGAAACTGCCGGATCGGCGCCAATGTCTCGATCGGCTTTGCGCTCGTCGGAGACCATGTCACGCTTCTTTCCGGCGTTCGCATCGGCGAGCCCGGCTTTGGCCTTGTTGCAGGTCCGGATGGCCTTATCGATGCGCCGCATCTCGGGCGTGTGATCATTCAGGACCATGTGTCAATTGGTGCGAATTCCTGCGTTGATCGCGGTGTATTCGAAGATACGATAATAGGTGAGCGGACGAAAATTGATAACCTCTGTCAGATTGCCCACAATGTAGTGCTCGGGCGCTCTGTTGTTGTAGCCGCGTTCGGCGGGATATCCGGTTCAGTAACAGTCGGAGACGGTGCCTTGCTCGGTGGACGGGTAGGCGTTGCCGATCATGTGAACATTGCCGATGGTGTGAGCGTTGCGGCCGGCTCCGGCGTAATGCGTGACGTCGGGCCAGGTGAGACATGGGGCGGGATGCCGGCCAAGCCTATACGGCAATGGATGCGAGAGGTCGCTTGGCTGCAGCGTCAGACACAGGCCAAATAAGCGCAATGAACAGGCGATCCTTCGCCGATGAAATGGAAATGATTACCAAAGCCGACATACACCCAACCGCAGTTGTTGAAGACGGCGCGCAACTGGCGGACGGCGTCCAGGTTGGCCCGTTCTGCCATATTGGGCCTCAGGCGGTGATTGGCCCCGGAACCCGTCTCATATCGCATGTCTCGGTATCCGGGCGTACGACGATCGGGCGCGATTGTACACTCTACCCTTTCTCTGCGCTCGGCGGTCAGCCACAGATCATAGGTGCGAAGCCGTCCGATATGATGCGGCTTGAAGTCGGGGACCGTTGTGTTTTCCGCGAAGCAGCGACCGCGCATCTGGGCTCTCCGGCCCATGGCGGGCTGACCCGTCTGGGAGATGATTGCTTCATCATGATTGGCGCGCATGTTGCCCACGACTGCCACCTCGGCAACCATGTGGTCATGGCCAACAATGTTTCGCTCGCTGGACATATTGAGATCGGCGATCATGTCTGGATGGGTGGGCATGCCGCTATACACCAGTTCAGCCGGATTGGCCGTCAGGCTTTTATCGGCGGGGGCGCTATTGTCGTTGCCGATGTTCCCCCGTTCTGTTCTGCTGTCGGAAACCACGCCAGGCTTACAGGACTGAATGTTGTGGGCTTGAAGCGGCGCGGTTTCAGCAAGTCGGACATTCATCAGATCCGCGCCGCTTACCGGGCCGTGTTCGAGGGCGAGGGCATGTTTCATGATCGCGCCAGACTGGCGGCGGCAGAATTCGCACTCCAGCCGCATGCTGCTGAGTTTGTTAATTTTATCCTTGCCGATGCGAACCGGCCAATCTGCAAGCCCGGCTGATTTAGTATGGGTGTTCTGGGCATCATCGCCGGCCGCGGAGATCTTCCGGTGACGCTCACGCAGCGCGCGACCGCTGCGGGGCGGAAGGTGTTCATAATCCAGCTGAAAGGCTTTGAAGAGCCCCGTCTTGACAGGTATCCGGGTGAACGGATGGGGCTGGGCCAGCTCGGCGCCGTTTTCAGCGCTTTGCGCCGTGAGCAGTGTACGGACATCGTTTTTGCCGGCAACGTAACGCGGCCTTCCTTTTCCGACTTGAAGCTTGATGCCCGCGGTGCAGCGATTTTACCCAAGGTGATTTCTGCAGCACGCCAGGGCGATGATGCTCTTCTGAGGGTGCTCCTGGGTGAATTCGAGCGGCAGGGGTTCAACGTTATCGGAAGCGATGATCCCCAATTTGGTATCGTTGCCCCTTCGGGGCTGATTTCGGGCCCGGAGCCAACAGCAGAGGCCTTTGCCGATATTCAGACTGGTGCGAGGATCGCATCGCACCTGGGTGCATTCGATATCGGGCAAGGCTGCGTCGTGTGCGATGGCCTCGTCCTTGCGGTTGAAGCCCAGGAGGGAACGGATGAGATGTTACGCCGCTGCGCCAGGCTGGCCCCCGAGATCCGCGGAACACAGGACCTTCGACGCGGTGTGTTGGTGAAACGACCGAAACCCCAACAGGAGCGGCGCATCGACCTGCCCACCGCCGGACCACAAACGGTCATCCTTGCCGCCGCTGCCGGATTATCGGGTATTGCGCTTGAGGCAGGGGGAGCTTTGCTGCTTGATCGCGAAGAGATGCAGCGGTGTGCTCTCGAGACGGGCCTGTTTATCGTCGGCTTCGACCCGTCGCTGGGCAAGGAATGACGGTACGTCTTTACTTTGTTGCCGCAGAGGCGTCAGGCGACCTGCTGGCAGCCGAGGTGATTGAGATAATCCGTTCACGACGTCCGGAATGGAATGTTTCCGGCGTTGGCGGCGCCGAAATGGCTCGTTTGGGCATTCAGTCGCCGATTGACCTTTCCGGTATCTCCATTCTGGGATATTTTGAGGCGCTTGCCGTCTATCCTCAAGTCCTCCGCCTCGCTGACCAGGTTACCGGCGAGATAATTGCTGCGCAGCCTGATGCAGTCATTCTCGTTGATTCCTGGGGATTTACGATACGTGTCGCGGAGCGCCTGAAGCAGGCCAGGCCGGATATACGAATCATCAAGCTTATAGGCCCGCAGGTGTGGGCAACACGCCCGGGGCGGGCGAAAACCCTCGCGGCTGTCACCGATCACTTGCTCTGCATGCACGATATCGAAGTCCCCTTTTATAAGCCGTACGATCTGAAGACGACCGTAATCGGTAATCCGGCGCTCGCCCGTGGGGGGAAAGGGAAAGCCGAAGTCCTGCGGAACAGATTGGGCCTATCGAACGATCGGCAGATCCTTCTGGTTTTGCCGGGCAGCCGCCCATCCGAAATCAGAAAGGTTGCCCCGGCGTTGATAGCTGCAGCGAAGCGCGTCAAGCAGCGGCGCCCGGATATCGTTGTTCTTACCCAGCCCGCCGAGACTGTTTCGGAATTATTCGACGCCTTCTTCCCGGATATCGCTGACTGGTCGATGAAGGTCACTGACCAGGCATTGCGCTATGATGCGATGGCCGCAGCTGATGCCGCGCTTGCATGCTCAGGTACGGTAACGAGCGAGATTGCCATGCAAGGCACTGCGATGATTGTCGCATACAAGACGGGATGGATAACCTGGGCCGTGGCGCGCAGTCTTCTCTATAGCAAGAAACACATCTGTCTGTTGAACATTCTGAATGGAGATCGAGAGATCGTGCCAGAGTTTGTCCAGACGCGGCTTGATCCTGTGAAGATGTCCGAAGTTGCCCTTGGCTGGCTGAACAATGAGGGGGAGCGACTGGCGCAGGAAGCCCGTCAGGCAAAGGCCGCCCAGGCCCTGGTGATGGATGGTGCCGAAGCGACCGAACTTGCCGCTTCGGCGATCATCGATGATCTCCTCAGCGTGCGTCAATCGGAACAAAGCTGCGCTTAGGCGCGCCGGTATAGATCTGCCGTGGCCGGCCGATTTTCTGCGCCGGATCCTCCGCCATTTCATTCATCTGACTGACCCACCCCACGGTTCGTGCAACTGCAAACAGGACTGTAAACATGTTGCGCGGATAGCCGATCGCCTCAAGGATTATTCCGGAGTAGAAATCGACATTGGGGTAGAGGCGCTTTTCGACGAAGTAATCATCCTGAAGGGCAATCCGTTCCAGCTCCATAGCCACTTTCAGAAGTGGGTGATCACGGAGGTCAAGCGCATCGAGCACTTCGTGTGCCGTTTGCTGCATCACACGAGCCCGTGGGTCGTAGTTCTTGTAGACGCGGTGTCCAAAACCCATGAGCCGGAAACCGCTTGACTTGTCCTTCATCTTTTTCATGAACTCAGGAACACGCTCAACAGTGCCGATTTCCTTCAGCTGACGGAGGGCAGCTTCATTTGCCCCACCATGGCTGGGCCCCCAAAGACTGGCCACACCCGCCGCTATCGCTGCAAAGGGATGCGCCCCGGAAGAGGCGACGAGCCGTACAGTCGATGTCGAGGCGTTCTGCTCATGATCCGCATGCAGAATGAAAAAACGATCCATCGCGCGTGCGAGCACCGGATTGATTTCATATTCCTCTGCCGATACCGCAAAGCACATGTTCAGGAAATTCTCCGAATAGGAGAGCCGGTTGAGCGGGTCAACGAAGCGCTGGCCCATCTGATACTTCATGCATCGGGCCGCGATTGTCGGCATCTTTGCAATCAGCCTTATCGAGCCAAGGAATCTCTCTTCCGGGTCCTCGTTTCCCATCGCGCTGGGGTAGAAGGCCGCCATGCCACCTACCGCACCCGTGAGCATCGCCATCGGATGGCTGTCACGGCGAAATCCATCAAAGAATCGGTCTTGCTGTGTGTGCAGAAGGGTGTGCTGGTTCACCAGCGCGCAGAAAGCCTTGTACTCGTCCTTGTTCGGCAGCTCTCCGTTGAGGAGCAGGTAGCACAATTCAAGAAAATTTGATCGCTCGGCCAGTTCCTCGATAGGATAGCCGCGGTGTAGCAGGACGCCCTCATCCCCGTCGATGAACGTGATCTGGCTTTCGCAGCTGCCTGTGGATGTAAAGCCCGGATCAAGCGTGAAATGCCCGGTCTCCTGATAGAGTTGTCGCACGTCGATCACATCGGGGCCAACTGTTCCAGAGTAAACCGGAAGGGTCACGGTTTTGCCCTTGATCGAAATCTTAGCTTCACCGGCGTTTTTCAATCTGCTTTCCATACGTCTTTCCTATGAGGTTCCGTGTTCTGTTTCTGTGTCCTGGTTCGTTCCACTCAACTGATCGGATATGCGCCCGATGACCTCTTCGCGACCGAGCCAATAGAGCACAAACTTGAGTTCCGGAGCAGGCCGGCCTCCGGTCAGGGCTGCTCGCAGCGCCGGCCCAATCGCCCCCATGGTTATGCCCTGGCGCTCGACAAAATTCTTGAGCGCGCTTTCCAGCGTGTCAGTGGTCCATAGCGCAAGCCCCTCAAGGTCACCAAGGAGCTGAGCGAGCGTTGCCGTACTTTCAGGTTTAAGGGCTTTGCGCGCCTGCGCGTTCAGATCAATCGGCCTCTGAAGGCGCAAGAATTCGAAAGCCGCTGCAAGTTCGATGAGTGTGTTTCCGCGTCCCTTCATCTGGGGAAGCGCGATCTTTAGCTGGGCCATGAATGATTCGGTCAGGGGACCTTGAGACGCAAGAAAAGGTTCCAAAGCGGCAATGAGGTCTTCATCCTGACGGTCTCTGATAAACTGCCCGTTCACAGCTGCCAGCTTTTCGAAGTCTATACGGGCCGGCGCGCGATTGATGCCTTCCAGGTCAAAGACCGCGATTGCCTCCTCATCAGTGAAGACTTCCTTGTCTCCATGACTCCAGCCCAGTCGCAGCAAATAGGCTTTCAGGCCTTCGGGCAGATATCCCAGGTCGCGATAGGCAAGCACCGACATTGCGCCATGACGCTTGGAAAGCTTGGCGCCATCCGGACCATGGATCATCGGCAGATGGGCATAGACCGGAACAGGCCAGTTCATCGCTTCAAATATTGGGACCTGGCGGAAGGTATTGCGAAGATGGTCATCGCCGCGAATGACATGGGTGACGCCCATATCGTGGTCGTCTACGACAACAGCGAGCATGTAAGTGGGTGTCGCGTCACTGCGGAGAAGAACCATGTCGTCAAGCTCGTCAGCGCCGATTTCTATGGTGCCGAGGACCTTGTCCGTGACTTCCCGGCGCCGCGCATCCGGTGCCCGGAGACGGACGGTATAGGGTGAATTTTCAGCGGGTGGCTTTCCGCCGTCCCGCCAGGGCGAGCGGAAGGGCGCCAGCAGGTCACGGGCGGCTTCAAGCAGTTTGTCCTGCTCGGCTGCTGTAACACCCGGGGCTTTCGCCTGCTCTCTCAAGGCTTCGCCGCGATCCCGGCGCTGCTGAAGCTCTTCCGGCGTCATATAGCACCGGAAAGCATGCCCACGTTCTATCATTTCCTGTGCGACTTCAGCATGCCGCGCGGCATTCTTCGACTGGAAAACTGGAGGCTTGTCGGGATCGAGCGATAGCCAGCGCATGCCATCGAGAATGGCTTGTGCGGCTTCGCCGGTAGAGCGTTCACGGTCTGTATCTTCGATGCGAAGAAGGAAATCTCCCTTCATCCGGCGAGCAAATAAATAGTTGAATAGCGCTGTTCTTGCGCCTCCAATATGAAGCATGCCTGTGGGAGAGGGGGCAAAGCGCGTGACAACCTGCATATTTCGGGCTGTTCCCTTGTGACTCGTGGCAGCCTGTATACCGCACTGCACAAACACGAGCTTGGCCTGAGACGCAAGAGGCTGGGGGATTGGCTGCGGCGGGTTGGAACAGGGATGGCTGAGCCCTTCTCGCCATTGTCACGCCCCCTATTGCTTGCCTTTTCCCTTACGGCCGGGGCGGCTCTTTACTTCAGCCTGGACACAGCGCCGAAACCTGAGCCGCTGTGGATTGCCCTCATTGGTGCCGCGATCGTGATCGCAGTCAGCTATCGCGTTCCCGCATTCTTCCGGTTCCTTCCAGCAGCGGTCATGCTGTTTGGTATTGCGGCGGGCGCTGCCACGTCGGCCCTGAGATCTGAGATCGTCAGGGCGCCTGTGATAAGTGAGCAGACCGGCCCCGTCATGGTTGAAGGTTGGCTTGAAAGCATCGACCTGGGACAGAATGGGCCGCGCCTCACCCTGCGGGTGCACGCCATTGCCGGCTTATCCCAGACAGAAACACCCGTGAGAGTGCGGGTAACGCACCGCAACCGGCTAGAAATGGCGCCAGGACGCTTTGTGCGGTGTTGGGCTGTTCTGCGCCCGCCCCCGGCGCCAGCGATGCGAAATGACTACGACTTTGCTCGGCAGGCCTGGTTCAGCCAGCTTGGGGCGGTGGGCTACGTCCAGGGGCGATGCCGGGGCGGTGTGACGGGCCAGCCGGGCACATTTGGCGGACAAATGCGCCTGAAGCTATCGTCTATCAGGCGGAATATCGGGGAACATGTAAACCATGTCAGCGGCGAGCGTGCCGGAGGATTTGCGGCCGCGCTGGTCTCAGGTGATCGCAGTTTCATGAGCCGCGAAGACCAGGAGGCTCTCCGGGCGTCCGGGCTGGCTCACCTTCTGGCTATATCTGGCCTGCACCTCGCAATAGTTGGGGGTCTGATATTTTTCCTGGTTCGGCGGATTGCAGGACTCATTGAGCCCCTGGCCTTACGCATAGCGGTTCAGAAACCGGCGGCATTGGCAGCAATTCTCGGTTGCCTCGCCTATCTCCTGCTATCGGGGGCCAGCGTCCCAACGCAGCGCGCTTTCATCATGGCACTGATATTTTTCGGCGCCCTGTTGTTCGACCGCTCTGCCTTCAGTCTCAGGACATTCGCTCTCGCCATGATAGTGATTGTTGTGCTCCATCCTGAGAGTGTCGTCACCCCGGGATTTCAGATGTCGTTTGCGGCGACGGGCGCGCTGATTGCCACTTACGATATCTGGCGCCGATGGCGATCGGGCAGGGAGCAACGCCTCGGTCCAATGGGATTCAGCTGGGCATCGATCCTGGTTACCTCGATCGTGGCGGGCGCCGTAACAGGCCCATTTGCGATATATCATTTCGAGCGTGTCTCGGCCTGGGGGCTCGCTGCAAACCTGGCGGCCATGCCAATCGTTACGTTTGTATCTGCCCCCGCGGCTGCCATCGCTATGCTTGGAGCCCCGTTCGGGCAAAGTGACCTTGGTTTGAGACTTTTCGGCTTCAGTCTCGAACTGGTTCTGGCGATCGCTCACTGGACAGCCAACCTGTCCGGCAATCGCGTTGTGCCGCCGGTCTCAATGCCGGTTACATCGCTTGTCCTTTTCGCCATCGCTCTGGCTGCAGCCATGGCCATGACAGGAGTGGCGCGGATCCTGGGGACTGCTGCCTTACTCGTCCCGGCTCTCCTTGTTTGGCAGGCCGAGCCGCGTCTACTACTGCACTGGTCACAATCCGGGGACGTGCTTTTCGCCGGAGAAGATGGGAGCCTTCGGCGCCTTGCGCTCGCGCGAGGCGAGGGATTACCGCCCATGCGCTTTGTTGATCGGGAGATCGAGAGCCTTCAGCTTGCGGATGCGCAGGACTATCCATTGGGACAGCACCGCCGGCTCCGGATAGTCGGGACAGGTGATGACATCGTGCTGGTTATTCAGAATACGCGGCAGTCAGGCCTGCCCGACAGCGAGCCGGAATATCGCATCGCATGGCACGATATCCGCAGCGAGGGGGCGCAAACGCTGCGCATCCGACGCGAACAGCTTCAGGTCGAGCGCCAGCCGGCCTGCGGCAACCGGCCATGGCGGCAATGCCCGTCGCGCAAGGTTGTATGAAATCGCTCCCTAAAGTTCTGCTCTGAAAGAGGCTGGAGCGAATTCAGTCATAGGCCCGGATAAGTGAAACCAGACGACCTTGTACCTGGACCCTGTCGGGTCCGAAGATGCGTGTTTCATAAGCCGGATTGGCGGCTTCCAGAGCGACCGAGGCACCTCGGCGGCGCAGGCGCTTGAGTGTTGCCTCTTCATCATCGATCAGTGCGACAACTATATCTCCGGTCTGTGCGGTCTCGGTTCGTTTGAGAATCACCACATCGCCGTTCAGAATTCCAGCGTCGATCATCGAGTCGCCCTGAACTTCGAGCGCGAAGTATTCCTCTGAATCGTTCAGCCCCGAAGGAGCATTGACCGTGCCATTGTTCTGCTGGATTGCCGAGATGGGAGAACCGGCGGCAATCCTTCCGATGAGAGGGATGCCACGCTGACGTGCCGCTGCGGGTTCACCGCTCGCAATGAGCGCGGGACGAAAATCCCGCCTGGGCCGGCCCGCCACATTTGGAACGGCTGAGTCCGGCAGTTTTAGAACTTCAAGTGCCCGGGCGCGGTTGGCAAGGCGGCGGATGAAACCTCGTTCCTCAAGCGCTGTAATCAGACGGTGAATTCCGGATTTCGATGCAAGATCAAGGGCTTCCTTCATCTCGTCAAATGATGGTGATACCCCGGTTTCCTTGATCCTGTCATTGATGAAGAGCAAAAGCTCTCTTTGTTTACTGGTCAGCATGACTTAGCCCTAGCGAATCTTTGTTCACATTCGTTCTATATGTGTTCACGCTTCGGGTCAACTGCTCCGGCCTGTACGAGCAGTTGGGTCTGTGCGGCGCGGGCCTTGCCCTGCTTCATGAGCCATTCCCCGACAAGAAATCGCTGAATGCCGGATTTGCGCAGCCTCGCTACCGTATCGGCCCCATTGATACCGCTTTCAGACACAACGTTCCGATTGTCCGGGATCCGGGAAAGCAGCCGTTCGGTTACGGATACATCGGTTCTCATCTGACGCAGATCGCGATTGTTGATCCCGAGGGTTCCGCCCGGAAGCGTCATTGCGCGGTCAAGCTCGTCCTCGTCATGCACTTCAACAAGAATATCCAGCCCGGTCCTCTCAGCGACGATAAAGAGCTCAGTAGCCTGAGCGTCATCCAGTGCGCTCATGATCAGCAGGATACAGTCTGCGCCTATCGCCCGGGACTCCAGAATCTGGACAGGATCGATCATGAAATCCTTGCGCAACATCGGTAGCGATACCGCCTGGCGGATCATCTGGAAATCAGCGATGGATCCGCCGAAGCTTGGCCCATCTGTCAGGACTGACAAGCAGGCCGCGCCTCCCTCGAAATAATCTGCGGCTATGCCGGCAGGGTCGGCCCCCGGAAGGATATCGCCGGCTGAGGGGCTGCGCCGCTTGATCTCACAGATCAGGGCGTTGCCACCTGTCGCGGCAACGGCATCCAGCCGATCCGCAAATGGCCGGACAGGAGCCGTGTCACGCGCAGCGCGCGAGAGCGCTTCAAGGCTGTTCCGGCGCTTCAGGGCTCTGACTTCCTCGCGCTTGTATTCAAGAATCCGGTCAAGTGCGGTGGCCATTATTTCTGCCCCTGCGATGCCGTCACGAGCGCCTCAAGCGTCGTCCGGGCACGGCCTGAGACAAGGGCTTGCCTTGCGATGTCCGCCCCCGCCTGAAGGGACAGGGCCTTCCCGGCAATCACAAGCCCGGCGGCCGCGTTGATGACGACATGATCATGAAAGGCGCCGTGTTTGCCGTTCAGCAGATCTCTTATTTGCTCTGCATTGTAAGCGGCGTTTCCGCCAGCCAGTGCCGATGCCGGATGGTTGGTGAGGCCTGCATCTCCGGGCACTATCTCGAATTCGCGCAGTTCCCCGTTTATCAGCTCACAGACCAGAGTTCCGTCACTGATGGAAATCTCGTCTACGCCATCCTTGCCGTGGACAACCCACGCGCGGTGGATGCCGAGCTGCCTGAGCGCTTCGGCCATCGGCCGCAGCCATTGCGGTTCGGCAACACCCAATAGCCGGAATTCTGCTCCGGCAGGATTGGACAAGGGGCCCAGCAGATTGAACAGGGTGCGTATCCCCAGTATGTGGCGCACCGGAGCGGCGTGACGCATGGCGCCATGATGGCTGCGCGCGAACAGAAAAACGATGCCGGCCTGATCGAGACAGTAGCGCGCCGTCTGTGTATCCATTTCGATTGCAACGCCGAGCGCCTCAAGGACATCCGCTGTTCCTGTCTTCGGCGGCACAGAGCGGTTCCCGTGCTTGGCTATTCTGACGCCTGCAGCAGCCATGACGATTGCGGCCGCAGTAGACGTATTGAGGCTGACCCAGGGCAGGCCGCCCGTTCCGCAATTGTCCAGGATTGGTCCTGCCAGTTCTATCCGTTGTGCGTGCTTGAGCATCGCGCGGGCCCCCGCAGCCAGCTCACCGGCGGTTTCACCGCGCACTGCAAGACCCGTCATGAAGGCGGCAAGCTGTTCTGGAGCGGCCCGGCCAGTCAGAACGTCTTCCAATGCAGCTTCCATATCCTCTTCACTGAGGATTTCCCGGCGCGCAATCTTGCGGATGACCCGGCCAATCTGCTCACTGCTCATGCCGGCACCTGACTGAGAAAGTTCTTCAGCAGCGCATGGCCGTGTTCCGTAAGGATCGATTCAGGGTGGAACTGCACACCGAAAACCGGCCGCTCACGATGCCTCACGGCCATGATTTCCCCATCATCGGTTACCGCATCCACGGCCAGCGAGGCGGGCAGGTCAGTTTCCCTGACCGCGAGCGAGTGATAGCGCACAACCCGATAACGCTCGGGCAGGCCTGCAAATAGCGGCCCGCCGCGATGCGTGATGTCAGAAAGTTTCCCGTGACGTATTTCCTTTGCCGCGACCACCTTGCCCCCAAAGGCTTCTCCGATGGATTGATGCCCAAGGCAAACCCCGAGAATAGGCAGGTCTGCCGGCGCGTGGCGTATCAACTCGACACAGATACCGGCTTCGCTGGGTGTGCACGGTCCCGGGGACAGAAGGACAGCGCGGGCGCCAAGCCCCAGCGCGCTGTCAACATCCAGCGCGTCATTCCGCTCAACGCGTGTGCGCATGCCAAGTTCTTCGAGATAGTGAACGAGGTTCCAGGTAAAACTGTCGTAATTGTCGATGACGAGGATCATGGCGCATCCTCGTACAGTGCAGCGAGTTCGGCCGCGCGCATCAGCGCTCCGGCCTTGTGCAGCGTTTCATCAAATTCATACTGCGGGTCTGAGTCGAGCACGATACCGCCACCCGCCTGGACATGAATGCGCCCGTCTTTGATGACGGCCGTTCTCAGGGCTATGCAACTATCAAGATCGCCGTTCCAGCCGAAATACCCAACGGCCCCGGCATAGATCCCGCGTCGATGCGTTTCGAGTTCATCGATGATCTGCATGGCCCTGATTTTGGGTGCGCCCGAGACGGTCCCCGCAGGGAAGCCCGCAAACAGCGCATCAACAGCATCCAGCGGGACCCGGATGTCACCCTCCACGTTCGATACGATGTGCATCACGTGGCTGTAGCGCTCCACAACGAATTTCTGGGTGACGTTTACACTGCCGAAGGCGGCGACACGGCCGACATCATTGCGGCCCAGATCAAGTAGCATCAGATGCTCTGCCAGTTCCTTTGGGTCGCTCAGAAGACTTTCGGCAGCCTGGGTGTCCTCAGGTTCGCGCCCTACGCGCGGCCGTGTTCCGGCAATCGGCCTTATAGTTAGGCGGCCATTCCGCAGGCGGACCAGTATCTCCGGGCTGGATCCCACGAGCCGGACCTCGCCGAGGTTCATGTAGAACATGAAATCCGACGGGTTGAGCCGTCTCAGCGCGCGATAAAAGCTGATCGGCCGGTGCGTGAATGGGGCAGAGAAGCGCTGGCTGAGCACGGTCTGGAAGATGTCGCCAGCGCGTACATAGCGCCGGGCAGCCTCTACCATCTCGAAATAGCGTGCGGGGCTCGTATCAGAGGTGAAGTCCAGCGGTTTGGCAGACGCAGAAACGGGAGGGTGTGGAATCGGTCTGGCCAGCCGGGTTTCGACATCATCAAGGAGCGTTTCGACATCGTCTTCAGGTCCGTCGCTCCGTCCGACAAGCAGGATCTCCTGGCGTATATGATCGAAAATGATCAGGACCCTTGGAATGATCATCAGGGTTTCTGGAACACCGAGTTGATCGGGAGACGAGATCGAGACAGGCTCGACATATTGGATCATGTCATAGCCGATATAGCCGAACGCGCCTGACGCCATCGGCGGCAGGTCCGCATCGGCGGTCGTGCGCCCAAGCTTGACGAAACGCCTCAGCGCATCGACAGGGGCCATGTTCCACTGCTCTGCAGTCCCGAAATCCGCAGCCGCACTGATCTCGCATACGCCATCTCGAATCCTGAACCATGACTGGGGATCGAGACCGATGAACGAGTAACGGCCCAGCCTTTCACCGCCAGCAATCGATTCAAACAGGAATGTTCCGGGACGGTCGGCCCCGAGCTTCAGCAGCGCGCCAACAGGGGTTTCAAGGTCCCCGATGCGCCGCCGGATTATCAGGCGTGCGGTCATTGTACTGTTGATATGGACCGCTTGTAATCGGCCAGGCCCGGCTCGTTTATCTGCGGCCGCATGAAGTCGCGGATTTCCGAAGAGAGAGCCATTTCTATGTCAGCCGCCAGATTGTTTGTGAGTCCAGCTTGCGCCTCGGCCAGCAGACTCTCCAGAGACTGCTCGTCGGGAAGGGTAACGGAATCCACGCTCAGAATTAGGAAGGTTTCTCCGTCTCCCAGCGGCAAGGCGAGTACATCGCCCTCTGCTGCGGTGAAAGTGGCTTGAAGAATTGGCCCCGGAAGGCCGGTTATCTGGGCGTTTGACCGTGATATGGGCTGGGGTGCGGTTTCGATCTCTGCGCTGATGGCGGCAGCCTCGCTCTGAAAGGTCGATGCGCCGTCTCTTATCCGGTCAGTCAGCGCATCAGCGGCTGACTGGGCGCGAGTTGAGCGGTTCTCAAAGATGTAGGCCTCGCGGAGATCATTCTCGATTACATCAAAGTCCGGCGTGTACGACGCAACGATAGTGCGTGTGCTGCCTACGGCTACGCCATCATTCGTATCAATCAGCGAGCTGATGTCCCCGGTCCGTAGCCGGAACAGTTGATCCACAAGGCCTGGAGCGGCCTGTAATGTATCTATGCGGATTCCGCTTTCGGTCATGCCCTGCCTGTCAACTGGGCTGAGGCTCATGACAGGAATGCCGATTTCCTCAGCGATCTCGAAAACTGAAAGGCCAGCGGCAATTGCGCTGTCGAGGGCCTCGATCTTTTCGGCAAAAATGACCTGCGCGCGGTCACGGGCCAGCTCTGTCCGGATCTGGTCTTCAACCTCCTCGAGAGGCCTTACGGCTCCGGGCTGCACCGAGATAAGCCGCGCCACGAGCCAGCCAGCTTGTGTCTCGCGCGGCCCGAACATTGCGCCGCTTTGCCGGCCGGCGCCGAACATGGCCTCTCGCAGCAGGGCGTCCTCGACCTCGGCCGCGCGGGCTGTGCGCATCGTTACATTTCTGGCCCGGGTTATGGATTCGATATCGGCGCCGCCAGCAAGACGGCCAAACGCGTCACGGGCCGCGTCGCGGGAGTCGAAATGCAACTCTGCGAAAGTCCGGCTGTCGGCTTCCGAGAACCGTTCGGACTTCGTGGCCTCGTAAATGATCGTTATTTCCTGCTCCGTGACCTCAACCTCGCCCGTAAAGTCATCCAGCGACATGAAAAGTACATCCATGCCCCGCCGTTCCGGTTGACGCAGCGTCTCGAGATTTTCGTTGTAATAGGCTTCGAGTTCCTCCCTTGCCGGCCTGTCCGGGGGTAATCCGGTCAGCGGCTGATAGAAGAACCAGGAAATCGAACGGTTCTCTCCGAGGTAAATCGCCTCCAGCTCACTCAGCAATCGAGGCCCGACTACCCCGGCCAGTGCACCCTGTTGCAGGGCTTGCAGGGCGAGATCATCCTGCACCTCACGTTCAAACGATCGCAGCGTGTAGCCGAGGCGGCGCAGGCTGTCCTGCATTATCAGGCTGTCGAGTTCTCCGGTGAGTGGGTTCTGGAAGGCCGGGAATGAACGGATCCGCTGCAGAACGGCATCTGTAGAAGGGCTCACGCCCAGGGTGTCCGCATATCCGAGCCGGATAACCCGTTCAGCCTCAATCTGATAGATCTGGTCGATCGTACCCTGTTCAGCCGCTTCAGACTTTGTCATGGGCCGATCCGACTCCTGGTTTATGCGCCGGAGTTCATTTTCAACCCTGAAATCAAGTGTCGCCCCATCAAGGGCGCGAGGCCCGGATACAACAAGGTTCGACGCAAAGCCATCGCGAACCTGCGTGAACACCGCATCGGCGCCCCAGAAGGCCATACCGGCGATTATGATGACGATCACGATCTTGCCCAGAAAGGTGCCGGCAAGCCGCTTCATCAGTGAAATCATGATTCAAGCCATTCTTTGGGTTATTTGCAGGCTAGCACTGAGCTTGCTAGGCGACGCGCAAGACCGTTTCAAGATGGGGAGCGCCGCATGCCGCAGAAGCTTATAGCCGGTAATTGGAAAATGAACGGCCTGGCGGCCAGCCTTAAGGAGATAGAGAAGGTGGCGGCTGCACTCGATGAGCGCTTTGACGCTATCGAGTGTCTGATCTGCCCGCCGGCAACACTCCTTGCCGCAGCCTCGTCTCGGACAAGGGGGACGCGCTTGCGGCTTGGCGGCCAGGCCTGTCACGCAGAGCCCAGGGGTGCCCATACGGGCGATATTTCTGCGGAGATGCTGGCCGATTCGGGCGCACGGTTTGTCATCGCAGGGCATTCCGAGCGGCGAGCCAACCATGGCGAAACCAGCGAATGCGTGGCGGCTCAGGCGGCGGCCTGTCTGCGAGCGGGCGTCGTTCCCATTATCTGCGTTGGAGAAACACTTGCCGAGCGCGAGGCGGGCGCCACCCATCACCTCATTCGCACGCAGCTCAAGGGGTCGATACCCGCATCAGCCGATCCTTCCCGCCTCGTGATCGCTTATGAGCCGGTTTGGGCCATTGGCACCGGCAAGGTTGCCGCGCCGGAGCAGATCGAGGCGGTTCATGCCCTGATCCGCGCTGAACTGGAGAGTCGCTTTTCCGATACAGGTGCCAGCGTGCGAATCCTCTATGGCGGTAGCATGAACACCGAAAATGCAGCCGAAATATTGGCGGTGGATGGTGTCGATGGCGGCCTCATAGGGGGGGCGAGCTTGAAGGCGGACAGTTTTCTCGCCATCTGCGATACAGCGCTTCAGGCGGCCTGATGCGGCGGCCGCTTGGCTTCCCTGTCCGGAGGCGCTATGCGAGCCCATTCTGAACCGGAGGCCCAGCCGGCCCATGCAAAATGTCATTCTCGTTGTCCACATCCTGACCTGCCTGGCCATGATTGTGCTGGTCCTGATGCAGAAATCCGAAGGGGGCGGGCTGGGAATTGGCGGCGGCGGCGGTAACTCGCTGATGTCGGGGCGCGGCGCGGCCGGTGCGATCGTGCGCACGACCATTCTTTTCGGCAGTATCTTCTTTGTCACCAGCCTGACACTCACAGCCATCGCCAACCGCAATGCAGACGGCCGCTCAGGCCTTGAGCGGGCCCTGGAGGCCGAAACGCCTGTAACGACGCCTGATCCTGTCGACCTCCTCGATCCGACAGTGCCGCTGTTTCGCGATGAGGTCCGTCCGTCCCCCCCTCCAGCCGAAAGTCCGGTAGAGCCCGAAGAGCCTGATAGTGGCGCCGCCGGAGACGCTGATCCGCAATAGGCAGCGCAAGCTATCGGGTATCAGCTTTTCCCGATCGCGAATCGTTCCATGAGTGTAATCCCATGACCCGCTACATTTTCATCACCGGCGGCGTGGTGTCTTCGCTTGGGAAAGGTATCGCCAGCGCGGCTCTTGGCGCCCTGTTGCAGGCGCGCGGATACAAGGTCCGTCTTCGCAAGCTCGATCCTTACCTTAACGTCGATCCCGGGACCATGAGCCCGCGCCAGCATGGCGAGGTTTATGTTACCGATGACGGCGCGGAGACGGACCTGGATCTCGGCCACTATGAGCGTTTCACGGGAGTCTCAGCGCGCCAGTCCGACAATATCACCACCGGCCGGATCTATCAGAATATCATCGAAAAGGAGCGGCGCGGCGATTATCTCGGCGCCACGATCCAGGTCATCCCGCATGTCACCAACGAGATAAAGAGCTTCATCCTGAATGACCCCGGCGAGGATGTCGATTTTGTGCTCTGCGAGATTGGCGGCACCGTAGGCGATATCGAAGGCCTGCCATTTTTCGAGGCTATCCGGCAGCTCAGCCAGGAGCTCGGGCCGGGCCGCGCAGTATTCATCCACCTGACATTGCTGCCTTATATCCCGGCCGCGGGCGAGATGAAGACCAAGCCGACCCAGCATTCCGTCAAGGAGCTGCGCTCCATCGGCATTCAGCCGCACCTGCTTCTGTGCCGCTGTGACCGGCCCATTCCGGCGTCAGAGAAGTCCAAGATCGCCAGCTTCTGCAACGTTGCGCCTTCCAGTGTCATCGAGGCCCGCGATGTGGGCCACATCTATGATGTGCCGATTGCCTATCATGAGGAGGGGTTGGACACGGAGGTGCTGCGCCATTTCGGGATTATGGATGCGCCTGCGCCGGACCTGTCCGCCTGGCGGCACATAGCAGCAACGATCCGCAAGCCGGATGGCGCCGTTTGCATTGGCCTGGTCGGCAAGTACACCGATGTTCCGGATGCATACAAATCAGTCACGGAAGCCCTGGGCCATGGCGGCCTTGCAAACAATGTCCGTGTCGATGTGCAGTATATCAATGCCGAACGCTTTGATGACGATATCGCCCCCCTGGATGTACTCGAAGGCATTCATGGAATCCTCTTGCCAGGCGGCTTCGGCGAGCGCGGCGCACATGGGAAAATGCGTGCTGCACGCTTTGCACGTGAGCGGCGCATCCCTTGCTTCGGTATCTGCTACGGAATGCAGCTGTCTGTGGTCGAGGCCGCCCGGAACCTTGCGGGTATAAGCACGGCCTCCACTTCAGAATTCGGTCCGACGGATGAACCCGTCGTCGGCCTGATGGAAGAATGGACCAGGGGCAATGAACGTATCCTGCGTGATGCCGGAACTGACCTTGGAGGCACGATGCGTCTCGGCGCCTATCCTGCACGGCTCCGCGAGGGAAGCCGTGTCGCCGAAATCTATGGCGCGCATGAGATATCAGAGCGGCACCGTCACCGGTATGAGGTGAACAAGCGCTATCTCGACTGCCTTGAGCGCGCCGGCATGGTCTTTTCGGGGCTTTCACCTGATGGCGCGTTACCGGAGATTGTGGAACTCGAGGGCCATCCCTGGTTCATTGGTGTTCAGTTTCACCCGGAGCTCAAGTCCCGGCCCTTTGAGCCCCACCCTCTGTTTGCAAGCTTCATTGCAGCTGCGGTCAAGCAGTCCCGGCTTGTTTAGGCTTTGGTGACCTGAAACTGGCCCACATTGATTCGGCCATCGGTAAAGCCTGCCTCACAATAGCTGAGATAGAAATTCCAGAGCCTGCGGAAGGGTTCGTCGAAGCCGAGAGACTGGATGCTCGGCCAGTTGCTGTTGAACTTGCGTGCCCATTCCCGGCAGGTCTGCGCATAGTCCTGGCCGAAATACGCCACCCCGTCATGGCGCAGGCCCGCTTCTGCAAACTGCTCCTTGAGCGCACGTTCGCTGATCAGCATGCCGCCCGGGAAGATATGCTGCTGAATGAAATCCACTCGTTTGCGGTACCGCGGAAAGAGCGCATTGTCGATCGTGATGATCTGAAGTGCTGCACGGCGGCCGGGATTGAGCGTATCCCGGATCTTGGCAAAATAGCTTGGCCAGTAGGCTTCGCCGACAGCTTCGAACATTTCGATTGATGCGACCCCGTCATACGTCCCGGCGTGGTCTCGGTAGTCTTCGAGACGAATCTCAACACGGTCGCTGAGTCCCGCTTTCTGCATACGCTGCTGGGCATAGTCGCGCTGGGCCGGCGAAATGGTCAGGCAAGTAACCCTGGAGCCGCGATGCTTTGCGGCGTACTCGGCAAAGCCGCCCCAGCCGCAGCCGATTTCGAGCAGGGAGCTGGAAGGCCCGGCTTCGATCCGATCACAGATATTACGGTACTTGTTCAGCTGGCCCTGTTCGAGTGACTGGTTCGGATCCTCGAACAGCGCTGATGAGTAAGTCATCGTCGGGTCGAGCCAGGAGGCGTAGAATTCATTGCCGAGATCATAGTGCGCCATGATATTGCGCCGCGCGCCAGAACGCGAATTCTTGCGGCTGAAGGCATGGCGTACCATGTTGAACGAACGCACAATCCAGCCCCCGCGCGCCAGCTGTCCGGCGCTCTCGAAATTTGCGGAGAAGAAACGCAGGACCTCGGTGAGATTGGGCGTAGACCACTGCCCGTCGATATAGGCCTCGGCAAATCCGACATCACCGCCGGCAAAAGCCCGCTTCACAAAGCCGAAATCATGGATGATGACTTCGGCTTCCGGACCCGGTTCATCATTCTTGAAGCATAAGGCTCTCTTGTCCGGCATCACGAAGGTGAGCTGTCCGCGCTCGGTCCGGAGCAGTGCGAGCGCGCCCAGACGAAATGAACCGGGCACGCCTTTCAGCGAACGTATCGCGCCGGCTGAAGCCTTGATGATCTCACTCATGGCGCTGGCCCTCCAGGTTTCCCGCACTCGACATATCAGGCCGCGCGGCTGTGCGTAGCCGTCGGGGCAGGGGGCTTCGGGTGATATCTGGCTCCCCGGAGCCAGAGTTTGAAGGCCTGCCAGTGAATGGCCGCGGTTACACCAAGCGATGAAAACGGCAAGCCCAGGCCGAGCCGTGCAAGATTGGCGCCCGTTGCATCGGCTCGCCGCGCGGCGATCGTCGCCAGATGCTGGAGATCGCTGCCCTTGTAGTTTTTGACGCTCAGTTTCAGCAGGTCGTCAGGCGTGCGAAGGACAAACCGGTACTCGCCACTGACATCGAAGAAAGGCGAGACATGCAGACGCTTCTCGGCCCTGTGGGCTGAAACCGTATCGGCAGCGCTGGCGACATAGCAGTGATGCTCTCCGAAAGTGTTGTTCACCTCATAGATGATGCCCCGGAGCTCGCCTTCACGCGAATAGCCGTACCAGAGTGAGATTGGCGCAAATTTGTAGAACAGATGGCGCGGGAAAGTGACCAGGCGGATCGTTCCGCCGCCGAGATCGATCCCGGCCTCGCCAAGTAACCCCAGAGCCCACTCCCTCAGAGAGGCGCCCTTCTGTTTCGGCCCGTGATCCTGACTGCGAAAGGAGAACAGCCCGGGACGATCGATGCCGAGTATCCTGCTGGCGCGGCGGGCTTCGCCTAGGCGGCCAAGATCAACGTCGATGAGGCCAATACGATAGGAGAAACGCCGTCTGAATGGCACATGACGCTCATGTACCGTCCGGCCAAACCAGAGTTGCACGGCAGGAGCAGTCATGCCGAGGCGCCCTTCGCTATGATTGTCGGTGTAGACGTGCGATCCGGGTTTGCCAATTCAACACCTTCTGCCCTCCAGGGCACGCTGCCGCCAAGCGATAGCGCCGCCGAGAGGCCGGATATCAGGCCGTCTTCATGGAAGCCGCGCCCCATCCAGGCGCCAGCGAACCATAGCCCGTCATGGCCCTGTATGCGCTTGAGCGAGCGAACTGCCGCCTCGGCCGCGGCGTCGAACTGCGGATGATCAAACGTATACTGCAGGAAGGTACGCTCCGCGGCAGGCGGCTCTGCGGGGTTCAAGGTTATGAACAGGGGCCTATCGGGATCAAGGCGCTGCAGCCGGTTCATCCAGTAAGTGACGCACACATCGTCACCTTCCTGTTTCAGGACATTCCAGCTGGCCCAAGCAGTCCGGCGCTTCGGCATCAGCCGTTGATCGGAATGCAGATAGATCGTGTTTGGCCGGTACCGGACCGATCGGAGCAGGAAGGCCGGCTGCTCATAATCGGATTCGATGAGTTCCAGCGCCTGGTCAGAGTGAACAGCCAGGATAACGTCGTCAAAAAGCTCCGTACGCCCGCTTGCAAGCTCTACGGCCGTTTTTTCTCCGAAGGGCCTCACCCGCGCCGCGCCGCATCCTGTCAGTAACCGGTCACCCAGCGCTGTAGCGACCGCCTCGACATAATTCTTGCTGCCGCCGCGAACCGTACGCCATTTCGGCCTCTCCTTGTGCATGAGCCGGTGATTGTCAAAGAACTGGAAGAAGCTCTGAGCCGGGTATTCGAGTATGCGGGCTTCAGGCGTGGACCAGATCGCTGCCCCCATGGGAAGGATGTAGTTGTTCCGGAAGCTTTCCGGAAAAGCATGCTTGTCCAGCCATCCGCAAAGCGTGGCGTTTCCGATCTCGCCTGCGGAAAGCTCGCGCCGTGCCGTGTCGTTGAAGCGCAGGATTGTCTGCCAGAATGAATGGAAGCGAAGGCTGACAAGGTTCGATCTTTGTGCGAACAGTCCGGAGGCGGTGGAAGCCCATTCCCATCCGTCCGGATCACTCAGCGCAAAGCTCATATCCGATGGCTGTGTCTCGATGCCCAGGGCGTCGAAAAAAGCGACGAGGTTGGGATAGTTGAGAGCGTTGTAGACAATGAAGCCGAGGTCTACGGACATCGGACGGCCATCATAGTCGAAATGATGGGTGCAGGCGTGTCCGCCAGGCCTGTCATCAGCTTCAAACACGGTGATGTCTGCCGTCTCGCGCAATGCCCATGCCGCTCCAAGTCCGGAAATTCCGGCGCCGATGATCGCGATTCTTGGTTTCACGGGTTATCCCTCTGTTGCTTTACCTGTTCGTAGCCCTGCAGTGCGCGGTCCCGGCCTTGGCTATGACCAACAATCGGATTTGGGTAGTCCGCACCGAGCCGGATTCCTGCTTTTTCCAATATGGCCGTATCCGCTTCGAAAGGTGCGTGAAGGTATTTGTCCGGAAGCCTCTTCAGTTCCGGGCACCATTGCCGCACATACTCGCCGGTCTCATCAAACTTCTGCCCCTGCGTAATCGGGTTGAACACCCGGAAATAAGGGGCCGCATCAGCGCCGCTTCCGGCGGTCCACTGCCAGCTCGCCGCATTCGATGCCGGATCTGCGTCAACCAGTGTGTCCCAGAACCATTCCTCCCCCCTCTGCCAGGGAAGAAGCAGGTGCTTGGTCAGGAACGAGGCCGCAATCATCCTCACCCTGTTGTGCATCCATCCGGTCTGCCAGAGTTGCCGCATGCCGGCATCAACGACGGGATAGCCGGTCTTGCCGAGGCACCAGGCCCGGTAATCACTCTCGCTCTCACGCCAGGGCATCGCATCAAAGGACGGATTGTAGTTTTCCCGGGCAAGTTCGGGATTGTGGTAGAGCAGGACATAGGAGAATTCGCGCCAGCCGATTTCCGAGAGAAAGACCCAGGCTGAGGTCTCCGGAATGGCGCGGCTTTCGATTCCTGCACTCACCGCCCGCCAGATCTGTGCCGGGCCGATCTCGCCAAACCGCAGATGGGGCGAGAGGCGGGATGTGGAGTTTGCGAGGTCAGGGCGATTTCGGGCTTCGGCATAGTCTGCAATAGGTCCATCCAGGAAGTCTTCAAGCAGCCGTCTGGCGCCGGCCTCGCCGGGAGTCCACACCTTCGTGAAGCCTGCTGACCAATCTGGGCCGGACGGATGGAGTTTCCAGTCTGCAAGGGTTTCACTCTCGAGGCCCGCACCGGCGAGCGCGCCCGGTGCCGGAAGGGCCTCAGGCGGCTTGTATTGCGCCCGCAGGGCTTTCCAGAAGGGTGTGAAGACGCGGTAAGGGCCGCCCGAGCCTGTCTTTAAGTCCCATGGCTCTGCCAGCAGGCGGCTATTGTAGCTTTCGGCATCGTATCCATCCTCCCTGAGCGCTTTCTTGACAGCGGCATCCGATTCCCGCTCGGCCAGCCCATAGCGCCGATTCCAGACAATGCGCTTTGCCCCGGACTCCTTGGCGAGTTGCCGCAGGATCGTGAGAGGATCACCTGTCCGCAAGACCAGCTGCCCGCCGAGATCGCTGATATCCCGGCTCAGGCTCTTGAGGCTTTTGTCGAGCCACCAGGCCGCAGCGCCGCCCATGGGCCGGGTGCCGTTCGCGCCGTCATCGCGGATGAACACGCACACCGGTGGAGCCGCCGACGCGGCTGCAGCCAGTGCGGCGTTGTCGTTCAGGCGTAAATCCTCCCGGAGCCAGACTATGGAATGCGTGTCGCCGGACAGGGCCAGACTCCCGGAAGAGAAACGATAATGTCATTGTTACGGTTCCCGGCATGAGGCGGATTAAACCGCTCGCAGACACGTATTTGTGATAACCGCCGCTGGAGCCCGTGGAAGAACGCCGCTATTCAGGCCGCGAAACAGGATTTGGGCCATATGCAGACCGGACAGATCAGGGCGGCGCTGGAGCGTGCAAGGGGCCAGCGGGTCATCTGCATCGGCGATGTGATGCTCGATCGTTTCGTTTATGGCCAAGTCTCCCGCATTTCGCCCGAGGCCCCTGTCCCGGTCCTGTCGCGGCATCAGGACACAGCCATGCCCGGCGGTGCTGCGAATGTGGCCCGCAATCTTGCAACCCTTGGACTGGCGCCGGTTCTCGTCGGCGTGATCGGAAGCGATGAAGCCGGTGAGGCCCTTCAGCGCGTTTTGACGCAAGACTGCGGAGTTGATGCCGCTCTTGTCACCGGCCTTTACCGCCGTACCGCGGTCAAGACGCGGCTCGTAGCAGGGGGGCAGCAATTGCTCCGCCTTGATGATGAAACCTGTGAGTTGATCGACTCCACGACGGAAGCCGATGTGCTGGGTGCGCTCGAGCAGGCCGCCACAAACGGCGCGGCAGCAATCATCATATCAGACTATGCGAAAGGCGCCCTGACCGATGCGATCCTCGCCAGGGCGGTCGCCCTCGGAAGTCAGCTCGGTATACCTGTCATCGCGGATCCCAAGGGAGTCGATTTCGGGCGCTACGGGCCTGTGGATATCCTGAAGCCCAATGCCGGAGAGTTTGCGGCTGCGATTGGCCGTCCGGCGCAAGGTGATGCAGAGGTCGAGGCCGGGCTCATCCACGCGCTGGAGCAATGGCCTGCGCAGGCCATCGTCGTCACGCGGGCGGCCCGGGGCATGTCATTCGCAGCCAGGGGTCAGCCTGTACGCCACCTCTCGGGTCAGGCCCGGGAAGTGTTCGATGTCTCCGGCGCCGGAGATACGAGTCTGGCTGCCCTGGCGGCGGCTTTGATCGGCGGGGCAGATCTTGAGGCGGCCGTGGCTTGTGCAATCGCCGCATCAGGCCTGGCAGTGGGCAAATCAGGCACCGCCGCCGTGTCAGCAGATGAAGTCATGCTGGCGCTGGATGGGCCGGGCACTGGCGCTGAGGCTCCTGTGCTGTCGCAGGCCGATCTCGTGGCTCAGGTCAGGTCCTGGCGTATGGCCGGGCTCAGGGTAGGTTTCACGAATGGCTGTTTTGACATCCTTCATGCCGGGCATTTGAGTCTTCTTGAGGCGGCCCGGGCCGGCTGCGACCGCCTGGTCGTTGCCGTGAACTCCGATTCATCCGTAAAGCGGCTCAAGGGGCCGTCCCGCCCGGTCAATCCTGAGTCCGCCCGGGCCCGGTTGCTGTCCGCCCTGAAGGCCGTCGCCGCAGTCACCATATTCAATGAGGACACGCCGCTCGAACTCGTTCGCGCGGTCGAGCCGGATCTTCTGGTCAAGGGCGGAGACTATGCGCGCGACCAGATCGTCGGTGCCGATCTCGTCGAGGCGCGCGGCGGGCAGGTCTTGATCGTGCCAGTCGTCGCTGGCTTCTCGACGACACGCATCCTCGAGCGGTCTGGAAAACAGCGCCCATGACCGAGCCATTTCAGGCGGCCGAGGCCCTGCGCCAGCAATATGGCGAGGATGCCGGCGTGATTGCGCTTCTCAGGGCTGCCGAATTCGCCGCTGGCGGCGATGCCGAAGCCAGCGTGTTCTGGGAGGCGGTCGCGACATATCTGAGCGAGGACCCCGCCGGCCCGGCGGGAGCGGCGTCGCACTGACAAAGGCCGGGCCTTCAGTTTCGGGCGGTCTTTTTCAACTCATACGTGCCCCTGCCGGAAAGCGTGAACCAGTCCGGTATGTCCGGATGGCTGAGCGGCAGGTCGGAATCATCTGCAACCAGGTTCTGCTCCGACACATAGGCAATGTAATGGGTGCGCTCGTTCTCGGCGAAGAGGTGGTAGAAAGGCTGGTCCTTGCGTGGCCGCACCTCCTCCGGGATGGATTCATACCATTCATCGGTGTTGGCAAACTGCGGATCAACATCGAAAATCACGCCCCGGAACGGGAACACCCGGTGGCGCACAACCTGGCCGATCTGGAACTTGGCGATATGGGTTGAAATCGAGTTGTAGCCGCGGTTCCTGTCGATACGATCAGTCAGCAAGAGTGGCACAGCCGGTTCAGGCGCGCTGCGGCGCCTTCCGAGCGCGCGAACCCAAGCCCAAACTCCGCGTCTACTGGCCATTTGACACTCCTATGATACAGCATGCGGTAAGTTTCAATTTCGGGCCACAGCATGGCTGACAAAAAATCGGCCGGGGCGCAGGTGCGCAACCGGCCAGCAAACGGAGCGAGGCCGCGCCCCCTCTATGCCGCGGTCGACCTTGGAACCAATAATTGCCGCCTGCTTGTGGCCGAGCCGCGCGGCAAGACCTTCCGTATTGTGGATTCCTACTCCCAGATTGCCCGGCTCGGCGAAGGCCTTCACGCGACGGGCCGCCTTTCGGATCAGGCGATCGAGCGGGCTCTGGACGCACTACGGGCCATTCGCCACAAGCTGAAGAACCACGGCGTTTCGCGCACACGGTGTATTGCTACCGAGGCGTGTCGCCAGGCCGAGAACGGCGCTGATTTCATCCAGCGCGTGCAGGTTGAAACCGGCCTCACCTTCAAGATCATCGGTCCCAAAGAAGAAGCCCGGCTCGCCAGCCTGGGTTGCCATGACCTGCTCGAGCCGGATGCAGGCGCCGTGCTGGTCGTCGATATTGGCGGCGGCTCGACTGAATTGACCCTGATAGATGCAGCAGCAGCGCGCACGCAGGGGCTGCAGCGGATGATCCGGCAGCCTCCGCTCCTCGACTGGGTCAGCCTCAAGGTCGGCGTCGTAACCCTGTATGACACGGTTGCGGGCCTTGATGACCAGGAGGCCTGGCCACTCCTTCAGATGCGCGCTCGCGAAGCGGTTGCCAGTTGGCGCAGCCTGCCTGACGTGCAGCGCCGTCTCGCCAACGAAAAGGGCTATCTGATCGGAACGTCGGGAACCGTGACATGTGTCGCCGGCGTGCATCTCGGCCTTGATCGTTATCGCCGCGACCGGGTGGACGGCATCTGGCTGGAGCGCGCAGAGGCGGCCGAAACACTCGGCCTGCTACGCAGCCTGGATGTGGCGGGGCGCTCGGCCCTGCCAACCATCGGTCCGGAGCGTGCCCCCCTGATGCTTGCAGGCTGTGCGATCATGGAAGCGGTCTGGGATGCCTTCGGCGCCCAGCGAATGCGCGTGGCCGATCGCGGCCTGCGCGAAGGCATCCTGCTGTCCATGATGTATGGAAAACCGCGCCGCCAGCGCCGGCACCCCCGCCGCCGACGATCGCAGGATGCGAGCGCGCCATGAGCGAAGACGAGAAACGCCGCTGGAGCGGGCCGGGAGAGGCGCGGCAGGGCTCCGGACGCCGCACCGGTGAGCGCAAGACCATTGCCCACAAGGCCCGCAAGGAAAGTTCGAAGAACTGGATCGAGCGGCAGCTGCAGGACCCCTATGTGCAGAAGGCCAGGGCGGAGGGCTATCGCTCGCGCGCAGCCTACAAGCTGCTCGAAATTGACGAGAAACACCGGCTCTTTCGAAGAGGGATGCGGGTGGTCGATCTTGGCTGCGCCCCCGGCGGATGGTTACAGGTCGCCCAGCAGAAAGGCGCAAAGGAAATTGCCGGCATTGATCTCCTGCCGGTCGAGCCGCTGACGGGTGTCCATATCGTCGAAGGCGATATCTCCGACCCGGCCGCACTGGAACGCCTGCTTGCCCCTCTGACAGGCCCGCCTGACCTTGTGCTGTCTGACATGGCGGCCAATACGACCGGCCATAAGCAGACCGACCATTTGCGCACAATTGCGCTCGCAGAACTGGCGGTCGATTTCGCCATCGCGCACCTTGCGCCGGGAGGGGCGTTCTGTGCCAAAGTCTTTCAGGGCGGTGCAACCAGAACCGTAATGGATCGCCTGCGCAAGCATTTCACGAGCGTGCGCCATATCAAGCCGCCCGCAAGCCGCGCCGGAAGCCCGGAAATCTATGTGGTCGCAAAGGGCTTTCGCCGCTAAGCACATTTGAAAAAAGGGAGGATGAGATGACGATCACAGGCGGATGTTATTGCGGCGCGGTGCGCTATGAAGCCGAGGGCGAACCGGTCATGCGGGCGCGCTGCCATTGCCGGGAATGCCAGTATTTCACTGGTGGCGAGGGCAACGACTTCATCGCCGTGCCGGCTGACGGCTTCCGTTTCACCAAGGGCGCCCCCAAGGGCTATACCCGGCAGGACTATGCCCGCGCCGCGACTCGCGAGTTCTGTCCGGACTGCGGCACGCCGCTTCTGACCCGGTCGCCGAATTTGCCGTCTGCCGTCATCCTCAAGGTTGGTGGTCTGGATGACCCCTCCCTCTTCGTTGGGCCGCAGGTCGTGATGCAGACGGCTGATGCGCATGCCTTTCACCTTATCCCTGAGGGCGTCCCGGCGTTCCCCCGTTTTCCCGGACGCTGATCAGAGCGGCAGGAGATGCGCCTCGGCCTCGTCGCGGTGCTTTTTCAGATAGCGCATGAACGGCGTGCCGCCGGTGCCGATGTCCGGATCATTGCCGCTCGCACTTCGCGCCTGCCGGTTTATGTAGCTGGCAGCATATTCGAGATGGCGCGTGCGGAAGCGGGCCAGTGAGACCAGGTTCTGGTTATAGGCCTCGGTCAGGGCCTTGTTCCCGGCCTTCGCCACCAACTTGCGCAGCTGGCTGGCGCCCCGGATGGCCTCGATGAAGCGGCGATGGGCAGGGGGCCGGTAGGCGTGAAGCTCATCAAGGAAGGATTTCAACGGGTCTGCCGCATGACCGACATTAAGAAGGGCGTCCATGGCGGGCACGATTGAGGATTGTGAGCCGGTCTGCCCGCGGAACGCCTGTGGCTGCCCCCGGGTTTCGGGCACGCCCTTATAGACCAGCCCGCCGGGCAGGGCGGGATTGTCTTTCCAGCCATGGATCCACGGGCGCACGCGGTGAAAATAGATGTAGGGATCACAGCGCTCCGGCATCCGGTCAAAGATCGCATTCACATCGTCCCAGACACGGGCACAGGCCGCAAGGCCCGCTTCGGCGCCCGGCTCATCCTCTTCGGAGGCCGCCCGAACAATTCCGGGAATAGCCGCCAGCATTTCCCCGGCCCGTGCCTCGATCGCCACATGGACAAGGATGAACCAGGCCTCGTCCATACCGCCTTCAAAGGCCTGAAGGATGCGCAGGTTCGACAAGTCGATCTGGCCGTCCGGATCAAACCGCGCCCAGTTCTCCAGCGTGTAGCTGGAATAGGGCAACAGAGGCGGCTGGCCGATGGCGCGCCCGATCTGCCAGATCGGGACGGCGAGGCAGGCCGGCAGGGCCTTGGGCGGCGCGGGCTCCCCCCAGACATAGGCCTGCACCATGAAGCTGTAGTGCAGCATGGCTATGCGCAGTTCAGCATCTGCCGCTGTCTCGCAGAAGCGCGCTGTATCAATCAGGGGCAGGGCTTCCAGATGCGCGCGCACCTGCCCGGTTGGTATGATGTGTGGCAGGCTGAGTGCCAGTTCCCTCGCCGGCGTAAGGTGCTCCGGAAGGCGGACTGACGCCGGGTCGAAAGCTGAAAGAAAACCGCGTTCGGCACTCAGACCGAATTCGGGCAAGTTCAACATCGCTTCCTCCCCGAAGCATTTGGTTGCATATGAAACTTGTTTTACCCTCTATGAGCCCCGCAGCGTGGGCTGTCAAAAGCCGTTCGCATGCCGCTCGCAACGAAGCCCTTCACAAATCCCGGCGACTCCCTTAGGAGGCCAAAAAGGGAGCCCCCCGGCATGAAAATCCAGCAAGCGATAACCTTTGACGACGTGCT
>DAIRTA010000006.1:35666-39779 GCA_036804125.1 Hyphomonas sp.
GAGGTCGTCACGGCAAAGATGGATGTTGATCCCGGCGAGGCCCGGCGCCTGCTTCACAAGCACAGGATCGAGCGGCTGGTCATTGTCGATGATGAAGGCCGCGTCCTTGGCCTGCTCACGGTCAAGGACATGTACAAGGCCGAGATCTTCCCGAACGCTGCCAAGGATGCTGCCGGCCGCCTGCGTGTCGCCGCCGCCTCCACTGTCGGGGATGAAGGCTATGACCGTACGCTTGCCCTCATCGATGCCGGGGCGGATGTCATTGTCATTGATACCGCGCATGGCCATTCCAAGGCCGTTTCCGAGGCCGTGAAGCGGGTCAAGAAGCATTCCAACGCCGTGCAGGTCATCGCCGGAAATGTCGCGACGGCCGAAGCCACGAAGGCGCTGATTGATGCCGGCGCCGATGCGGTCAAGGTCGGCATAGGCCCCGGCTCGATCTGCACGACCCGCATCGTTGCCGGTGTCGGCGTGCCGCAGCTTACCGCGATCGAGCAATGCGCCAATGCCGCCGCGAAGTCCGGCACGCCGGTCATCGCCGATGGCGGCATCAAGTTCTCGGGCGATTTCGCCAAGGCGCTCGCGGCCGGCGCGTCCACGGCCATGCTCGGTTCGATGTTTGCCGGCACCGAGGAGTCGCCCGGCGAGGTGTTCCTGTATCAGGGCCGCAGCTACAAGGCCTATCGCGGCATGGGTTCGCTTGGCGCCATGGCGCGCGGCTCGGCGGACCGCTACTTCCAGAAGGATGCCGCGGCTGAGAAGCTCGTGCCGGAAGGCATTGAAGGGCAGGTGCCGTTCAAGGGGCCGGTCGGCCCGATAATCCACCAGATGGTCGGCGGCCTGCGCGCGGCGATGGGGTATGTCGGCGCCAAGGACATTGCCGAACTCCATGCCAAGGCCGAATTTGTGCAGATCACCGGAGCCGGTCTTCAGGAAAGCCATGTCCACGATGTGATGATGACGCGCGAATCGCCGAATTATTCACTGCCGCGCGGCTGATACGGTTATGCGCAATGGCGGCCGCATCAGTGCGGCAATATCCGTGCTCCGTGACGTGCTGGAACGCTACCAGCCGGTCAAGGTGGCCATGCGCGATTGGGGCAAGCGCGCCCGCTATGCCGGAGCGAAGGACCGGGCCTGGGTTTCCGGTCTCGTGCTCGATGCACTCAGGCGCAAGAGTTCCATGGCCCACCATATGGGTTCGGCGGAGCCGCGCGGCCTGGTCCTCGCGACGCTTCGCCATGTCTGGGACTGGCCCCTGCGCGACATCGAACAGGCCTGCTATGATGAACACGGCCCGAGCCCGCTCACCAATGATGAGCGTGAACGCCTCCTCCTAGCGCCAGATCCTGCTGCGCCAATCCCCGTGCAGGGGGACTTCCCGGACTGGCTGGCGCCGCACATGGCGCGTGTCTTTGGCGATGAGGCCGTCATTGAAGCGCAGGCGATGGCCGTGCGCGCGGATGTGGACCTGCGCGTCAACACGCTGAAAGCCGATCCGGAAAAGGCGGCCCTGCCGCTGAAATCGGTGCGGGCCGAACCGTCCCGGCTCCTGCGCGAGGCCTTCCATATCCCCGCCCGCGACCCGGCCGAGCGGGAGGACTCTGTTGAGGGCATCCCTGCCTTTTCAAAAGGCTGGGTGGAAGTCCAGGATGCCGGCAGCCAGATCGCTGCGCTGGCCGGCCACGCCCAGCCGGGGGAACAGGTGCTCGATTTCTGCGCAGGCGGCGGCGGCAAGACGCTGGCTCTGGCCGCGCGCATGCAGGGCAAGGGGCAGGTCTTTGCCTATGATATCGATGGCCGCCGGCTGTCGGCGCTGATCCCCCGCCTCAAACGCTCCGGGGCTCATAATGTCCAGCTCGTGCATCCGGCAGAGGGCACTGACCTTGCGCGGCTTGACGCGCAGATGGACCTTGTCTTCGTCGATGCGCCCTGTTCCGGTACGGGAACCTGGCGGCGGAAGCCTGACACCAAATGGCGCCTGAAGCCTGCGCAGCTCGAACGCCGCATCGAGCAGCAGCGCGAGATCCTCCGCGCGGCAGCATCTTATGTGAAGCCCGGCGGGCGCCTGCTCTATGCGACCTGCTCTTTCCTGATGGAGGAGGATGAAGACCGGGTGGCGGAATTCCTCTCGGCGCATCCCGGCTTCCGGGAAGAAGATGCCGCTGAAGCCGCCATCGCCTCGGGCGGACTGACCGAGGACGGGGCCGCAACGCTCCGCCGCTGGCGCGCCCCCTCGGGCAGTGTCCGGCTGACCCCGCGCCGCGCAGGCACAGACGGCTTTTTCTTTGCTCTCTTGCGGCGCGCGGAAAGCGGCTGAGCCGGCATGGACGAATCTTTCGGCCTCGGCTAAGCGGCGCCATGACCGGCCAGACCCACGAACGCGCCCTCATCATCGATTTCGGCAGCCAGGTGACACAGCTCATCGCCCGGCGCCTGCGCGAGAGCGGCGTTTACTGCGAAATCCATCCTTTCAACCGGGCCGATGCCGCCTTCATCAAGGCCTTCGGACCCCGTGCAATCATCCTTTCCGGTGGCCCCGCCAGCGTCACCGAAACCGGCAGCCCGCGGGCCGATGAGGCTGTCTTCACGCTCGGTGTGCCCGTTCTGGGCATCTGCTATGGCCAGCAGGTGATGACCGCCCAGCTCGGCGGACGGGTCGAAAGCGGATCGAGCCGGGAATTCGGCCGCGCCTATATTGAAAAGGTGTCCGGCGATCCTCTGCTTGAGGGCCTGTTTGAAGCGGGCGACCTTGAACAGGTCTGGATGAGCCATGGCGACCACGTTGCCGAACTCGCGCCGGGCTTTGCGGTGATAGCGCGCTCGCCGGGCGCCCCATATGCCATCATTGCTGATCCCGAGCGGCGCTTCTATGGCACGCAATTCCATCCCGAAGTCGTGCATACCGTTCACGGAGCGAAACTGCTCCGGAACTTCACGCATGATGTCGCCGGCCTGAAGGGCGACTGGACGATGGCCGCCTACCGGGAGGAAGCCATCGCTCGCATCCGCGCGCAGGTCGGCAAGGGCCGCGTGATCTGCGGGCTGTCTGGCGGCGTGGATTCCTCTGTGGCGGCGGTTCTGATCCATGAGGCCATCGGTGAGCAGCTGACCTGTGTCTATGTCGATCACGGCCTGATGCGTCTGGGCGAGAGCGAGGAGGTCGTCGGCCTGTTCCGCGAGCACTATAATATCCCGCTGGTGCATGTTGATGCGTCATCGGAGTTTCTCGGTGCGCTCGCTGGCGTCACCGATCCTGAAGTGAAGCGCAAGACGATCGGCCGGCTTTTCATCGACGTGTTCGAGGCCGAGGCGCGCAAGATCGGCGGCGCCGAATTCCTTGCCCAGGGCACGCTTTATCCCGATGTCATTGAGAGTGTATCCGCGCTCGGAGGACCTTCGGTGACCATCAAGAGCCACCATAATGTCGGCGGCCTGCCCGAGCGGATGAAGATGAAGCTGGTCGAGCCGCTGCGTGAGCTCTTCAAGGATGAGGTGAGGGCGCTGGGGCGGGAACTCGGCCTGCCGGAACGATTTGTGGGCCGCCATCCGTTTCCGGGGCCGGGCCTGGCGATCCGCATCCCCGGCGCGATTACCCGCGAAAAAGCCGACACGCTGCGCAAGGCCGATGCGATCTATATCGAGGAGATCCGCCGCGCGGGCCTCTATGATGCGATCTGGCAGGCCTTCAGCGTGCTCCTGCCGGTGAACACGGTCGGCGTCATGGGCGATGAGCGCACATACGAGTCAGTTCTCGCCCTGCGCGCTGTTACGTCTACGGATGGCATGACGGCAGATTATTATCCTTTCCCTCACGAATTCCTCGGGCAGGTCGCCACGCGGATCATCAACGAGGTCAAGGGTGTCAACCGGGTTGTCTATGACATCACCTCAAAACCGCCCGGCACCATCGAGTGGGAATAAGGGGAAAGCGATGACTAAACCGGTTTCCGACAATGCTATTGGCCGTCGCTGCGTGTTGTGGATGGTTGTCAGCATCGACGGCTACACCAACGGGCCTGGCGGTGAGTTCATTCCGCCTGCCTGGTCTGATGATCTCGATGCCTGGGCCGCTCAGTGCGCCTCGCGGTTCGACACGCTGCTTTTCGGCCG
>DAIRTA010000007.1:0-34146 GCA_036804125.1 Hyphomonas sp.
ATCGAAATCGACCTGTTCGGACAAGCCAATGCGGAATTCATCCACGGAAAGCAGATCTCCGGCACGGGAGGGCTCGTTGATTTCCTTCGGGGCGCGGCACTTTCGCCCGGCGGGAAAAGCATCCTGGCCCTGACGTCAACGACATCAAAGTGTCAGTCGAGCCGGATCGTTCCGCGACTTGATGCCAATGCAACGAGCATCTCCCGCGCCGACATCGACTGGGTTGTGACAGAACATGGGGCAGCCTGCCTGCGTGGACTCTCTCTGGACGCACGCGCCGAAGCCCTGATCGGCATTGCCGACCCGGCTCATCGCAACAGGTTGGCGCTTGAATGGGACGGGATGCGGAGGCGTATGTGACGGACCGGACGAATCGGCCCCGCTACCAGCAACTGGCTGATGCACTTCGCAGGGAGATCGCCGCGAGGCGGATGAAGCCGGGCGACTCGCTCCCGACTGAAATGGAACTTTGCCAGCGCGAAGGCATTTCCCGCCATACGGCACGCGAAGCCCTGCGGCTGCTCGCCGAAGACGGGCTGATCCAGCGCAGGCGCGGGGCGGGAACGATCGTTGCCGACACGTCTGCGCCATCCTTCGCGCAACCTCTGGGAAGCTATGATCAGATCCTGCAATATGCGCGCGACGCAGCTTTCCGGCTGGAAACGGCACGCCCGGCCAGCCGCTCTGAGTGCGCGCGGCTGCAAGCCACTGGTGACTATCTGTGTTTCCTCGGGCTGAGAAGCAGCCCGCAGGGATTGCCAATTGCGGTCACGACGATCCTTGTTGAGCGCAGCCTGGCGCCCAGTGCAAAAACCGTTTCCGAGCTGACGGGCTCCATTTCCGAGTGGATTGAAAGCACCCATGGCGTTGCCGTCGCCCGCGTCATTCAGCGGATGGAAGCGATATCCTTATCGGTACCGGACTCCTCTCGGCTCAAGGTTGAGGCCGGTACGGCTGCACTGCGCACGGTGCGCCGGTATCAGGACACACAGGCCCGCGAAATCCTTATATCGGAAAGCTTGCACCCCGCGGGCCGTTTTGCCTATGAAGTTCGCCTGGACCGGAAACGGAGCTGAACCGCTTACGCCACCCGGCTCTCATCACAGAGGGTGCGCCGGTATAGCCGACCCTCCTTGAACCAGTGCCAGGTTCGCGCCCGGTTGCGGCCACCATCACCCAATATAATGATTTCAATGAAGCGAACGCCTGGTTCATCCTTTCGGGTCAGGTCAAGAAGAATCTGCCCCTGCGGCGTCTCCCAGCTTCGCCCCGTGAAAGTATCCGTATCGAAGAACAAATGGTCGCCGCGCTCCATCCCGTCGAAGGTCGCTATGCTCGTCTGACCTGAAGCATCCGCAAGCTCCGTCACCTGACGATAAAATACACCAGCCTCTTGCGGAAAGGTGCAGGTGACTCGCGAGATGAGCATCTCCCCCAGATTCCCTTGCGCATCGAGATGGCGATAAGTCCCCGTCCAAACGCCCTCATGCGCGCGGTGAGCGGGAAACAGATTGCTCATATTACATCCCTTGTCTTCATGGCCGCTATCTCCGGCTCGCTGAGCCCTGCCTGCGCGGCGATCTCGGCCGAATGCTGGCCAAAGCCTGGCACATCCGGCTTCGGCTCGGACGGCTCTTCTCGAAACCGGATCGGCGGGCCGATATGCCGGTTCCCGTCAGCATCGGTGAAAACCATTCCGCGCTCAGCCGTGAACGGATCATCGAAGGCTTCTTTCAGGCTGCGCACCCAGCTCCAGCAACAGTCGACAGGCTGCAGGAAGTCTTTCCAGTATTCGAGAGTCTCTGCCCGGAATCTTTCACGGAAGAAGGCTCGCAAGGGCTCCTGGCCCGGCCCAGGCTCGAGACGTGCGACGTCCAGCAAGTCAGGCCGCTCCAGGGCATTCAAGAGGTTCGCGGCAAACTTCACTTCCGAGCCACCGAGAATGATAAATGCGCCGTCGCTGGTCTCATAGATATTGTACATGGCCGCGCCGCCAAAAGAGCGCATCTCTTTAGGGACAGGATGTCTTTCCTCGGCAAAGACGGGGCCCGTGACATTCGGGGTCCAGGCAAGACAGGCGTCATACATTGCCAGGTCGATATAGTCTCCACGGCCTGTCTGCTCCCTGCGGTATAAGGCCATGAGGATAGCCGAAAGCGCCATCAGCGAGGCCGCCGCGTCCGCAAATGGGATATTCGGCATCGCCGGCTTGCCATCTTCAAGGCCCCTGTTGAGATCGGCGAGGCCCGCGAGCCCCTGCACGGTCAGGTCATGCGCCGGCTTGTGCGCCAGAGACGAGGACTGACCGAAAGCTGAAATCGAGCAGTAAACCAGACGGGGGTTGAGGCGCGACAGACGGTCATAGTCCGCACCGAGCCGCTTCATTACACCGGGACGAAACGCTTCAACAAACACATCGGCCTGTGCGGCAAGACGGTGAAGCAGATCCAACCCCGCCGGGTCCTTGAGATTTAGCCTCAAACTCCGCTTGCCCCGTGCGATATTTCGAAACCAGACACTGATCCCGTCCGCGGTCCGTTGGCCAATTTCCCTCACCGGCTCGCCGACACCATTTGAGGGCTCGACCATGATCACGTCCGCGCCATGATCCGCCATCATCATGGTCATATGCGGACCCGGCAAGAATGCGGAGAGATCAAGAACTTTCAGTCCAGAGAGCTTCATCAGACTCACGTCACCATTTTGGGCTGGTTATTTGCCTAGCGCCTTGCCCAGGACGTCATCATCATGCTCGCCCAGCCTGGGCGCACGCGACGAGGCGGGGCGCTTGCCATTGACGCGGAAGGGCGAGCCCAGCGTGCGCAGCCTTCCGCCCGCTGCGTCGGAATGCTCAACCGGCTCAATCATGCCAAGGCCGGAAACGTAAGGATTCTCCAAGGCTTTGCCGATTGTCAGAACGGGGGCAAAGGGAACCTTACCCCCGAAAATGTTCATCCATTCTTCTGTTGTGCGCGCCGCAAGAACTGCATCAACCCTATCGGTCAGGTCGGCAAGATGCTTGTGGCGAGCGGCCGTATCAGCGAAGCGGGGATCGGACTTCAGGTGCCCGGCACCGGAAAGATCGCAGAACAAATCCCAGAATTTCTGCGTCTGGCACATCAGCAGGCCCCAGCCGTCTTTGGTCTTCACCAGCTGGGAGGGCGCAATGGAGGGATGCGCGCCGCGCGGCAGGCGGGACGTCTCGTGACCCTGGTTGAGATACCAGGTCGCCGGATAGGACAGCTGATGGAGGGCGGTATCGAACAGGCAGACATCCACATCACAGCCCGCACCGGTTTTCATTGCGCCGATAACGCCCGCCAGCAGCCCAGCAGCCAGCTGGCTGCCTGTATGAAAGTCGACGATGGAAAGCCCACACCGCACGGGCGGGCCGTGAGGCTCGCCGGTCAACATCATGAACCCGGCTTCAGCCTGCATCAGGTAGTCATATCCGGGCCAATCCGCCCGTGGGCCCGTCCGCCCATAGGCCGAGAGATGCGCGCAGACAATCCTCGGGTTCGCATGCTTCAGGGCCTCATAGGTCAGGCCGAGCTTTGCAGGCTGGTCACCGCGAAGGTTGTTGGCCACAGCATCGGCGGTCTTCACAAGGGCTTCAAGATCCGCGCGGCCTGCAGGCGATTTCAGGTCCATGCCAACAGACTTTTTTCCCTTGGAGAAAGTCTGGAAAAATTCAGAGTCGTCCTTGCCCAGCCTATAGGGGCCGACGGCGCGGGAGACGTCACCCCCGCGCCCCACATCCTCGATCTTTATCACCTCTGCGCCGAGATCCGCGAGGAGCTGGGTTCCATAGGGACCTGCCCCATACTGCTCCACAGAAAGTATCCGAATGCCTTCGAGAAGCGCTGTCATGGCTGCTCCGTCTCTTTCAGCATCGAAAGGTCATAGCCCGCGGCCTTTGCTGCCGCTTCCAGTTCTGCACGCACCGCTTCAGTGATGCGGGGCTCACGGGCCAGCATCCAGAGGAACCGGCCAGAGGGCTCTCCGATAAGCGCATGATTGTAATCAGGATCGAGATGCAACACCCAGTAATTACCGCGTCCGGCCGGAAGCGGCAGAGGCGAAAAATTAACGAACAATCGCGCGCCGCCCGATCCATCGATCACCCGCGCCACAGCCTCGGCCCGGCGCGGCGTGCCATCCTGCGTGCCCGTCCGGCAGGTATTGACGACATTTACCCGGCCATCCGGCCTGAGGCTGTATTCGGCCGTGACCCCCTCGCAATTGCGCTGGAACCCGTTGGGATAACGCACGATCTCATACCAGAGGCCCATGAAGCGGGAGACATCGACGCGTTCGACAGCCTGAAGGGGCGGAGCCGAAGACGACCGGCCGGACGGACCGGCTATGCAGGCTGCCAGCAGAAATGCCGAGGCGAGCAGCAACAATGGCCGGATCATACCGGGTGACGTTTCACAAGCTGCTTCGCAATGATGATGCGCTGCATCTCGTTGGTGCCTTCGCCAATGCACATCAGCGGCGCATCGCGGTAGAGACGCTCGATGACGTATTCCTTGGAATAGCCATAACCGCCATGGATGCGCATGGCTTCGAAGGCGACCTCCACGGCGGTCTCGGAAGCAAAATACTTCGCCATGCCCGCTTCCATGTCGATGCGCTCGCCCCGATCGTAGGCACGAGCGGAATCCTCGACAAGGAGCTCTGCGGCGCGGGTCTTGGCGGCCATCTCGCCGAGCTTGAGCTGGATCGCCTGATGCTCGCAGATCGGCTTGCCCATCGTCTTGCGCAGCTGGGCGTATTTCACGCTTTCCTTCAGCGCCCGGCGCGCGATACCAACCGAGCGGGCCGCGATATTGATGCGTCCGATCTCCAGCCCCCCGGTCGCCATGTAAAAACCCTTACCCTCCTCGCCTCCAACAAGGGAAAGCTCGGCATCGCACTCATAGTCCTCAAAAATGAATTCCCCCGAGTCGATGCCCTTATAGCCAAGCTTTTCAAGCTTCTTCCCGTTCTTCACACCCTTTAGCGGCGCGCGTGTTTCCGGGTCGATCTTCGGTACGATAAGCATCGACATCCCCTTATATCGGGGCTGGGCCTCGGGATCGGTCTTGACCAGCAGCGCGACACAATGGCCTTCGATCGCATTGGATATCCATGTCTTCGTTCCGTTGACGATGTATTTCCCGCCGGCCCGTTTTGCGACAGTCCGGATGCCCTGAAGATCGGTCCCGGCATCCGGCTCGGTCAGGCCCAGGCCCCCACGCAGCTCGCCGGTCGCGAATTTCGGCAGCCAGTAGGCCTTCTGCTTGTCAGTGCCGAAGCGCTGTACGACAGTGGCCATCATGAGGTGGGAATTGAAGATGCCGGTAAGGCTCATCCATTCCTCGGAAATCATCGTGACAATCCGGGAATAGGTTGTCGCTGACAGGCCGAGCCCGCCATATTCCGGCTCGATAAGCGCACCGAACAGCCCGAGCTCGGCCATGTCCGACACCAGATCGGCCGGCCATTCATTGTCATGCTCGAGCTTCATCGCAACGGGCGCGACCTTTTTCTCGATCCATTTCTGGATCGCATCGAGCATCTGGCGCTCATCCTCTTCGGTAAGCATGCTGACGGAGTTTGAATCTGGCATAATCGCCTCCTAGTAATTCCCAACCTTGTCTTCGACAGCATTGCCGCGCGACGGCACGAGCATGTTCCGCTTGAACGTGCAGACCATCGCTCCCTCTTGATTGTATCCCCGAGTCAGTATCGTGACGATCCCCTGCCCGGGACGGCTCTGGCTCTCGCGTTTCGCCAGGACTTCGCTCTCGCCATAGATCGTGTCGCCCGCGAAGACGGGTGCGGTGAACCTCACCTCGTCCATGCCGAGATTTGCGATCGCCTTCTGGCTGGTGTCGGTGACGCTCATGCCGATAAGAAGGGCAAGCGTGTAAGGCGAGACGACGAGGTTGCGTTTGAACTCGCTCGCCTTGGCAAACTCTGCATCGAAATGCATCGGGTGGGTGTTCATCGTCATCAGTGTGAAAAGATGGTTATCATACTCGGTGACCGTCTTGCCGGGCCGATGCTCATAAATATCGCCCACATTGAAATCTTCAAAATACCGCCCGAACGTCTCCCGGTACCGGTTCGGGCCGACTTCCTTCCAGTTCTGCACCATCAAAGCTCAATCCCTATACTGACTTGGCGCGGGCGAGTGTTCGCTCCGCAGCCAGGATGACCGGACGGTCAACCATCTTTCCATTGTGGAGCACAACGCCTCCCTGGGCTGCCTGCATTGCCGCCATGATGGCACGGGCCTCGTCAATCTCGGCCACGCCTGGCGAAAAGACCTCGTTTACAAGATCGACCTGGTCGGGGTGAATGCAGGCTCGTCCGGAGAAGCCGAGCCGCTTTGCGCGGGTCGTTGTGTCCTTGAGCCCCCCGGAGTCCCTGACATCGAGATACGGTACATCATACGCCGGAACGCCCGCTGCTGCGGCAGCGGCGGCTATGAGTCCCCGCGCGGTCAGCATCGCGTCCCAATCCGACAGATCGGCGCCAAGGCTGGCCGAATAGTCTGCGCCGCCAAAGAGGAGGCCCCCGCTCGCCTGTCGGGCAATATCCGCCGCATTCGCGAGGCCCCGGCCGCTCTCGATCACCGCAATGAGGGGGATGGATCGGCCGATCGCCTCAATTACGATCTCAAGATCGATCGCCGTCTCGGCCTTCGGCACCATCAGAAAATCGGCGCGCGCGGTCGCAGCAGACCCGGCAAGGGCGGCGATATCGCTACAGCCATACGCCGTGCGCGGGGAGTTGATCCGCAAGCCCAGCCCCTGACCTCTCCAGGCGCCGAGCCAGGTCAGGGTCTCGGCCCGGGCAGATGCCTTGGCATCAGGCAGAACAGCATCCTCAAGATCGATAATTACGGCATCAGCGCCGGCCGAAACGGCTTTGCCAAAGCGATCAGACCGCGCTCCCGGCACAAAAAGCAGAGACCGATAAGTGGCAAGCATGAAGGCTCCAATTTGTCCGGACAAATAGCGCATGACATGCCTGCGGTCAAACCGTCATCCCCGTCAAAATAAGAGACCGGCTTGCATCGCGGTCCAGCATGGGATTTCTCAAGGCCTGGGAGAAAGCTGATGGCGCAACAGGGATTCGCCGGCTCCGGGCATGGGCTGGACGCGACATATGCCGATCTGAGGGGAGCCCTCATCTCCGGATACGATCTGCTCGGGGCTGATTTGTCTGGCCGGGAAATGGCGGGCGCTGTCTTTCGCGATTGCGAACTCCAGCGCGCAGCCTTCGACTGGTCCGATCTGAGCGATGCACAATTCAATTATGCTCGCCTGATGTCGGCAAGCTTCAGAAACGCCCATATGCGCGCAGCAAGCTTTCGCCATGCCAGCATGCGGCGTACGGACCTGACGAATGCCTGCCTGATCAGGGCCGATTTCACAGGCGCCAGCCTCTGGCAGGCCAGCTTCACGGGAAGCAACCTCGCCGGGGCGCTCTGCCACTGGACCGCAGCCGACAATGCCGACTTCCGGGGCGCTTTCTATGATGGCTCAACCCGTTTCCCGCCAGGATTTGATCCGGAGATGCGCGGCATGTCTTGCTTGTCCAAGCGTTCGTTCCAGCCGGCCGGCGGGCCGGGCGCTTGACTCTCGCCGGATCCGTCGCCACCCCTGCCAGCAATGACGACCATCAAGGCCATTCTCGGCCCGACCAATACCGGCAAGACACACTACGCTATCGACCGCATGCTTGCCCATGGTACGGGCATGATTGGTCTGCCGCTACGGCTACTCGCCCGCGAGGTCTATGACCGCATCATCGCCGAGAAAGGCGCGCCACATGCCGCGCTGATCACGGGGGAAGAGCGGATCTGTCCGGACACGGCACGCTATCTTGTGTGCACCGTCGAGTCGATGCCCGCCAGCCGGCGGGTCGACTTCGTCGCGATCGACGAGATACAACTCGCAACCGATGAGGAACGCGGGCATGTCTTTACCGATCGCATCTTGAACCTGCGCGGCCAGCACGAGACATTGCTGCTCGGTTCGGACGCGATGCGCGGCGTGCTCAAGGAACTGGGAATTGGGGCTGAAACGGAGGCCCGGCAGCGGTTCTCGCAATTGCGCTACATCGGCCAAACGAAAATAACGAAACTTCCAAAGCGCACCGCTATCGTCGCTTTCAGCAGCGAGGACGTCTATGCGATTGCAGAGCTGCTCAAGCGCCAGAAAGGCGGCGCAGCTGTCGTGATGGGCGCGCTGAGCCCTCGGACGCGCAACGCGCAAGTCGCCTTGTATCAGTCCGGAGAGGTGGATTACATCGTTGCAACCGATGCGATCGGTATGGGCCTCAACCTTGATGTGGATCGCGTCGTCTTTGCTTCCGGCACAAAATTCGACGGGCGCCGGCACCGCAGCCTGACGCCCTCCGAATTCGGCCAGATCGCCGGACGGGCGGGCCGTTTCAGGACGGATGGCGAGTTTGGCGAAACGGCGGCTTGCCCTCCCCTCCCGGAAGCGGTCTGGAAGGCGATCGAATCGCACGTCTATGACCCGGCCGACGCGATCCACTGGCGCGCGTCGGATCTCGACTTCACCAGCCTTCGGTCCCTGATTCGCAGCCTGGAGCGCCCGTCCGGGCACCCTTGCCTTATCCATACGTCGGATGCGTTGGATGAATGGATACTCAGGCGGATGTCAGAAGATTCGCGCTTTGGCCCGCACATTTCGGGAGACCGGCATGTGCGCCGTCTCTGGGAGCTGGCGCGGCTGCCGGATTTCCGCAAGGCCGGTCCGGAGGCACACGGACGTCTGGTTTTGGGGCTTGCAGAAACCCTCGCCGATCCGGATGCCCGTCTTTCAGATGACGGGCTTCGCCACAGGCTGGACGAGCTGGCGCCCACACAGGGCGACATCGCCCGGCTGCAGCAGCGCCTGGCCGGTATCCGCACGTGGACCTATGCGGCGCACCGGCCGGATTGGCTCGCCAATCCACCCTATTGGCAGCAGCGCACACGCGAGATTGAAGACGCGCTTTCAGATGCGCTACACGAGGCTTTGACGGCGCGGTTTGTTGATCGACGCACGACAGCGCTCCTGGCCGGGCTCAGAAAGGAGGAGGCGCTTGTGACCGAAATGTCTGCAGATGGCGAAGTGTCGGTCGAAGGGCATCTCGTCGGAAGACTGCACGGCCTGAAGTTCGAGCCCGTTCTTGTCGCCCAATCGCTTGAAGGCAAGGCGCTGAGAGGGGCCGCGCTTGCGGCCGTCAGGCCCCTATTGCTGCAGCGCCTCGCCGAGCTTACTGGCGCTCACATAGGAGAATTGAGCGTCAATGAGTTGGGTGACGTGATTTTCCGCGGGGCGCCGGTTGCGCGGCTCAGGCCCGGCGCAAGCTGGTTGCAGCCGAGGCTTGAACTCATCGGTGCCGCAGAGGTGGACACTGCCGAGCATCAACCTGCACTGGACAGGCTATCGGTCTGGCTTCAGGGGGAAATATCCCGGCTGCTGCCCGTCCACAACGCCCTGCGCACCTCGGATGCAATGGGGCTTCTCGACGGGATGGCCCGCGGAATCGCTTATCGTCTTCTGGAGGCAGGCGCTGCCATAGACCTGCGCCGTGACAACCCGCCGGCGCATCTCAGCCCGGCACAGCGCGAGACCTTGAAGTCTGCGGGAATCAGATCGGGGCGCCTCTCCGCTTATATCCCCGAAGCCTTGAAACCCGCCGCCCAGCGCCTGATCGCCATCCTGAAAAGCACGCAGACTACACAGCCCCTGAGGCTGCCTCCGATCGGCGCGGGCTCTTTTGTGCCGGAGGCCAGCTGGGCAGATGAGGCCGTGCTATCGGCTGGCTATCTGCGGTTCGGCCCGCGCGCCCTCAGGGCAGACCTTGCAGAGCGAGTCGGCTGGCGGCTGGCGACGCTTCGCAAGGAATCCCATCGGAACAGCTTTGCAGTCCCGATGGACCTTGCTTCGGTCGCCTCCTGCCCCGCAGAAGAATGGCCGGAGGTGCTGCGTGGATTTGGCCTGGTACCGGCCGAACATAACAAGGAGGCAGGAGAGGTAAGCCTCTGGCGCTTCCGCGCGCGCAGCCCGGCAAGGGATCAGGCCCCGCATTCGAAACCCAAACGCCAGACCGGAACACGCCGTGTGGCCCAGGCAGGACAGAGCGGGCGCCGGAGTGATAACCAGACGGCCCGTGGTCAGATCGCGAAAGATAGCCCCTTCGCCGCGCTCGCAGTACTGCTGCCCCCGCCGCCAGCCGCATCTGCGGCCCGTCCGGGCCGGAAGCGGAGAGCGGCCAAGCCGAAGTCTGATTTCGCCTACAGGCCATTTGAATGAGCTCCGCCGGCAGCCAGCGCATCGATGTGTGGCTCTGGCGGGCGCGCTTCTACAAGACGCGCAGCAGCGCTGCGGCCTGCGTGCGTCTGCATGGTGTCAGGATCAGCACCGGCTCCCGCATACGCAGGACTGACAGACCGGCAACGCCTGTTGCGATTGGTGATATCGTGACTTTCACAAAAGGCGGTAGTATCATTTCCGTCGAAATTACCGATTTCGGCTCGCGCCGGGGACCGGCTTCGGAGGCCCTGAGCCTCTACAGGCCGTTGGAGAGCTCACCATGATGGATTGGATCCGGGCAAGACTGAAACCTGCGGCAAACGGGACTGGAAAGCTTACGACCGAAGCGGCCATCACCGCCCTGCTCGTCGAGGCCGCCCTGTCTGACGGGCTCTACGCAAATATCGAAAGTGATGTCATCGCAGAAATCCTTCTCGAAGCGTTCGGCTATGACCCGTCGAAAGCTGACGGTCTTCTGGCAGAAGGCGAGGCCTTGTCGGAGGCGGCGACCGGCAGCCAGGAATTCACCCGGCATGTGAAAAAACTCCCCCTAGCGGAGAGGATATCAGTGATTGAGGCGCTGTACCGGGTGATATTCGCCGATGGCGAGAAAAGCGACGTGGAAGAAGCCTATGTCCGCCATGTTGCCGGGCTTCTTTATGTGGATGATGTCAGCCGCGCGCAGGCCAGGCGGCGTGTCCTCGGCCGATGATCTGTCCAGCCGGATTGACAGGCTGAGAGGCAGAGCCCATTTCCGCCAACGTCATAACCACCGCGAGCCTCAACCCTATGACTTATATCGTCGTCGACGCCTGCATCCGGTGCAAATACATGGATTGCGTGGAAGTCTGCCCGGTGGATTGCTTCTATGAAGGCGAGAACATGCTCGTCATTCATCCGGACGAATGCATCGATTGCGGCGTGTGCGAACCGGAATGTCCGGTCGAGGCTATCAAGCCCGATACGGAAGACGACCCCGATGGCAAGTGGCTGAAGCTCAACTCTGAATATTCGAAGGTCTGGCCCAATATCACACGGATGAAGGAGCCACCCGCAGACCGCGAGGAGTTTGTCAGCATTCCGGACAAGCTCGAAAAGTATTTCAGCCCGAATCCCGGCGGCGGGGATTAGGTCCCGCCAAAGCCTGGCAGGCGCGCCCGCTGACCCTGATTGGTTATTAGATTCAAAGGGTTACGTCGGCTTTGGCGTTCCATCAGAGAAGTGGCCTGCGACGCAGCTGTTGTAAAACAGCCGCTTTTGTGGTAAGGTGAAACTTGAGCAATAAATCGGTGAAATGTCGGACTCTTGCTCCCAGCGCCGTTACGGAACTGGGTGAAAAGACCGCCTTTTCATGTGTTTCGAGAGGACATGAATGAGCATGGCGAAGAAGTCTGACATCCGCACCCTGGCGTTTGGCGTGGGACAAAGCGTGGTTTACCCGGCACACGGGGTTGGAAGGATCACGGGCGTTGAGAAGCAGACCGTTGCCGATATGCAACTTGAGGTTTACGTCGTTGCCTTCGATCAGGACAAAATGATTCTCCGCGTTCCGACCAACAGGGCCGAAGCCTCTGGCATGCGCGCACTCGCAGGCTCCAAGCTGGTCGACGACGCGCTGCGCACCCTGGGCGGCAAGGCACGAATCAAGCGCACGATGTGGTCACGCCGGGCCCAGGAATATGAGGCCAAGATCAATTCGGGCGATCTCATTTCAATCGCCGAGGTCGTTCGCGACCTGCACCGCGGCGAAGACCAGCCCGAACAGTCCTATTCCGAGCGGCAGCTCTATGAAAGCGCGCTCGACAGGATGGCGCGCGAACTCGCGGCCGTCGAGAATATCGACAAGGGCAAGGCGATGGAGAAGCTTGCCAAATCACTGGCCAAGAAAAAAGCCGCCGCCTGAGCGCATACGTCTCGTCCTTCCAATCGAACGGCCCCGCAGGAAACTGCGGGGCTTTTTCATGCAGCTGGTGCATATCCTAACGCGCACAGCCGGGCCCTTAACGTTTCCCATGACAGCGCGCCCGGATATTAACCTTAATGAAAATCCGGAGATGCACATTTTCCGTGCCGGGATGACCGGCAGGTGAAGGGTGCCGTGCGCCTCATGAGGCTCGATCGAGCGGGGCGGAGCGGCGGTGTCAAAAGGAATGAAGATATGGCCTATTCGGATATACCCATGGAGCCTACGGCGCTTCTCGGGGCGCATTCACTGCCCGAGGACCTCTATCGCGCAGGCCTGGCTTACGCGACCGGAACCGGCACTGAAGTCAACCTCGTCGAAGCGCACAAATGGTTCAACCTGGCGGCAGCCAGGGGCCATGAGGATGCCCGGATACAGCGCCAGGAACTGTCTGAAACCCTGTCGCAGGATGAAATCAAAATTGCACTCCATGCGGCGCGTGACTGGCTGAAACTCGCCAACTAGTCTGTGCTAGGAGCGGCCTGACCGCGAACCGAGGCAAAAAATCCTGCGGTATCCGCACCAAAGCCCCGTTGGCGTGGAACACCATAATGGCTGGCAGCCGGATATTCGATGTAGGTGACACGCCGTCCGCCGGCTTCGAGTTGCTCGGCAAGTGATCGGTGAAGGGTTACTGGCAGTGTCCTGTCGCGCGCTGCTCCCAGAACCAGAACAGGGGCGTCGAACTGGTTCAGGACTGCCGGTATATCAAACCCGGCCAACCCGTCATCAACGCTGACGCGGAGAAACGGCAGAAACCAGGGCGTCCAGGCCCGCGCGACTTCGGCGGCATTCGCAGCTGTCGTTTCAAGGACCAACCCGCTGGCCTTTGTGGCTGAACCCACCATCTCCGCGCAAATGAAGCCGCCAAGCGAATGCCCCCAGAGCAGGATCGGCCGATCAGCGGCAACCTCCTCGGCATAGCGCATGACAGGCTCCATGACTGCGAGCAAATTCGCCGCTGTCGGTGTTCCGGTCGAGTCGCCATAGCCGGGATAGTCGAACAAGATGACGTCGCCGTGTTGCAGAAGCCGTGAGGCATAGGCGGCGCCATTTCGTATGCGGTCAGACGCGTTGCCCATGCAGACAAGGATCAACAGATCAGGCCGCTCTGGCCTCATCGGCGTGACGTGCGTTGTCGCGATGCGCAGGGCGCCCGCATCAACGAAATCATGCTCAATACGGGCCTCGAGCGACTCCTGTCCGGCGATGCGCATATCGGATGGCATGGCGGCCTTCTGTGCCACATGTGGTGGCCGGAAGACCGTTTGCTCGTCAATCGAGACCACGCATGCGCCAAGGGTCGCTGTAAGGACACAGATTACGGCCAATCGGACCTGCCGGGCCCATCGCAGGGTCAACTGACCCTCCGCTCACGCCCCGCCCAGTAAGGCTCCCGTAAATCCTTGCGCAGGATCTTGCCGGAGGGGTTGCGCGGGAGGGCATCGATGAAATCCACCGATTTCGGACATTTGTATCCGGCGATGCGCTCCCTGGCCCAGGAGATAATACTCTCCGGAGCCGGATCTTCTCCGGGTTGCCTGACGATGATGGCCTTGACCGCTTCGCCCCACTTCTCATCCGGCACACCGATCACGGCGACATCCGCAACGCCCGGACAGCCGAATATCGCATTCTCGACTTCGGCTGGATAGATATTCTCCCCGCCCGAAACGATCATGTCCTTGACGCGGTCATGGATGAACAGGAACCCGTCGGAGTCGAAGTATCCGGCATCTCCGGTGTGGAAAAAGCCGTCCCGGATCGCATCAGCGGTCGCATCGGGCCGGTTCCAATACCCCTTCATGACAAAGCCGGACTGGATGACAATCTCCCCGACCTCTCCGGCCGGAACTTCCCTGCCCTCTGAGTCCACTACCCTCACGATCGCCCCCGGCCAGGGAACCCCGCAGGATCGCAACTTGCCCCAGCTGGGGTCATGGGCTTCGGGTGGCAGGAATGTCCCGGCTCCGACAGTCTCCGTTAGCCCGTAAAGCTGCGTGAACCGGGCACCCATTATTTCCACCGCCGTCTTCAGCAGGGCCTCCGAAATAGGGGATGCGCCATAGAAGACCTGCTTGAGGCTCGAGAAATCCGTGGCCCGGATATTCGGCTGCTGGCACAGCATGAGTATCACCGCCGGGACCCAGAAAGCGTGAACGATCTTCTGCTCAGGGATCAGCTTGAGAATCAGCTGCGGATCGATTTCCCTGAGGATGACGGTCTTCGCGCCCTGAGCCAGCGCAAGGACGCCGACATTCACTCCCGCCACATGAAATAGCGGCATCGCATTCATCACCGCCTCACCGGCGCCATAGCTTGACCATTCAAGCATGCCCGCTTGCGTGAAAAAGGCCTTGTAGTTGTCGTTAGTCAGCTGAACGCCCTTGGGCAGGCCGGTTGTCCCGGATGTATAGAGCTGGATGACATCGTCATCGCCTTCGATGGCGAGGCCGGGACTGTCCACCTTGCGGGAGTCCCGCCAGGAGGGGTAGTAATCCCAGTCCTCCCTGTCACCATCCAGCGTGATGATCCTTACGATATCCGGCAGACCGCTCGTCAGTTCATCGATCATTCCATAGAATTCGCGGCCGACAAACAGCACCCGAACCCTGGCATCACTCAGAATGAACTTCACTTCCGGTGCAGCAAGGCGTGTGTTCACGGCTGTCATCACAGCGCGCGCCTTGGTGCAACCGAACATCATTTCGTAATAGATGTCCGTGTTCTTGGCGAGATAGCCAACCCGGTCACCCGGCTGGATACCGAGCGCCATGAGGCCGTTTGCAACCTGGTTCGAGCGTAGCTCGAGGTCACTGAAGCGCGTCTCCCGGCCCTCAAACCACAAAGCAATCTGATCGGGACGGCGCTCGGCCTGAATACGCGGAATATCGGCCAAAAGCGGCATCGCCTCGACATCGATCATGATCATCCTCCGCCTTGTCTTGTTTGATCTGGACATTACCGCCTTCCGCGGGCTTGTCAGCCCGTTGCCGGAAGGCCACCCTCCGATATCCGCTAAGAGGAAAAGCCTGAGATGTTGCGCAGACTGATCCCGGGGCTTGTCCTCGCCGCCATCGCCGCTTTGCCCGCCATGCCGGACACCGCCGAACCGCGGCCATTCCCGTGTCCGGCCGCCGCGCAACTTGCCGCGCTGGGCGATGAAAGAGTTCGCGGCCAGGCAATCTTCAAGCTCACCTCAACGGAGCGCGAGGCCATGGCCCGCGCCCTTCTTCCCTGCCTTGGGGACCCGGACCCTCTTCTCCGCGATGATGTTGCCTATTCGGTTCTGTCACACATGATGCGCAACGAGCTGATCGGGCCTGAGACGGTTGCAGGCCTGAGGCAGGACCTGCTCAGCCAACTAGCCGGGCCTGATGATGAGGATGGTTTTGCCAGGCCCTTTGCGGCGCTCGTGCTGGCAGAAATTGCTCGCACCGACCGGATCGCCCCCTGGATGAGTGATGCGGAGCGGGACGGGCTGATCGCAGCCGCACATGACTATCTGGCCGGCCTCACCGACTATAGGGGCTTCAGCGATAGGGAAGGCTGGCGGCACGGGGTTGCACATGCGGCCGATCTGCTGATGCAGCTGTCGCTAAGCCCGCAGCTGACCAAACCGCAGGCTGAAGCCATACTGGCCGCTGTGGCGCTGCAGGCAGGCCCCACCGGTCATGCCTATGTCTTCGGCGAGAGCGATCGCCTGGCAGCCCCGGTGCTCTACCTCGCCCGCCGGGATTTTCTTGACGAAGACGCCTGGACGGCCTGGTTTGCCGGGCTCTGGCCAAACGATGATCCCCTGCGCACAAGCGCTTATGCTTCAAGCGCCGCCCTGACCAAGCTGCACAATCTGCGCGCGCTGTCGCGAACCATCTATACTGGCGCTGCCGCCAGCGAGGCGGAGGCCTATGCGCCGGTTCGGCGCGCCGCCCTGGCATTTCTGAACGCCTTGCCCTGAGCGAAATCTTGCAGGCCAGGCGCATTTGCGGCACTTGAGTCTCATGACACGCGTAATTGACCCGCCCCTCGCTGACCTGACCGGAACCCTGATGGAAATGGGCCGGCGTGCACGCGCTGCCTCCCGGCGGCTCGGCCAGCTGACACCCGGCGATCGCACGCGCGGGTTGATAGCGATTGCCGCCGCCATCCGCGCCGCTTCGCCGGATATTCTCGCGGCGAATGCGAAAGATATGGCCGCTGCCTGTGGAAAGGGCCTTGCGGCATCGATGCTGGACCGCCTGGCACTGGACGAACAGCGCGTCGAGGCTATCGCTAAGGGCGTCGAGTCGGTTGCGGCCCTGCCCGACCCGATCGGGCAGGAACTTGCCCGCTGGACGCGCCCGAATGGGCTGGACATCGCGCGGGTAGCCGTCCCGCTTGGCGTAATCGGCATCATCTATGAGAGTCGGCCGAATGTAACGGCAGATGCCGGCGCTCTGTGTCTGCGCTCAGGCAACGCCGCGATCCTGCGTGGCGGCTCTGAAAGCGCACTTTCCTCCGGCCGCCTCGCTGCCGCGATGCGCAGCGCGCTCAAGGCCGAAGGACTGCCCGAAGACGCCGTACAGCTGGTCGCCACAACCGACCGAGCGGCAGTTGGCCTGATGCTCGGCGGGCTCGCGGGCACGCTCGACGTGATCGTGCCACGCGGCGGGCGCAGCCTTGTTGAACGTGTCCAGGCTGAGGCGCGCGTGCCGGTAATCGGTCATCTAGAGGGGCTTTGCCACACCTACATTCACAGCGCCGCCGATCCGGACAAGGCCATTTCCATAACCCTGAATGCCAAGATGCGACGCACCGGCATCTGCGGCGCGACAGAGACCCTGCTTATAGATGACAGGGTGGCCGGCATCCTGCTGCCAGCGATTGCAGAGGCGCTGAGCGCCGCTGGATGCGAACTTCGCGGCGATCAGCGCGCGCAGGCAATCCTGCCCGGTATAAGGGCTGCAACCGATGAGGACTGGGCCACTGAATATCTCGACGCTATCCTGTCGGTGGCTGTTGTCGACGACCTCGATGATGCCATCGCCCATATCTCGCGCTGGTCGTCAGGCCATACCGATGCGATCATTACCGAGGATCAGAAGGCAGCCGAAAGGTTCCTGGATGAAATCGACAGCGCAATCGTTCTGCACAACGCCTCAACGCAATTCGCCGATGGCGGCGAGTTTGGCATGGGCGCTGAAATCGGGATCGCCACCGGACGGATTCATGCCCGCGGGCCAGTCGGGGCTGAACAGCTGACGACCTACAAATACACCGTGCGCGGGTCAGGTCAGGTCAGGTCTTGACGGCACGATACCTGCCGGACCGGGGGCAAGAACGCCGGATCGGCCTGCTCGGCGGCAGTTTTGATCCGGCTCATGAGGGCCATCGCCATGTTGCCTTGACGGCATTGAAGCGTCTTCGTCTCGACGAAGTCTGGTGGATCGTCGCGCGCGGCAATCCGCTCAAAGCCACATCAACGCCCTTTGCGAGGCGCCTGGAGTCCGCAAGCGACATGGCCCGGCATCCACGCCTGCGCGTCAGCGATATCGAAGAGAGGCTGGGGCTGACCTTCAGTGTCGAGACACTAGATGTTCTAGAGGCGGCCCGCTCGCGGACCTGTTTTGTCTGGATCATGGGCTCTGACAATCTTCAGGCGTTTCATCACTGGAGAGCCTGGAGGGAAATCGCCTGGCGGGTTCCGATAGCGATCATCTCGCGGCCCGGATACCGGCTGAGCCGGGCTTCGGTATTCTCCCGCACCTTTCAGCCGTTTCGCCTGCCAGAGGCCATGGCCCGCGGACTGGCTTGCCAGCCGGCCCCGGCCTGGATTTACCTGCGATCCCGCGAGCATTCCGCCTCATCGACAGCCCTCCGGGAAAAACCCCAATGGCCCTGAGCCCGAAAGACATCGAGCGGCATTCCCGGCACATACTGGTCAAGGAGATCGGCGGGCCAGGCTTGCAGCAGCTGCAGGGCGCGTCGGTTTCAATCATCGGCGCGGGAGCGCTGGGCGGCCCCTGTGCGCTTTATCTCGCCGCAGCAGGCGTCGGCCGGATCGAGATATGGGACCATGACGGGGTCGAAAGGTCGAACCTGCAGCGGCAGGTTCAGTTCAGCGAGCCCGACATTGGTCAGCCCAAGGCGCAGCGCCTGGCGGACCGGTTGCGGGCCCTGAACCCCGATATCTCGGTTGACGCGGTCGAGGCACGGTTTGGGCCGGGCTCCGAGCCCGCAGGGCAGATCCTTGTTGACGCAACAGACAATTACCCAACCCGGCGGCTGCTGAACCGGCTGGCCCATGCTTCCGGGCGTCCGCTCATTTCCGGCTCGGCTGCAGGCTGGGTTGCCCATGTCAGCGTTTTCGCGTCCGGCTGCATGACAGGGGAGCCATGCTATGAGTGCTGGGCGCCAGACATCCCGGTAACACCGGCCGGTTGCGACGAAATTGGCGTTGTCGGCGCTATCACAGGAATGGCCGGAGCCTGTATGGCGCTCGAAACTGTGAAACTCATCACGGCAGCCGGCAATCCACTCATTGGCCGGGTGCTCGTCATTGACGGTCTCGCGCAGATGCCGCGCATTCTCAAATTGCCAGCTGATCCTTCCTGTCCTGTCTGCAGCGCAGATGCAGCAGCACGATAACGCCCGGCAGAAAGCCGTGCAGCCGGAGCGAGACAGCGCGTCAACTGGCGACTCTCAAGGACCGGATTCGGCTGCGAGGCTGATTTGACAGCAGCCCCGGGATTGCCGTTACCTTTGATCCAAACAAGAACCGAGGACGCTCATGGGTAAGTTCCTGGCAGTAATTGCGACGCTTGGCTTGGTTCTCTTCGCGGGCTGGCTTGCCCTCCGCCGGGGAGACATACCCTATGACCAGCTGGAGAGCCTGTATGCCAACGCGGACAGCCGCTATGTCAGCCTGGCGGGGGGCACGCGCCTGCATTTTCGCGATACCGGACCGCGCGACGCCCCGGTGATCCTCCTGGTGCATGGGTTTTCCGCATCGCTCCACACCTGGGAGCCCTGGGTCGCAGAACTGCGGCGCCAGTATCGTGTCATCAGCCTGGACCTTCCCGGACACGGACTATCCGGATGCATCGACAACCAGTCGATCGGGCCGACCCAGTTCGTCGAGGTCATCGAGAAAGTGACCCGCGCCGCACGGGCCGATCGCTTCACGATCGCTGGCAGCTCGATGGGCGGAAGCGCCGCCTGGAATTATGTCCTGAGCCATCCTGAGCGGGTTGACGCCCTCGTGCTTATCGGGGCATCGGGCTGGCTGCCGGATGGAGATGAGACAAGTGACCGGCCGTTGGCTTTCCGGTTGCTTGATTTCGGGCCAGCTCGCGCAGCGATGCGAGACCTGGACCTTTCAGCCATCATCCGATCCGGCCTGCGTGACAGCTTCTTTGATCCGTTATTTGTGACCGACGAGATGGTCGAGCGTTACTCCGCCTTTTCCAGAGCCCCCTGCCACAGGGACGCCATGATAAATCTTGTGTCCGGCAGGGGCGAGCGGCGGGCCGCGACACCTGAACTTATGGCCCGGATCGAACGGCCAACCCTGGTGATCCATGGCATTGAAGACCGCGTGGTGCCGGCCTCAGGAGGCCGGCGCTTTGGCGAAACAATTCCGGATGCGGAAGTTATTCTCTATGAAGAGACCGGGCATCTGCCACATGAGGAACGCGCCCTGGAATCGGTCGAGGCCCTGAAGGATTTCCTTCAGCGCCGCGTGCATTCGGCTGCTGGCGATGAGGCTAGAGAATCGCCGGAATAACCCTGTCAGGCGGCCTGTGCCCGTCGGCAAATGTCTTGATATTGATAATCACCTTCTCGCCCATTTCGATGCGCCCTTCGATCGTCGCCGAACCGAGATGGGGAAGCAGGAGAACGTTGGGCAAGCCTTGCAGGTCCGGATTGACGGCAGGCTCGCGTTCGAACACGTCGAGGCCGGCGCCCGCCAGCTTTCCTGAACGTATCGCGCGCGCCAGGGCCGCCTCATCGATGACTTCGCCGCGCGCCGTATTGATGATGTAGGCCTCCGGGTTCATCAGGGCGAGACGGCGCGCATTGATGAGATGGAAGGTTGCCGGTGTGTGCGGACAGTTAACCGAGACGATGTCCATCCGGGCCAGCATCTGATCGAGCGAGTCCCAATAGGTCGCTTCCAGCGCCTCTTCGATCCGCTGGTTGACGGGTTTGCGATTGTGATAATGGATCTGCAGACCAAAGGCCCGGGCCCGGCGCGCCACGGCCTGTCCAATGCGCCCCATCCCGATGATCCCCAGCCGCTTTCCGGCCAGCCGCCGTCCGAGCATCCAGGTCGGTGTCCAGCCGTCGAAGCGCCCCTGCTCCATGACCTGAACGCCTTCATGCAGCCGGCGGGGCAGGGCCAGCATCAGGGCCATGGTCACATCCGCCGTATCGTCGGTCAGCACACCAGGCGTATTCGTTACAGTGATCCCACGCTGAACGGCCGAAGCGATATCGATATTGTCGACCCCGGCTCCGAACTGCGCGATAAGTCTGAGCTGGTTTCCCGCGCGGGCGAGGACCCGGCCATCGATGCGGTCGGTTACGGTCGGAACCAGAACGTCCGCCGTTTGGATGGCATCGGCCAGCTCGTCCGGCGAAAACGGATGATCATCCTCGTTTAGACGGGCATCAAAGAGCTCTTTCATCCGCAATTCGACCGGCGAAGGCAGCTTTCGGGTCACGACAACTTTCAATTTGCTGTTGGGCATTTGGCTCCAGTCTTTCGGCGTTTTACGCCGCTTAGCAGAGCCCGGCCTGCACGCCAACAACAGGGCTTTACTCCGGCTTCACCCGCACCTGCTATGCCCGCCCGGGAAGCCGGAAAGAAGAGATGCCCCAGATGAGATGCTTGGCTTTTGCGCTGGCCATCATACTTTTTGCTTTCCCGGCAAGGGCTGAGACAGAGATGGATCAGCGAATCAGCCCTTTTTCCGGCAAGCCCGTACCGCGCTTTGAGATACTGCGCTTCGCCATGGTCAATGCAAGGGTCGGCCCCAGCCTGTCGCACCGGATTGTCTGGCATTATGAGCGCCGGGGCCTGCCTTTGCTGATTGTCAAGGAGAGCGGAGACTGGCGCCGCGTACGGGATCCTGCAGGCGATGAAAGCTGGATACATGCCCGCATGATGCAGCCCGGCGAGACCGCCATGATTGCCAATGAAACAGAATTGAGGGAGCGGGCTAGCGACGACGCCCAAGCCGTCGCAAGGGTGGGACAGGGTTTGCTGGTGCAGGTTCACCGCTGCGATATGTCGTTTTGCCAAGTCGAGGCGGAGCGTATGCGCGGCTGGGTCAGCCGCACAGCGCTGTGGGGCATCGATGCATCGGCCCCGTCAGCCATGGATACGGAAAACAGTTGACATCGGCTGAGCCAGAGGCTGGGAAGCGCGCTTCGCTAAAGTGGTACAGAGGGCATCAGAATGGCCGGACCGCATGATTTCCATGAGCCAAAATCCGCTTACTCTTACACAGACCTGATTACTTCCTCGACCGGAACCTATTTCGGGCCGGGTAATGCCCAGCTTCCGGCCCCTCCCCTTTTGATGATGGACCGGATTACGGAAATAACCCTTGATGGCGGGGCGTACGGCAAAGGCAGCGTGATTGGCGAGCTGGATATCCATCCTGACCTCTGGTTCTTCCAGTGTCACTTTCCAGGCGACCCCGTTATGCCGGGCTGTCTCGGGCTCGACGCCATGTGGCAGGCCGTCGGCTACTGGCTCGGCTGGTCCGGATCCCCCGGCAAAGGCCGGGCGCTGGGCGTCGGAGAGGTAAAGTTTACCGGCCAGATCACGCCGCGGCGCAAGCTTGTGCGCTATGAAATCGACATCAAACGTGTCAAGCGCGGCAGGCTTGTGCTCGGTATCGCCAATGGCCGGGTCCTGACCGATGGCTCGCTGGTCTACACGGCCGAAGACATGAAGGTTGGCCTCATGAATCCCGCCGAGCTGGACTGATCCTGGTTAGGGCCTGACCGGCATCGTCAGGGCATCGCTGAAATCACAAACTCTGGCTCGAAATCGAGTTCTCCGGGCTGCCATGACGCCGTAAACGTGGCGGATTGGGAGGCAATGTCTCCCCGCCTGAAAGCCGTGCGCTCATGCGCGCGCCAGACCGTAATCCGCCCGGCCTTTGCCTCCCAGACAGGCCCGCCGGCGGCTTTCGCATTCTCACCTGTTTCGGCAATGCCGATGACAAATCCTGCCTCGCCCAACCGGCCGGGCTCTATCAGGTCTTTATCCGGTCTTGTGATCGCGATTTCGAAACCGGTATTGGTTGCCAGCGAGAAGGCGACTGTCCCGCCAACAGGTTTCAGATCGCCGCTCACATGAATGACAGGCGGCTGCGAGAACCGGACAGGCTGTACAACCTGCGCAGAGCCCGCGCATGACAAGCCCATGGACGCAGAAAGAAACATGCACAGCCGCAATCGCATGTCAGAGGCTCTAGCTTGCTTGCCCCGGCCCGTCCTGATCCTTCGCCCGGCTGGGGCACGATGCTTGACGGGCTCGCGTGCCGCGCCTAGCGCAGATGAGACGAGGATGATTGCAATGGGAGGGCCCCATGGCCGATGACTGGACGATGCCGGGCGGAACCCTGATGGCCGGAAAGCGCGGGCTGGTGATGGGCGTTGCCAATCAGAACTCCATTGCCTGGGGCATCGCCAAGCAGCTGGCAACACAAGGCGCCGAACTCGCCTTTACCTATCAGGGCGAAGCGCTGGAGCGCCGCGTTCGCCCCCTCGTCGAGTCGATCGGCATGGATTTCATGATACCGGCAGACGTCACGAATGATGCCGAACTTGACGAGGCCTTCGCCGAACTCGGCCGCCGCTGGGACCGGATAGACTTCCTCGTTCACGCGATCGCCTTCGCCGGCAAGGATGAACTTCAGGGGTCATTCGTCCACAACACGACCCGTGAAGGATTTCGGCGTGCGATGGATATTTCTGTCTTCAGCTTCGTCGACGCAGCGCGACGGGCATCGGCGCTGATGACTGAAGGCGGCGCGATCATCACCCTGACTTATCTCGGGGCTGAACGCACTGTGCCGTCCTATAATGTCATGGGGGTCGCAAAGGCCGGTCTCGAGGCCGCTATGCGCTATGCGGCGCGCGACCTCGGCCCGAGAGGGATACGCGTCAACGCGATATCGGCCGGCCCGATGCGCACCCTGGCCATGGCCGGCATACGTGGCGGACGCAGCCTGATGAGCACGGGGCGTGACTGGTCCCTCCTCAAGGAGGATACCAGCATGGAAGGGGTCGCAGGCTGCGCGCTGTATCTGCTTTCCCCGCTCGGCCGTTCGATCGCTGGCGAGGTCATCCATGTCGATGCCGGCTTCCATGTTGTGGGCGTGCCGGACCTGGGCGAGGAAAGCTGAAACGGAGGGGACGGACCCCTCACCTGGCCGCCCTTTCCTAGCGTGCCAGCGTCACTGCCGGGCCGGGAATGTGCATCCAGTAATAGGAGCGCGGTGTCGAACCTGGCTGAGTCGCGTAGGCGGCCAGGCGCGCATCGAGGCCCGGCGAGAGGCGTATTCCCACCGGCAAAGGCTCACCCGAGGGGGCGACTATCTCATAACGCACGAACTCCCAGCCGTTGAGCCCGCCGGGACGCTCAAGATCGTCCGGCGAAACGAGCCGCAGCGGTGCCTCTCGCGCCAGAGTACCGGCAAGACCCATATATAGCTGTGTCACCCAGACACCTTCTCGCGTGCGCACAACACCAAAAGCGGCATGCGTTGCTTTCGGATGCAGGATATTGGCCCGGTGACCAGGGCTGTCCATCAAATTGGCATGCAGGCGCCGCAGGGCGAAATCAGCGTTCATGCGCCCGCCTGCCCGCGAGATCGTTGCGACATTCTCTGCCGTGAAATCGGCCAGGGCCGTACGGTCCAGCGCGGCGATCCTGTCCTGGGGGCTACGTCCGTCCTGGCCCTGATGGCCAAAATACCCGTTGGCTGCCATGTCGAGGCTGTGAAACCGGGCAGCGGCAAGCAATTCGCTGCGCAGGCGTAGCGGCGGCAGGCCTTCGAGGCGGCGCTCATTATTCACAAGCGCCAGAAACTGCGCCTCCAGACCGGCCTCGAAAGCAAAGCCCCCCGGAGGGGCCACCAGGCAGGGACGGGCGGCTTCGACATAGGCGGCGACCCCCGCTGGCCGGGCGCCCAACTCGAGGCTGCAGGCAAGGGCCGGCGCACAGAGGCAGGTAAAGGCGAGAAAGGCGGCAAACACACGGCGCATACCCCCTCCTAGCACGCAAGACCGGTCAGAACACGCCGGCTGACTGCAGACGGGAGAGGATGGGGGCCATCATCCGCTCGATTGCATCGGCCGAGGGCTTCACATCACCATATGCAGGCAGGCCCTCATCGGCGATCACGAGGTCAGCTTCGAACTTGGCCGGATGGGTAAAGCGGTAATGCGCTGCGCGCACGGTCGACATGTATTGCGTCAGAACCGAATCGACACTGCGGCCACGCTCAATCACATCGCGCCGGATGCGGCGGGCCAGCCGAAGATCATCAGGCGTATCCACATAAACGGACAAGTCGATCAGGCTGCGTATCTTCGGCATCGACAGCGCATGAATACCCTCGAGGATCAGAACCGGCGCAGGCTCAATGCGGCGCGTCTGTGAAGAACGATCATGCCGGTCATAATCATAGATCGGCTGTTCGATGGTCTGGCCGGCCTTGAGCGCCCGGAGATCCGTGACCAGACGATCGACCTCTTTCGATTTCGGATCGTCATAGTTGATGCTGGATATAAGCTCTGCGCGCGCGGCATCGGTCTGCGGTGATCCGTAGTAACTCATAGGGTGATAGTAGGCGTCTTCCCCGAACATGACGGCCGGGGCAGACAGAAGGCGTTCCAGCAGGGCTTCAGCCAGCGTCGACTTGCCGGACCCTGAGCCGCCCGACATCGAGATCAGGAAGGGTTTGGCCGGAGTCATCATCCTGTTCCTTTTGGCATCTGATGCGTCTTTCATGAAAAAGGGCCGCCCGGCAAGGAGCGGCCCTATTCCCATTTGGTTTTCCAAACGACCTGTCAGTCCTCGACGGCGGCTTCGACGCCCTCGATTTCCTTGCCGGTTTCCTGGTCGATCACTTTCATGGAGAGGCGAACCTTGCCGCGATCGTCAAAGCCCATGAGCTTGACCCAGACCAGGTCTCCTTCCTTCACAAGTTCCTTGGGATGGCCGACCCGCCTGTCCGCCATCTGGGAAACATGGACGAGACCATCGCGGGCGCCGAAGAAATTCACGAAGATGCCGAAATCCTTCATGCTGACGACCTTGCCCTGGTAGATCTCGCCAACTTCGGGCTCGGCAACGATCTCCCTGATACGCTTGATAGCCGCCTCGATGGATTTGCGGTCTAGAGCGGAGATCTGAACCGTGCCGTCATCATCGATGTTCACCTTCGCGCCGGTCTCATCAACGATGCCCCGGATGACCTTTCCGCCTGAGCCGATGACATCGCGGATCTTGTCTGTCGGCACCTTCATGATTTCCATCTGGGGCGCATTCTCAGACAATGCCCCGCGGGCGCCGGTAAGCGCCTTGGCCATCTCGCCAAGGATATGCGTCCGTCCGGCTTTGGCCTGTTCCAGCGCCTTTCCCATGATTTCCTTCGTGATGCCGGCAACCTTGATATCCATTTGCAGCGAGGTGATACCCTGATCCGTGCCGGCCACCTTGAAGTCCATGTCGCCGAGATGATCCTCGTCGCCGAGGATGTCCGACAGCACCGCGAACTTCTTGCCTTCAAGGATGAGGCCCATGGCGATGCCCGACACGGGCCGTGTGACCGGAACGCCTGCATCCATCAGGGCCAGCGAGCATCCGCAGACCGTTGCCATGGATGATGACCCGTTGGATTCGGTGATTTCCGAGACAAGACGCACCGTATAGGGAAACTCCTCGGGCTTCGGAAGAACAGCCTGAAGCGCGCGCCAGGCAAGCTTTCCGTGACCGATCTCCCGCCGGCCTGTCCCGCCCATGCGCCCGGTCTCCCCGACGGAATAAGGCGGGAAGTTATAGTGCAGCATGAACTTCTCTTTGCGTGTGCCATCGAGGCCATCGACATATTGTTCGTCGTCTGATGTGCCGAGGGTTGCCACACAGATCGCCTGTGTTTCGCCACGCGTAAACAGGGCTGATCCATGCGTGCGCGGAAGAATTCCGGCCTCGGCAATGATGGGCCGAACCTGGTCAAGCTTGCGGCCGTCAATGCGTTCGCCGGTCTTGAGGATATCCCCCCGAACGACCGAGGATTCCGCTTCCTTGAAGGCGGCCTTGAACCGGTCGGCGGAGAATTCGCCGGGCGCTTCCTCCGTGCCGACGAGCGCCAGTTTTGCCTTCTCACGGGCAGCGCCGACAGCCTCGTAGCGTTCTGACTTGCTCGTAATGCGATAGGCGGCGGCGATATCGCGGCCCACGAGTTTCTCAATGGCTGAGAGGCAGGCGGAATTGTCCTCCGGCTCGAACTCGAACGGCTCCTTGGCCGCCCGTTCGGCCAGCGTTATGATCGCCTGGATTACCGGCTGCATCGCCTCATGCCCCGCGACAACGGCGCCGAGCATGACCTCTTCGGAAAGTTCATAGGCTTCCGACTCCACCATCATGACGGCATCGGCGGTTCCGGCCAGAACCAGATCGAGTTCAGACTCTTCCAGCTCTGCGATCGTAGGATTGATGATATATTCGCCGTCCTTGTAACCGACACGCGCGGCACCGATCGGCCCCATGAAGGGCGCACCTGACAGGACGAGCGCGGCCGAGGCGCCGATCATGCCGATGATATCGGGGTCATTCTCGAGATCGTACGAGAGTGTCGTCAGGATCACCTGGACTTCGTTCTTGAAGCCCTTGACGAAGAGCGGCCGGATCGGCCGGTCAATCAGCCGCGACGTCAGGGTTTCCTTTTCGGTCGGGCGGCCCTCCCGTTTGAAGTAGCCCCCGGGTATCCGCCCTGAGGCAAAGTACTTTTCCTGATAATTCACTGTCAGCGGGAAAAAGTCCTGGCCCGGCTTGGCTTCTTTGGCAAAGACTGCCGTGGCCAGAACGATAGTGTCGCCATAGGTCACCATGACGGCGCCATCGGCCTGGCGGGCAACAACGCCCGTTTCGAGCGTAAGGGTGCGGCCGGCCCATTCCAGCGACACGGTTTGTTTGTCGAACATGTTTGTCTTTCTTTCACATACAAAAAACCCGCCAGAGCCCCATTGCCCGGCGGGCTGACTTTGCGGAGCTACCGGCGCAGGCCAAGCTCCTGGATGAGCGTCGCATACCGCGTCTCATCCCTGGACTTCACATAGTCCAGAAGTTTCCGCCGCGTGGCGACCATGGCCAGCAGGCCGCGGCGGGAATGGTTGTCTTTCTTGTTGGCCTTGAAGTGCTCTGTCAGATTGTTGATCCTTTCGGTCAGGATCGCCACCTGCACTTCGGGCGAGCCGGTGTCACCCGGCTTGGTCTCAAATTTCTTGATCAGCTCTTGCTTCTTTTCAGCAGTGATCGACATCGCGATAGCCTTCTGATTACGCGCCCCGAGAGGCGATTGAACGATAAGCGCCTGATTTGGCGGGATTATCGGGTGACGGCCTCGAGCTAATGGCCACAGCCGGGATGTCGTCCAGCAGGGTCAGAAGGCTGGCCGCCCCTCCGAAGCGCGCTCTATGACTCATTTGGCCATGAAAGGAAAGGGGCCACGACCATTCAGCCCGAAAAGACCCGGACGGGCTCAAGCCGTCCGGCGCGAATTTCCCCAAGCGCAACAGCTTTGCCCCTGTCGAGGGCGAGCACAAGGCGGGCTTCGCCGCGCTGCTCCTGTTTCCATCGTTCGACGATATGGGGCAGGAGGACCAGCGCGCGGCCAAGGCGGAGGTCGCCGGCTTCCTGCGCAGATACATCCACTTTCGGAACGTTTTCCAGAACGGCCTGCAGCGGCAGGAGCGCAGCGAACAACCGGTCCCGGTCAGGCTTAAGGGCTTCGAGATCATTGGGGCTAAGGGCACGGTCCAGTGCAAATTGTCCCACACGGGTGCGCCGGAGCTGCGTTATATGGCCCTCGCATCCGAGTCTGGCCGCAAGGTCACGCGCCAGCGCCCGGACATAGAACCCCTTGCCGGTAACGACGCGGATCACAGCATGGTCAGCGTCCGGAATATGGGCGACCTCGCCGCTGATCATTTCGACTTCTCGGCCCCCCAGCTCAAACACTTCCCCTTCCCGTGCCAGGTCATAGGCGCGGGCCCCATCCACCTTGATGGCGGAAAAGCGCGGGGGGACCTGCTCCTGAACACCATGGAAGGTTGCCAGCGCCGCCTTTACGTTTTCTGCTGTCGGGCGGGCATCAGACATCGCGATAACCTCACCCTCGCGATCCTGGCTGGCTGTTGAAACACCCCATCGCAGGGTGAACTCATATTCCTTCTCGGCGTCCATCGCCCATTGCACCGTCTTGGTGGCCTCCCCCAGGGCAATCGGAAGGACTCCGTCCGCAAGCGGGTCCAGAGTCCCGCCATGGCCGGCCTTTGCGGCGTTGAAAATCCTTTTGGCCGCCGCGACAGCCTGTGTCGACGTCATGCCGATGGGTTTGTTCAGGGCGAGCCACCCCGTCACGGCATCGCCCTTACGTTCCCGACGCCTCACAGCCGCACTACTCCGCTAACCCAGCCTTCTGCCGCATTCATTTCCGGCTGCAACGCCCGGCGTCACAGCCGCGCAAGGCCGCCTTGTGGCAGCCCGCTTCCTGCGGCGCCCTCCTCTGTGGCCAGTGCTCCGGTCAGGGCGACAGGCCGGGATTTCGGCAGGCGGACATTCACCACATCCAGGTTGAGGTCGAAGTCGCCCGTCAGTTCAATGTCGCCGGTGTCGAGCTTGAAGCGCACCGCGTCGCGAATCTTGAGGAGAACCTCGCGGTTATCATCCACCAGCGCGATCTGCCGTCCATCAGACGTCCCGATGAGAAGACGGTGATACGGGACAGACCGGCCCATCATGTGAGACATCCAGACCGCACGGGTGCCGAAAGCGAGGCCGATCAGCATCATGAGGAGGCCGAGGCCGAGCGCAATGACGCCAAAATCCTGCCCTGGCATCAATGCCCAGCCGGCTATCCCCATCAGTCCGAAGAAAACGAGGGCAACGGACACTGTTGCCCAGACCTTCTGGGCCTGCCGGTTGCGCGGTGTGTCCCAGGGCTGGAACTCCTTTGATTCGATACTCATCGTGGCAATACGCCGGATCGCAATCGTGTCATCGCGAAGCTGAAGGGAAGCCGAAGAGATCTCCCCCTGCCGGGCGCCTTCCTGGTCAAGCGTTGAGCGCTCCACGCATACCCCTCCTCGTGCCGTTAACTCTGGTCATGTCTAGCGTGCCTTAAAGGCGAATTCAGGGCTCCAGATCGCGCCTGACGCGCGGATCGCCGAGTATCTGTTCAATCCTCACCGCTTCATCATAGGACAAATCTGCAACAAATTTTAGCTCCGGTGTGAATTTGAGCCTGATTTGCCGGCCAATTTCCCCGCGAAGCCGGCCGGATGCACGGTTGAGCGCGGCTGCCAGGCGATTGCGCCCTTCTGCGGTGTTGTCGCCAAGCGGGCTGACAAAGACCGTCGCCTGCCGCAGATCCGGCGAACACCTCACCTCGCCTACCGTGATCAGGACGTCAGCGAGATCCGGATCGCGCAGGCCGTCACGCTTCAGTATATCCGAGAGGGACCGCCTGATAAGCTCTCCTGCGCGAAGCTGCCGCTGGGAGGGCTGGGGCGGAGGGGTGCCGCGCTGCGCCATCAGACCCCTATCCGCGCCTTGATGTAGTCCGTGAAGGCTTGTCTGGCGCCCTTGTCACCATGGAACCATTTGCCGGGAACCATCACACCGCCGGCCCCTTCTGCCCGCAGCAGCACGTAGTTTCGCGCCTCCTTGATTTCACGCACGCCGGCCCAGCCCACCTGGACGAGCGTGTGTCCGCGCCTGAGTTCCAGCCCCTGATCATTGGCCCTCAGCGAGACATCGCCCTGCTCCTCGGCGGCGCGGCCATACTCGCGATGACTCGCCCATCTGATGAAAATTATGTACCAGCATATGCCGGTCATTGCGGCGATGAAGCCAGCAAGCACCTGCTGGCCGAGCCCGCCAATGCCAATTTCGCTCAGCGCGATGGCCGTAAGAAGCGCCATGCTCGATACGATCACCGGGGCTGTCAGCCCGGCATAGTAGACTGTTGTCGGGCCGATACTTCCCGATCGTGAAACTTGCGCGAGCCGTTTCAGATCCGAGGCTTCCAGACGCCCGGATATCTCGACATACTCGCAGGCAGGAGCATCGTTCACGCGAGCGTCCGGGCAATTTCCTCGACTTGGAAGCATTCGATACGGTCGCCGGCGCGGATGTCGTCATAGCGTTCAAACGCCATGCCGCATTCCATTCCCGCATTGACTTCGCTCACCTCGTCCTTGAACCGCTTGAGGGTCTTCAGCTTGCCTTCATGAATGACGACGTTATCGCGCAGGAGCCGGACACCGCAGCCGCGCACAACCTTGCCTTCGCTGATACGGCAACCTGCGACCTTGCCCACTTTCGAGATATTGAAGACTTCCAGAATATCGGCATAGCCAAGGAAGGTTTCCCGCTTTTCAGGCGCGAGCATGCCGGAAAGCGTCGCCTTCACATCATCGATCAGATCGTAGATCACGGAGTAATAGCGGATCTCTACACCTTCTCGCTCAGCCAGATCGCGCGCCTGCTTGTTGGCGCGGACATTGAAAGCGAAGATCGGGGCATTGGACGAGCGCGCGAGCAGGACGTCGGTTTCGGAAATTCCCCCAACGGCGCCATGGATGACACGGGCACGGACTTCTTCGGTTGAAACCTTGTCGAGTGAATGTCCGATCGCCTCAACCGAGCCCTGCACATCCGCCTTGACGACAACAGGCAGCTCTCTGGTTTCGATACCGCCCTCCTTGAGACGGTTCATCAACTGGTCGAGCGAGGCGCGGGCAGCGGCGCTGCCGGCACCCGTGACCTGGCGCTTCGTGCGCAGGCGATACTCGGTGATTTCGCGGGCGCGCGCCTCCGTATCCACGACGACGAAAGGCTCGCCGGGATCCGGCGCCCCGTCGAGACCGAGCACTTCGACCGGCCGCGAAGGACCTGCATCGCTGAGTTGCTGGCCGCGCTCGTCCATCAGCGCCCTGACCTTCCCCCACTGGGCCCCGGCGACAACGATGTCGCCGCGATGGAGGGTGCCTCGCTTGACGAGCACGGTTGCAACCGGGCCGCGCCCGCGATCGAGCTTGCTCTCGATGACAACACCGTCCGCAGCACGATCCGGATTGGCCTTGAGCTCAAGGATTTCAGCCTGAAGCGAAATCGCGTCGGTCAGCTCATCCAGCCCGGAGCCTGTTTTGGCCGAGACCTTCACCGCCTGGGTCGCGCCGCCCATCGCCTCGACCTGGACATCGTGCTGCAGAAGGTCTGTCAGCACACGGTCCGGGTTGGCATCATGCAGGTCAGACTTGTTCACCGCAACGATCAGCGGCACGCCGGCGGCCTTGGCGTGATTGATCGATTCGATCGTCTGCGGCATGACCGAGTCGTCTGCCGCTACGACGAGGACGGCGATATCCGTCGAGTGAGCGCCCCGGGCCCGCATTGCAGTGAAGGCGGCATGGCCCGGCGTGTCGAGAAAGGTGATGCGTTCGCCGGATTTCAGCTGCACCTGATAGGCGCCGATATGCTGCGTGATCCCTCCCGCCTCGCTTGACACGACATCGGTCTTGCGCAGCGCGTCCAGTAGCGATGTCTTCCCATGATCGACATGCCCCATGATGGTAACGATGGGCGGCCTGGGCTGCAGATCCTCGGCCCTGTCAGGTTGCCCTTCAAGCCCGATCTCGACATCGGCTTCAGAGACGCGCCTCACGGTGTGGCCAAACTCGGACGCGATAAGCTCGGCCGTGTCGGCATCAATGATATCATTCGCGCGGGCCGGCTGGCCATTGATGAACATTCCCTGCTTGAACAGGAAATTGACGACGTCTTTCACGCGCTCATTCATGCGCTGCGCGAGATCCTGAATCGTGATGGTCTCCGGCAGCTTGACCTCGACCGAGGACTTTTCCTGCTGCTCTGCGCCGCCCATACGCCGTTCACGCTCACGTTCGCGCGCCCGGCGCACGGAAGCAAGCGAGCGCTGGCGGTCTGCATCATCACCGAGCGCTGAGGCGATGGTCAGCTTGCCGCGCCGCCGCTCTCCGGCATCCCGGGAGCGGGCGCTGGCCTCGCGTTCCCGCTCGCTGCGGTCGTCGCGTGCCGGTTTGCCGCGCTTAGGGCGCGCAACTTCGCCTTCGGCTGCTGGCTGGGCTGGGGCAAGCTCGGGCTTGGATCGGGCCGTGCGGGCTGCGGGCCGATCAGCGCCGTCCTTTGCGGCAGTTTCGGCGGCCTTGCGGGCTTCCTCTTCGGCGCGGCGCTGCGCTTCAGCCTCATCACGCTCACGCCCCTCCTTGACCTTGCGCGCCTGCTCATCGCGCAGTCGCTCGTGGACCGCCTGCTCGCGCTCCTGCTCCTTGGCGCGTGTTGCCTCTTCGGCTTTGCGCTGCTCAAGAACGCGCTGGCGCTGGCGCAACTCCTCGACCGTGATGCCGAGCTTGGCGGCCAGCGCCGCCAGCTTGGCCTCAGCCGTCATGGCGGCCCCGGTCTGGGCGGGTTCTGCACCAGCTGTTTCCGGGGCGCCGCCGGGCGTAACCGCGCGGCGCTTCTTGGTCTCAACGACGACCTGTTTGGAGCGCCCGTGGCTGAAGCTCTGCTTGACCGTGCCGGACGTCTTCCGCACCACGGTCAGCGGCTTGCGCCCGCCAGGATTTCCACTCTTGTCTTTTGTGTCACTCATAGGGTCTTGATATCACATTTCCATCTGGACGGCCTCAGACAGGCGCGTCCTGTTTCGAGTCAGGGCCCGGCCCGCCGAACCATTCCGATTCCGGGGCTGGGCGAAATCCCAGAAGGCGCTGATAGACCGCCGTGAAGCTTTTGGCGATAGCGCCCGGCTGCAGCAGGCCATGCACGACAGATTCCCTGCCGAAAGCTTGGCCCATTTCCTGGGCGGATAATGCACCGGCGACCGTGATCTCCCCATGAAGGGCACGGGCGAGCGCATGGACTTTCTTGCGTCCATCCGGAGCACCGTCAGCCGCCTCAATCAGCATCGCCGGCGGCCCTTTCCGGAGGGCATCGCGGACCGGGCCGAAACCCGATACCGCCTGCCCCGCCTTTCGGGCAAGACCGATCAGGTCAAGGCAGCGCCGCAGCAGCAGCGCCTCGACGGCGGCCTCAAGCCTCTCGGGCACCCGCACAGCCTCGCCAAACCCGCGCGCGAAAGCCTTTTGGCGGCCCGCAGCCTCGACGGCCTCACGGCTGGCCGTCAACCAGACCCCTCGCCCGGGCAGACGGCCCAGGATATCGGGTGTGACCTCCCCGGAAGGAGAAAGCGCAAATCTCAGCAACCGGTCCTGCGGCAGGCGCCGGCGTGTCACCGCGCATTGGCGCTCCGGCGACGCGTCACGGTCAGGCCGCGAAGCCCGGTGTTCACCGGTGGCAGGAGGCGGGCTATTCCCGGGCCGCAGCTTTGTCATCGCCGCCCTCCATCTGCAGGTCTTCAAGACTGAAGCCCAGCTCCTCGGCAAGGGCGGCCTCGTCTCCCCCGCCTGTGCCGCCTTTGCCGAGCTCGCCGAGCGCGAGCAATGCGCGTTCCTCCTCGGTGAGCTCTGCGGCTTCCGGGCCTTCCTCTGCGGCCAGCATGGCAGCGATCGCGTCTTCCTCGATCC
>DAIRTA010000008.1:0-32357 GCA_036804125.1 Hyphomonas sp.
TGCAGAGCGGAGATGAGATTGTAATGCTCCTCACGGTCCTTGTCATAGGCGGCCGCGCGCTTTTGAAGCCCTGCAGCCAGTTCTTCAATGGTGAGTGCCCTGCCCTCGCCCCGTAATGCAAAGACCTGTTCTACAAGATTCAGCAGGTAACGCCCATCGCCATCGGCCATCGCGATCAGCAAGCCTCTTGCCTCGGGCACGACCGGCAGAGGCAGGCCGATAGCCGCTTCAGCCCGGCTGAGCAGCACCTCCAGATCGGTGGACATGAGCCGTCTCAGCACCATGACCTGGCAACGAGAGAGGAGCGCGCCGTTCAGCTCGAAGCTCGGATTCTCCGTCGTCGCGCCGACCAGCGTGACCACGCCGCTTTCCACGAAAGGCAGGAAGCCGTCCTGTTGCGCGCGGTTGAAACGGTGGATCTCGTCCACGAACAGCAGCGTGCCCTTGCCCATCCGGCGCCGCGCCTCCGCCTTGTCGAAGGCCGCGCGAAGATCCTTCACACCGGAGAAGATCGCCGAAAGCGCCTCGAAGTCGAGGTCTGTCTCCTGCGCCAGCAGGCGGGCAATCGTCGTCTTGCCCGTGCCGGGCGGACCCCAGAGGATCATCGAGACGAGCCTGCCATGGCGCAGCATCGCCCCGATCGGCCCGTCCGGCCCGATGAGGTGGTCCTGCCCGACGACTTCAGACAGCATAGCCGGGCGCAGCCGGTCTGCCAGCGGGCGCGGGGCGGCTTCATCGAGGCCGGCAGCGGAGAACAGGTCACTCATCCGGTCTGTTCTAGGCGAGAGGGGTGTGTGTGATAAGCTCCCGAAAAAATATCGGGAGGACTTGGGCATGAAACTGGACATCACCCCCTCGGGCCAGGCCTGCGGCGCGCAGGTGCGCGGCGCGGACCTGTCAACGCCGATCGCGCCGGGCCTTGCCGCTGAAATCCGAGAGGCATGGCTCGCCCATCAGGTGCTCTGCTTTCCCGATCAGGATTTGAGCGATGATGACCTAGAACGCTTCACTCTCACCTTCGGGCCGTTCGGGGAAGACCCGTTCATCGCGCCGATCCCGGGGCGCAGACATATCATCGCAGTGAAGCGTGCGGCCGATGAAACCTCGCCGATCTTCGCCGAGAGCTGGCATTCTGACTGGAGCTTCCAGAAAACGCCGCCCGCCGGTACCTGCCTCTACGGAATAACGATCCCGCCCGAAGGCGGCGATACGCTGTTTGCCAACCAGTACATGGCTCTCGATGATATGCCCGGTCAGCTGCGGCGCCGGATAGAAGGCAGGCATGCGATCCACTCGGCAAGGAATGCCTATTCGCCTAGGGGCATGTATGGCGCAGGCGACAAGGGCCGCTCAATGGACATTCGTCCTTCCGAGGATGCGGAAACGACCTGGACCCACCCCTTTATCCGCGCCCATCCGGAGACAGGGCGAGAGAGCCTGTTCGGCTGCGCAGGCTATATCGTCGGCGTTGAAGGCATGGACCCGGCCGAGGGCTGGGATCTCGTGTCGGAGGTCTATCGCTGGCAGACACGGCCGGAATTCCACTACCGGCACAAATGGCGGAAAGGCATGCTGGTGATGTGGGACAATCGCTGCACGCTGCACATGGCCACCGGCGGCTATGCCGGGCATGACCGGCTTCTTCACCGCACGACCATCGGCACCGCCTGACGATCCGAGCGGGGCATGCCCGTTCCGGCTTTGGCGCAACAGGAGCTGCCTGATTTCGCAGAAGGCACGATTTTCTCCCGCGAGAGGCGCTGTTGATCGACACCGGGACCGTTTCTTGCATAAGATAAAGACTGTGCAGGATTCACGGTTATTGCAGGGGAAATCCATGTCAGCTGACGCTCGGTCCGGTCCGGTAATCGTTCTGGAACTGAACGAACTCTGCCCGCCGATCATCGATCGGATGATGGCCGCAGGTGAGCTCCCGAACTTCAAGCGGCTGCATGACCGGTCGGATGTCTGGATCACCCATACGGACGATCCGAGCCTTGAGCCCTGGGTACAATGGCCAACCTTCCATACCGGCACGCCGCAGGCGGTCCACGGCGCAGCGGAACTCGATGAAGGCCACCTGATCAAGACGCGCCGCATCTGGGATGAGCTGGCCGGGCACGGCTTCTCATCCCTGGTCTTTGGGTCGATGAACGGGAACACGGCCGGCAGCGACTCGGTTTTCCTCGTGCCCGACCCCTGGTCGGCAGGGGTAAGGCCCACAGATCCGGATTTCGAAGGCTTTCACCGCTTCATCAGCTTTCACGTCGCCGAACACACCAATCCGGCGGCCAAGCCCAATGCCAGGGCGACACTCGGTTTCGCCAGCTTCATGATCCGCCACGGGCTGTCACCGGCGACCATTTCCGATGCCATCGCACAACTGGGCGGGGAGAAGACAGCGGGCATCGACACGAAGTGGCGACGGGCGCTCATCCTTGACCTGCTGATGTGGGATGTCTTCGCGCAGACCTGGAAGAAGCGCCGGCCTGACTTCGCAACCTTCTTCGCCAATTCCACGGCGTTCCTGCAACACCGCTACTGGCGACACATGGCGCCGGAAGCCTATCAGGTGAAGCCGTCTGAGGCCGAGATGGCGGCCTATGGCCATGCCATCGAGGACTCCTACAGGCACATGGACCGCCTTGTCGGCAAGGCGTTCGCGCTCGGGGGTCCACAGGTCCGCCTGGTCCTCGCCACGGCACTCAGCCAGGAGGCCAATCTCCGATATGAGCATCTTGGCGGGAAATTCGTCTACCGGCCGCCCAGTTTCCGGGCGGTCTGGGACTGGGCGGGTGGACCGAAGCCGATCAGTTTTGAGCCTGTGATGACCCATCAGGCCTGGGCGACATTTGAAACCGAAGCCGATGCCATTGCCGGTGAAACCGCTCTTGACGCGCTTCAGTCCAATGGACGCACCATAATGGAATGGCGCCGCAGCGGCCATCGCATCTTCTTCTGGTGCGGCCTGATTAGCCGGGTCGAGGACGGCTTTACCCTGACGCATGGAAAGACAGGGGCGCAGATACCGTTCCACGACCTCTTTATGCTCGTCGGACAGGTCAATAATTCCCAGCATTGCAGGGATGGTGCCTTCTGGGTGCAGCGCGCTGAAGGCGGTCCCGTGATTCATGATGGCCGGCTGCCTCTTGAGAACGCCTACCCCATTCTCCGCAACCTGTTCATACCGGAGAGCCTGCCAGCCCACATGGCGGCCGCTGGCCTCGAAGCCTCCAGCGCCAGCAGCCGGGCAGGTCTCCCTGCCCGGTAATCTGAAGGGTGTAGCAAGCGGAGGCAGAACACGCCGCATTGCCGGGTTAGAGTGGAACGGATGGTCGCGACGCATCCGCCTCCGCTGCCGGGGCCGTGCGGCCCCCGCCCGCCACGCACATGCCATGCACGGGCGACCAGCCAAGAATACCACCCTTCCGATGCTGTAGGATTGATTTCCTGATTCCCGCGGGCGCTACACAGCGGACCCTGGGGATAGGCCCCTGCTCCGGCGATCAGATGCGAGCAGTTCCGCGGACCGTCTGACCGTTTCGCTCAAGTTCGATATCCCAGCTTGCCGCATCGCGGCGCAGCACATTTTCCAGATCGCTCATGGTCCGGGTCTGGATACCGTTGACAGAGCGGATGATGTCTCCGGGGCGGAAATAGTTCCGGGCAATCGTGCCGCGCGGAACCGAGTGGACATATATGCCCGAGCCCCGCTGAAAGGGGTCAAGCCCATGTTCTTCGGCAAGACGCGGCGAGAGTTCAATCACCCGGGCACCATTGAACACGCTGTTGCCAGCAAGCTGGACGATATCGGCATCCCGTGCCCCGGGCGGTGGCTCGACGCGCACGCGGACCGTCTGGTTCCGGCCGCCGCGGATCAGCCCCAGCTCAGCCGTGTCTCCGGGGTTCTTGATCGCGGCCAGAAACTTCAGGCCGCGCTCGTCAAAAACTTCGCGGCCATCGACGGTTGTCACGATGTCGCCGCGGCGGACACTGGAGCGGGCGGCCGGGCCATCCGGATAGACCTCCGTGACCATGACACCTATTGGCCGGTCGAGCCCCTGCGAGCGCGCCATCTCGAAACTGACCGACTGGCCGGCAAGGCCGAGCCAGGGGCGCACGAATGTGCCGTCATTCACGGCGGCATCGACGACGCGCCGCACCATCTCTGCCGGGATGGCAAAGCCGATCCCTGCGGATGTCCCCGTGCGGGAATAGATCGCGGTGTTCACACCAACCAGCTCGCCCTGGACATTGATCAGCGCGCCGCCGGAATTGCCCGGATTCACGGCTGCGTCGGTCTGGATGAAAAAGGCATAGTCCGTCACACCGACATCGGTCCGCGCGGTCGCCGAGATGATTCCCGAGGTGACGGTCTGGCCGACGCCGAACGGGTTGCCGATAGCCAGCACAAGGTCGCCGACCTGTGCGTCACGCGTATCGGCAAAAGGCAAGACCGGCAGGCGGTCACTGCCGGCATCAATCTTCAGGACGGCAAGGTCCGTGCGCGCATCGGCGAGCAGGACTTCGGCCGGGTATTCGCGCCGGTCATTGAGTACGATGCGAAAAGTCTCAGCACCCTGTATCACATGGTTGTTGGTGACGATCACACCGTCGGGCGACACGATGACGCCCGAGCCGAGCGAGTTCTGTACCCTGCGACCGGTTGGCGGCACGCCATAGAGCAGCTGTTCCAGCGGGGTCGCCCGCGTCGTGACGCTGCGCTCGGTAAACACGTTGACAACGGCCGGCGCCGCCTCGCGCACGAGCGGGGCAAAAGTCAATGATATCTCGGACTGCGCCTGCGGCACCTGCTGTGCCTGGGCAAAAACGGGCTGAATGGCCACCAGCAGCAGCGCGGTCACCAGGATACAGGCCGCCGCCAGCAGCTTCGATATGTGTCGGGTCATGTGCGCGAGGTGGGCCATCACTATGGCTCTATTGCGGAGCGAATTATGGCGCAATTCGTACCTGCATGACATTTCAGTGACCGTGCGGGAATCAGCCTTCCGGAAGCGGCGCGCCGGGCAGAAACTTAGCCCTGTCCTTGTGCCGAAGCATCCCGCTCGCGCAGCTCCTGCAGGTTCGCTTCATGACTCTGGCGGCTGATCTTGTAGAAGCTGACGCAGATGAGCATCAGCGTCCAGGCTGTGATCAGCGAGACGGCGTAACCGATCCCCAGCGTGCGCACCGAGTCTTCCGTTGCCGCTGCCACTCCGCCGCCCCGTGACAAGCCTGCGACCGACAATACCATCGAAGCGGTGATGACACCGGCACCCTGCGAGAGTTTCCGGATGAAGCTGATCCCGGCAAAGAAGATGCCTTCGGAGCGTCGGCCTGTCTGAAGCTCCGAATCCTCGACGATATCGGCCACCATCGAACCGAGCAGCATCTGGGTAACGATAATCAGTGCGATATCGAAAACGGTTATACAGATGATGATCAGGAACAGTGCGTCCGAACCGTTTGGCGGCAGAAGGCCGAACAGGCGCAGCACGACCGGGAGCGGGGCGATCGAGAAGGCCAGCGAGCCAATGATAAGCGCCCCGCGCTTCTTGCCAATGGTCTTGCCAACGATCGGGGCGATGATCAGCGCCAGTACGGCCGAAACGTATACTCCCATTGTCAGGTTCGCGATCTGGGTGTTGTCAAACTCCCAGAAAATCGTGTTGATATACTGGTTCAGCGTGGCGGAAACGCCTGTCGCTATTAATCCGCACAACGTCGCAAGGAACAAAGCGCGGAAGGACCGGTTGGAGACCGTCTCGAAGATCTCCCCGAAGATTCTCCTTATCGTCAGCGTCCGCGCCGGCGGCGGCGCTTTCAGATGTGGAATGTAATTGTGCGTGCCTGCTGCGCAGATGAATACACAAGCCAGGATACAGCCGGCCGCGATCGTGCCGTAGGTGTTCCAGCCCTGTATGTTGAAAACCCCCACCGGCACGTCTTCCGTCGGCACCAATAGGAAGCGGAAGAGGAGGATCTGGATGGTCAGTCCGCCGAACCAGCCAAAGAAGAAGCGAAGCGCCATCAGCGAGGTGCGCTCATCATAATCCTGTGTCAGCTCTGCGGCGAGCGCCGAGCTCGGCACGTCATAAAAGGTAAAGGCAAGCCGCACGCCAATCGTGGTGGCGACGAGCCAGGGGAAGAGATCATTGCCGGATAGCCCGGCGGGCGGATTCCAGGTCAGGAAATAGACCAACGCTGTGGGGATCAGCGCAGCATAGATAAAGGGGTGGCGCCGGCCGAAACGGGTGCGTGCATTGTCCGACCAGTAGCCAACAACAGGATCGGAAACGGCATCCACGACAAGCGCGACAAGGAGCGCGAGGCCGACCAGCGCCGCATCGACGCCCATGATGTTACTGTAGAAAAACAGCAGCGCATAATCGAAACCATTGTTCTTGATGCCATCCGCAGCTCCGCCAATGCCAAAGCTAACTCGCGTGAACAGGCTGGGCTTACGTATCGCCTCTGCCAAGCGCAGACTCCTCTTTGACCTGTTGCGGGAATGGGTCCTGGCGCCCGCCCTGCCGGGCCGGGTGGCTCTTACTCGACGATATCGAAATATTCGATCTTCGGCGCGCCAGCCAGTGTGGCACCGAGCTTCGGGCCTGCCGCCTTGAAATACTCGGTCTGGCCGTGCGCCTTCAACGCGTCAGCCGACGCATACTGCTCCATGAAGATGTACTCGCCTTGCCCCTCGCGTGCCTTGTATAGCTGGTAAGTCAGGCAGCCGGGCTCATTGGCCTTGACCTTGGCCATGAGGTCCTTTGCAGCCTCTTCGAAGGCTGGCTCCTGACCTTCCCGGATCTTGAGCCTTGCGACAACACCGATCATGGTTCCTCTCCCTTGTGACGGCCTGTATCCTTGTAATGAAAACACTACGGGGAACCGCCTGTGGTTCAATCCTTTCCCATAGGACAGGCGCCGAAGAAGCCGGTATCGGCTGCAGTGATCACGAGGTTAACAGCCAGATCCCCCGAGTCAGTGCTGGAACAGGATTTGCTAGAAACGGGCTATGGTTGAAAAACCCCCTTCTGATGGCCTGTCCATGGCCGAGCCTGCGGTGGAAGGGCGATCAGGCATGCTCGTCCCTGCCCACCAGATACTGGCTGTGATCCCGGCTTTGAACGAGGAGCACCACATTGAAGCCTGCATTCGTTCCCTGATGACAGGCGACACGGCGCTGCGCGACATCCGCCTTGTCGTCGCCGACGGGGGCAGCTCGGACAAGACCCGCGAGATCGTCAGGGCGTTGGTGCCCGAATTTCCCGAGCTGCGGCTCATCGACAATACCAGGCGCCTTCAAGCCGCCGCCGTCAATCTGGCCGTTCAGACGCAGGCAGAGGCCAGCCACACCATCATGGTCCGGTGTGACGCGCACTCGATCTACCCGCCGGATTTCATCCTGGATGCCGCCCGGCGAATGCGGGAGGTGAATGCAGCCTCGCTCGTCGTCCCGATGGATGCCGTAGGCACCGGGTGCTTCGGCCGGGCCACAGCCTGGGTAGTGGATACGGTGCTGGGGTCTGGCGGTGCCGCGCACCGGGGCGGGCGCGTGTCGGGCTTTGTCGATCACGGCCATCACGCCGCCTTCGATCTGAGCTGGTTCCGGCGTGCAGGCGGCTATGACGAGACCTTCACGCATAATGAAGACGCCGAATATGATGTGCGTCTGGCCAAGGCCGGCGGGCGCATCTACCTCGATGCAGCCATTCGTATCCAGTACATCCCGCGCAACACCCTGAAGGGCCTTGCCCGGCAATCCTACAATTACGGAAAAGGCCGGGCGCGAACGCTTCGCAAACATGGCGGTCGCCCAAAGCTGCGCCAGTTCCTGCCGGCGGCAGCCCTGCTGGGAACGGCCGGCGGCCTCCTGATGGCCCCCCTCTACCCTGTCGCGCTGATACTGCCGCTCGGCTACTTGAGTATCCTTGCAGCCGCCTCCCTCGCTGTCGCCCTATGGAAAAAATCCCTGTGCGGGTTGCTCGCCGGCGCTGCGTGCGGCACGATCCATATGAGCTGGGCGGTTGGGTTTTTGCGGCAATGGTTGACCGGAAGGGCGTAATTTCGCCTGCCGCGCGCTTCACATTCACATAACAAACACATAATTCAGCCTCTGGAAGGCAAGTGTAATGACCCAAGTAAGAGGGCGATTTTCCAAGGTTCTGTTAGACCGTTTCAAAGCGCTCGGTCAGCGCGCCGTCGCTGCCGCACGACAAACGGGCACTCCCAAGGCAAGCGAAACGGCTGACACCCCGCCGGACGAGACCGAGACGGGCAAGACTGCCCGCATAACCCAGGCACCCGACAATCTTTGCCTCTATGCCATCGGGGACATTCACGGCCGTTTTGACCTCCTCACGCGGCTTCTCGAGAAGATCAGGAAGGACGCTGCCCTGCTTCCAGCCGGCATACGCCCGCAAATCATTTTCCTCGGGGACTATATCGACCGGGGCCTGCAGTCGCGCGAAGTGCTCGACCTGTTCCTGAGCGGCGCGCTCGACGAGTTCGACCCGGTCTATCTGATGGGCAATCACGAGGAAGCCATGCTCCGCTTTTTCGAAGACATGTCCTTTGGAGCACAATGGGCACAGTATGGCGGCGGCGAGACCCTGTTTTCCTACGGGCTGAAGCCACCGAACCAGCGGGCCAGCCTGGGATCCCATGAGGCCATGGCAGACGTCCAGTCAGAATGGGAGAAACTCTGGACGCATTTCCGGACCAAGGTGCCCGCCGAGCATATCCAGTTCATGAGGGACCTCAAAGCCTACCACCTGTCAGGCGATTACGTGTTTGTGCATGCGGGCTTGCGGCCCGGTAAGCCGCTGGAGCAACAATCCCTGAGAGACATGCTGTGGATACGGGACGAGTTCCTTGATGACGGACGCCCGTTCGACCAACTTGTTGTCCATGGCCACACTCCGATTAAGGAAATCCATCACGACAGCCGGCGAATCGGACTGGACACAGGGGCATTCATAACCGGCCGGCTGTCCGCCGCGCGCCTGTGCGGCACGGAGATTGCTTTCCTAGGGACTTGAAAACGTTCGGCACGCATGGCTTGTTATCAGGCCATACGGGCGTGAGGAGATGTGGCTATGTTGTTCATGCGTGGTATCCAGATAACACTCGTCATCCTGCTCATGCTGTTTTCGGGTGCCTGCACAACTTCGCAAGGGGTGGTGGCAAGCCGGGACAATACAGAATTGGTCAGGAGCCAGACCATCTCTGCCTACACGCTTGGATCGGCAGACCGTCTTCGCGTCATCGTATTCGGGCACCAAGACCTATCCGGCGAATTTGAGATTGATGGCACTGGCAAGGTGGCAATGCCCCTGATCGGGCAGGTTGAAGCCCTCGGGATGACGACAAGCGAGTTCGAACGGTCCGTCGCTGACAAGCTCGCCGACGGGTACATCCTCAATCCCCGCGTCAGCGCCGAGGTGATCAACTACCGGCCCTACTACATTCTTGGTGAGGTCGGGCAACCCGGTGAGTATCCTTACATCAATGGCCTCAGCGTCCAGAACGCCGTCGCTGCAGCCGGCGGGTTCAGCTATCGCGCCAATCGCCGGGTGGTTTACATCAAGAGTGTCGATAGCGATCGCGAGATCGCCTATGAACTGAATCCGACAACACTTGTCCGCCCTGGCGATACGATCCGGATTGGTGAACGTATCTTCTGACGCCTGCCGCGAATCGCTGGACAACTCAGCCAGAAAACTCGCCAACACTCTCTGGCCGCTCAAGCGCTGCCTGTTACGAAGGCATGAACAGCGCGAGTTGCCTGCAAACAGCGAACACGTCTCGCGCCTGTGGGGAAATATGGTGCAACTGTCATTAAATATTGTTAGCCCTTGGTATACAGCTTGCAAACGAGAGTATTGAAGCGCCAAGCACGGTGCGAATATTAGTCTGTCCGCACTTCGTGCGGGCAAGGTGGGAAGTAGCGTAACCTAGAGGGGCTAATGGCTTATCGTATATCGGACCCGTCACCAGGGACAGGTGGCTCCGGACTTGACTTGACGATTTCGGGTTCTCCGCAGAGAGGCCGGGATCTCGGCCTGAAGCGCGCCCTTGATCTCGTCATCGCCGGAACAGCGTTGGTCCTGACAGCCCCACTGCTTATCATTGTCGCCCTTCTGATAAAGCTGACCGATGGAGGGCCAGCCATCTTCGCCCAGGACCGGTACGGCCTGAACGGCCGCAAGTTCCGTTGCTACAAGCTCAGAACCATGGTTCCGGATGCCCGCGCACGTCTCGACGAAGTTCTGGCGGTATGCCCGAGGCGCCAAGAGGAATGGCAACGTACCGAAAAACTCAGTGACGATCCGCGCATTACCCGGATCGGCCGTTTCCTGCGCAAGACCTCAATTGATGAACTGCCCCAGCTCCTGAACATACTGCGTGGCGACATGTCGATTGTCGGCCCAAGGCCCATACAGCAGCATGAGATCGTCCGATACCGGGACGCATACCTCCATTACACCAGCGTTCGTCCGGGCCTGACAGGGCTTTGGCAAATCAGTGGGCGAAGCAATACCAGCTATCAGTATCGGATCCATCTTGACATGACCTATGTTCAGACACGCTCCTTTTGGGGTGATGTCCTGATCATGATAAGGACCGTTCCGGCTGTCCTGTTCTCACGCGGGGCCAAGTAAGCCGGCGCCCGGACAGGTATGTCAGCCTGCCGGACCCGATGCCTGTTCATCGCAGGCACGCAAAGTAAAGCAGGAGCCGACATGGCCGAACACATAGCCAAGGGCTTTCGCAACGCTTTTTCTTCCGTGCGCTTCTGGCCATACAAGGGGCTGCTCCGTGCCAGCCTTGTAGCAGCCATCCTGTTTGGCGCAGCAGCGCTGGCGTTCATGCTGACCGCCCGGTTGTCTCCGGCGCCTCCCGCTGCCGCGCTGAATCAGGCCTCCGAAAGCGAGTCCAGCCCCTCATTCGTAACCTGGTTTGGCCGGACACATGACGAAGAACGCTGGTTCAAGTCGGATTTCTACTATCCAAACTCAGCCCATCCGGCCTGGAAAGCCGAGAACATACATTTCCACTCCAACCGGATCGAGATGGAGGTCCGCCGCGAGCGTGTGGCTTACAAGAACTATACGGGCGGCGAGTATCACCGCAGAGGACGGTTTCACTACGGCCGCTATGAAGTTGTCATGAGGGCGGCGCCGGGCTCCGGCACTGTCTCGGCCATGTTCACCCATACCGGGGAATATTTCGGCGACCCGCATGACGAAATCGATATCGAATTTGTAGGCAAGCACCCGCGTAAGCTGCACATCAACTACTTCACCGATGGCCGCGCGCACGGCTCCGTCTACGCCCCTCTCAGGTTTGATTCCAGCCGAGAGATCGCGCTCTACGCCTTTGAATGGGATCCCGATGAAATCCGCTGGTTCGTCGATGACGAGCTGGTCTTCGTTGCGCGTCACGAAAACCATCCGATCCCGCAGACGCCGGGCCGGCTTCTCATGCACGCCTGGAGCGGCACCCCAGCCCAGTATGGCTGGCATGGTTATCCGACTTTCCGGAACGGCACGCGGGCGGCCTTCTATTGCCTCAGCTTTCAGCAGACTGGTGACACGACCGAGCAATGCTCGGACCGGTTCGACCGCGCCGCGGCCAACCGCAACCCGAACTGGCGTCCTCCGCGGGGCTGAGGAAATCCCCGGTTCGAGTGGGACTCGTCTGGCAGGACTGGTAAGTCAGAACACCCAAATTCGTTCATACAGGCCCCGAGGCGCTGGCAAAGTTAACGCCTTCATCAAGATTTTCCGGGCCAGCAGGACAATGCCTGATTATTTTATGCAGATAGTTTGACAGTTTCGTGACCGGGCAGATGCAGAGACAGCAACAGCTCTGCATTCGGCCGTATACGCATTACAGGGCACGGCCTCAACATTCCTGTATGTAACCGCAGAGCAACGCGTTAACGCAAGTTATTTCGGTTCTCCGAAGTGTCACCGAAATTTCCGGAAAGCTTCGCAGGCCGTCGTTAGAGGCGACCGTGCGGGAGGGCGCTCGTACGTCTTCAGGCCAGCCGGATGGGCCCGGCGGCGCAACCGCTGTGGGTTCACTCTGGAGACTTTTGAATGTTCACCGACAAGAAATGGCAAACACTCATGCTGGGGTGCGCCGCTGCCGCCCTGATAGCTGGCTGCACCGGCGCCGACCGCGTAGCGTCCCCGGGCCAGGGAGCTTTCGTTCTGCCCCCTGCGCCGCCGGCGCCACCTCCTCCGCCGCCCCCTCCCCCTCCGCCCTCTGGGCCATCCGGCCCGGCAGCGAGCTGCCCGACAGGCCTGTCGAATGTCGGTATCATCGCCAACCGCCGGATCTGCCAGCTGCCACAGTCTATCACCGGCAACCTGGCGCTCGCAAATCTTGACGGGGTTATTTATTCTGTAAGCGGCAAAACCTCTGTGGGGCGGGACCTCGGTCCAGATCCTCTCGCGCCTCTCCCCACCGGCCAGCAAGGTATTTTAACCATAGAACCTGGCGTGACAATCTTCGGGAATTCCGGTCTTGACTTTCTCGTCGTTAATCGTGGCTCACAGCTGTTCGCCGAGGGCACAGCGACGAACCCCATCGTTCTGACCAGCCGTCAGAATGTCGAAGGAACCTCCACCGACAACTCTATCGGCCAATGGGGTGGGCTGATCATCAACGGCCGCGCGCCCACGACAGACGGCTGCCCAAGCGGCGTGTCCCCTCCGAATATTGCCTGTGAAGCCCAGGTAGAAGGATCAAATGAGTTTTACGGGGGCCTGTCGGAATCAGACAACAGTGGCCGGATCCGCTATCTTCGTGTGCAGTTCTCAGGCTTCGAAATTGCCCCAAACAACGAGCTCAACGGAATCACTCTCTCCGGTGTCGGCAACGGGACGGTGTTCGAATTCGTCCAAGTCCACAACAGTTCGGATGACGGAATCGAGATCTTCGGCGGCAATGTGAACGTCAGGAATATCGTGATCACGGGCAGTGATGATGACGGCTTCGATACCGATTCGGGCTGGCGTGGCGCTGCGCAGTTCGGGATCGTCTATCAGCGCACGGGCGGTGGCGATTACGGCTTTGAGACCAGTTCCCGCGGGACCAACACGCCGACTTACTTCACGCGTCCTCTCTATGCCAACTTTACGGTTGTCCAGCGCTCGCAGGGCACGGGTTCAGGTCAGCGCCGGGCAGCTATTGTCCACAATACCGGCCATGTCGGCCAGGTTTTCAATTCCGTCCTGACATCAGTGAATGGCGTCTCCTGCCTGCAGATGGCCAACGCGGCCACGCTCTCGAACCCGAACAATTTTGGCGGGACCGGGCCGGTCTATAACTCCGTCTTCTTCTCTTGTGAGGGCGGAAGTTTCCAGACCGGCGGCTCGGGAGCCACTGAGGTCACCGCGGCACAGATCGAGGCGATCGTCGATGCCGGCTCAAACAACGTCAAAGGCGGCACCTCCACTCTGGTCAACGGCTTCATCAACGGGGCCAATGAGAATGCTGTTACTGCAACGCCCATCCCTGCGGGGAGCCTGCCGTCTGCCGTGACGAACTTCATCACACCGGTCGATTATATCGGCGCAGTGAGGGACACCAACGACGATTGGTATGTCGGCTGGACCTGCGGCCTGCCGACAACGCCGGGCTGCTGACATTGAAAGGGAAGCCCGGCGCAAGCCGGGCTTCTTTCACCTCAGCCTCACTTTCCTATTCCGCTCTTTCAGGAAACCGAAGACCATGTCCTCATCTCCGTTGTCCCTCCGTGCCCTCCTGGTGGCATCGACCGCTTTCCTCGTCCCCTCCTTTGCGCTCGCGCAAACGGAAGCCGAGCCCACTGATACAACCGAAGCCGCCAGTGACCTGACGCTCGGCGAAGTCGTCGTTCTCGGGCGGTTTATCCCGGAAGTGCTCCGAAGCACCTCCGAGGTTGCTGCCTTCCTGGCGCCTGAGGACCTGGCACGCCAGGGGGATTCCGACGCCGCGGCAGCGCTTGCACGCGTTACCGGCCTCAGCATCGCTGAGGGCCGTTTCGTCTATGTGCGCGGCCTCGGCGAAAGATACTCGGCGGCAAGGCTGAATGGCTCACCGCTTCCCAGCCCCGAGCCCTTGCAACGGGTCGTCCCGCTGGATCTCTTCCCGACAAAGATCCTCGACAGCGTTCTCGTTCAGAAGACCTACTCGGTTGAGTATCCTGGAGAGTTTGGTGGCGGGATCATTGACCTGCGCACCCTCAATGTGCCGAATGAAAACTTTCTCAAGATTTCACTTAGCGGAAGCTACAACACCGAAACCTCACTAGAGCCGGGCTTAACCCATTTCGGCGGGTCTTCGGACTGGATCGGCTTTGATGACGCCACACGGAAACTTCCCCTGGCGCTTCGTATCGCGATGACGAGCGGATTGCGTGTTCAGTCGCCGAATTTCTCGGACGCGGAGCTGCAGCAGATCGGTCAGGCCTTCACTAATGCCCCGGTCAGACTGCTTCAGCAGAAAGACGAGATACCGCTCAACGGAAGCGTAGGGCTTTCGGGCGGCAGGACATTTGATGTTAGCGGGACCCGGGTGGGTATCATCGGGGTTTTGGGGTACAGCAATGGTTGGCGCACACGCAACGGCCGCCAGGAAGACGCCGAACTTGACGCAGGGGTACTGTTTGCCGAGTCGTTCTATGACTATGTCCAGAGCGACCACAATATCGGCCTGGACGGCCTTTTCGGTGTCGGAATCGATTTCGGCAACGACAAGATCGACTGGACCAATCTGTATGTCCGGCGCACAACCAAGCTGACTTTCGCTCGGGAAGGTTTCGACGGACTTCGTGCCGCAGATGTGAGGGACGAACGTACAGGCTGGTACGAACGCGAGCTATACAGCACACAGCTGCACGGGCGGCATTTCCGTGATCGCTGGACCTTCGATTGGCGCACGGCTCTGGCGCAAACCCGGCGCGACGCGCCTTATGAGATGAACACGCGGTTTGGTTTAAACTCGTTGACCGGTACGTTTACTTATCCAGGCGGCAACTCCGACAACAGGATCGGCTTCAGTTATCTTGATGACCGCGTCGTGAGCGGCGGAATAGATGTCAGCTATACGCAGCCTCTTTCAGCACGGCGGGATATCGAGTACTCGGCGGGCCTTGAGGGTTACAAGAACGACCGGCAGTCCCAAACGCGACTGTTCGGCTTCATCAATGCCAATCCCGATCCATTCCGCGACTTCATTGTGTTCCAGCAGAGACCGGATTTCCTGTTTGCGAACTTCAACATCAATCCGAACCAGTTCGTCATCAGGGAAACGACAGGTGCGGATGGCGCATCGGCCTATGACGCCGATCTTGAAGTTTTTGGCGTATACGTGAAAGCCGATGCGGAAATCCTTCCTCTCGTGCGCGTCGCGGCAGGCCTCCGCTATGAGGATGCGACACAATCAGTCACGCCTCTGTCTCTGATTTCGTCAGAGGCGTCGCCGGCTGCGCCCGCCCCGCTGGAGAATGCCTACCTTCTTCCTGCCGGCACTCTGACCTGGAACTTCGCCGAAGATCAGCAATTGCGCTTTGGCGCATCGAAGAGCATCGGCAGGCCGCAATTCCGGGAGCAGGCTCCGCAAGTCTATTTCGATACGGAGAGCAGCCGGAACTTCATCGGCAATCCTTTCCTTGTCGATACGGAGATTCTGAATCTCGATGCGCGCTATGAGCGCTATTTCGACCGGGGCCAGTACTTCACCCTCGGCGTCTTCTTCAAGCAGCTCGATCGGCCGGTCGAGTCGGTTGTCGTCGCAACGAGCGCCTCGATCCAGCAAACTTACATCAACGCCCCCCAAGCCGATTTGTACGGTGCGGAGATTGAGTTCAAGCGCGTATTCGAAACTCCGTTTGGCAACACTGGGCAATTCCTGGGTTCAAAGGATTTCCTTGTCCAGGCGAACTATACCTACAGCGACTCCAAGCTGAGGGTTGGGGCCAACGATGTGGTCTTTCCGCTGCAGGCCGCTGGGCAGCCTCGCCCAGCAAGCGACTTCGTTATCGATGGTGAGCGCCTCCAGGGACAGTCCCAACATCTCGTTAATGTCCAACTGGGCTGGGAGGACATCGATGCCCGGTCTCAGCTCACCCTGCTGGCTAACTACGCCAGTGAGCGTGTTACGGCGCGGGCTCCGACAAACCAGCCAGACTTCACGCAGGACGCCGGACTCATGCTTGACCTTGTCTTCAAGAAGGGGATCGACCTTGCTGGACGGGAGTTCTCACTCGATTTTCGCGCCGAGAACATTCTCGGTGAGGACTTCAACGAATTCCAGTCCGGATCCGGCGGTTTCGTGAATGTGAACAAGTATGAACTTGGCACCACCTTCTCGATCGGCATCAGTACTGAGTTTTGATCTGGACGAGCAGGCGGAAACCTCTACTGCGAAGAGCGTTGCTAGGAAGGCCTGACGGCAAAAAGAACAAGTGTGGGTACCTGTCAGCACGGCATGTTGTTGTGCAAGCAGGGGCTGGCTAACAACTGTGACACAGCCTTCAAGACTTCGCTAAATCCGCTTTATAGTGCAGGAAATACACAGGCCTCCGATTTTACAGGCAGTAACAGTCTAATGTTCGAGAGATTTGCCAGACTGAGTGAGACCGCGAGCGGCCGCAGTCTGGCGCTCATACCGGCTGCGGGGAAAACGGTTCTGGAGGCCGCTATCGTCATTGTTTCAGGCGTGATGATGGCAAGGCTCGTATGGTTGCTGGTTGCCCCGGCCGATGCAGTTGGCACCGCTCCTGCAGGGCTTCCCCCTCTTGCGGATCAGGGCAGCCCGGCCATGGGACAGTTGGATCTCGATATTCTGAGGGAATTTGACGCGTTTAATCCAACGGTGTCCGGTCAGGCACAGTTTGCCGGCGCAGCAGAAACCACGTTGAACCTAAAGCTTGCCGGAATTCGCGCCGCCGACGGGGACGAATTCGGCGCCGGAATTCTTGTCTTGCCCGATGGGACGCAGCGCCGGGTGGCGATTGGTGAGGAGTTCATGCCCGGCGTCGTGCTGTACACCGTCACCCCCGACCAGGCGATTCTGCGTCATGGCGGCCAGATAGAACGGCTGACCATGAGCAGCCGGACGCACGCATCGTCCCTGATCACTCCAGATGGTGCTGCGGCGCCGTCAATGGCCTCAGGTGTGGCTGCGAACCCTGAATCAATGACCAGCAGCCCCCCTGCCACCCTGACCGCATCCCAAGTATTTCAGGATACCGAGTTCCGCCCCGAGTCCCGTAGCGGCCAGCTGACGGGTTACAGGCTATCGCCACGTTCTGCCAACGGCGCCTTCCGGGCGGCAGGTCTTGAGCCCGGCGATATCGTCATCCGCGTTAATGGACGCCCAGTCCAGGAGCTTGTTCCCGGAAGTCTCCATACCGAGATGAATGCTGGCGTTGACGGGCTGACGCTCGATGTGATGCGCGGCGAGACGCCGGTTCGCGTTCGGGTGGCGCCAGAGGGAAACAGCGGCTGATGAAAAAGCGGATGATATTTGCCGCGGCAGCTATTCTTGGCGCTGCGGAATTGGCCGTGGCCCAAAACCAGCCCGCCACGAATGGCCGGCATGTGCTCAAGCTTGATGATGCAGAGCTTAACGCGCTTATAGAAGATGTTGCCTCGATAACAGGCTACACTTTCATCGTTCATCCGGATGTCCGGCGGACCCGCGTCACCGTGATCTCGCAATCGCCGATGACAACGGCGGAACTTTTCCAGGTTTTCCTGACCACCCTCAGGGTTCATGGCTTCACGGCCCTCCCGGCCGGCCGGGACACCTACCGGATACTGCCTGAACAGATTGCCGCCTCAGAGGCTCCCATAGCCAGCCGCGGCGCCGATCCGTTCGTTACCGAAATTTTCCGCCTCAACACCGTCAATGCCTTAGAGGCGGCCCAGATGCTCAGGCCCCTTATCGATAGCCAGGGACAGGTCGTGGCCAATGCCAATACCAACACCCTGGTCGTCGTTGATTATGCATCCAACATCCGCAAGGTGCGTGAGATCGTGGGCCAGATGGATCGCGACCGGATGGATGCCCAGACGGTGCCCCTCAGAAACGTGCCTGCGATCGAGATGGAGCAGATCCTGAACCGCCTCCATGGTGCGGAAGGTGAAGGCGGCCAGCGCAGCCCGCTGTCAATCGCGGCGTCGCCTACGAGCAATACAATCGTCATTCGCGGCGAACCCGGCGCGGTCGCGCGCGCTGCAGAAATCGCAACCCGGCTTGACCTGACCGAACCCCCACGGGACAATATCCGTGTCGTTACGCTGAAGAATGCCGATGCCGCAGAGCTTGTTCCCATACTGGAACGGGTAGGCGCCACAATGGCCTCCCAGCGCTCGCCCATCGAAGGCGCAGCCGACGTCCAGACGATAGCCCACCATTACCCGACGAACTCGCTTATCATCAGTGCGAATTCGGAAACGCTGCTCGCCATGGACCGGGTAATTGCCTCACTTGATGTGCGCCGGCCGCAGGTGATGGTCGAAGCGATCATTGTCGAAATGTCCGATGACGCAACACGGGAGCTGGGACTTCAGTTCATCCTGTCCGGCACAGGACGGAACGAAGTGCCCTTCGCGTCGACGAACTTTTCCCGCGGGGCCCCTAACCTGCTGGCCCTGACAGGTGCAATCATCACCGACGGGTTCAACGACATCTCCCGCGACAATCCTTTCCGGGATGCCGCGCTGAATTCGCTGATCGGCACCCCCGGCCTGACGGCCGGGATTGGAGGACGGTCCGGGGACACATTGTTCGGGGCCATTCTGAACGCCGTCGAAGCGGACACCAACTCCCGTATCCTCTCGACACCCTTCGGGATGACGCTCAATAATGCCACATCAGCCCTTATTGTCGGCCAGGAAATCCCGGTCACGACAGGCCAGGTACTCGGCGATGCGAACGCCAACCCTTTCCGGACCGTGCAGCGCCAGGATGTCGGCATCCAGCTTGAGGTAACACCCCGGATCGGAGAGGAAAATACAGTCCAGCTCGATATCAGGCAGGAAGTCTCCAGCGTATTCGGCAGCATTGGCACGGTTACGCCCGATCTCATCCTCGACAAGCGCGAAATCCGGACCAGCGTCCTGGCAGATGATGGCGAGATCATTGTCCTTGGCGGGCTGATCGAGCAGACGGATACGGTCCGTGAAACAAAGGTGCCGCTGCTCGGTGATATTCCCCTCGCCGGCCGTCTTTTCCGGTCCGAAGGGCAAGCTCGGACACGCACCAATCTCATGGTTTTCATCCGGCCGACAATTATCCGCACGAAAGAAGACGCACTCGATACTACAGCCCAGAAATACCTGTATGTGCGGGCTGAAGAGCTGATGCGAGGCGTGCGGGCTGACGACTCGATCGATGCCTATATCGAGCAGGTGCTCGGACGATCGGGACCGGCAACACTCGCCATACCGCCGGGTCGGTGATGGAAGATGATAAAGGAGCGGCAACTTTCATACACTTTTGCCCGGGACAAGGGTCTCGCCGTCATTGAAAAGCGAGACATCCTCACTCTCGCCATGCGCATGGGCGCCGATCCTTACAGCCTGATCGAAGCACGCCGGGTGCTGGGTGCCGCATTCCGTATTGAAACCGTATCGGCCACTGAGTTTGAAAAGATCATTGCTGAAGCCTACGCACAGCGCGCCCTCGATGGCCGAGCGGCCGAAGAAGCTGTCGATTCGCAGGATAGCCTGGCAAGCCTGTTTGACCGGATACCGCAGACGGAAGATCTGCTTGCGGGAGACGCAGATGCCCCGATCATCCGGCTGATCAACGGCCTGCTTCAGGATGCAATAAAGCGGCGCGCCTCGGATATTCACATCGACCCATTCGAGGACCGCCTTTCCATTCGCTACCGCATTGATGGTGACCTGCAGGAAGTTCTCACGCCATCGCGCCGGATCGCTTCGCCGCTCGTGTCCCGCATAAAGGTCATGAGCCGGCTCGACATTGCCGAAAAACGGATGCCGCAGGACGGGCGTTTTTCGCTTACGCTTGGCGGGCGCGCGCTCGACGTGCGCGTCGCCACGCTTCCAACACGCTATGGCGAGCGCGTGGCCCTGCGTATTCTCGATGCGCAACAGGCGCGGATCGGCCTTGATCTGCTCGGGATGGATGAGGCAACGCTTCAGAGGTTCAAGGCTGTGCTCAGCGAGCCAAACGGTGTGATCCTCGTCACCGGGCCGACCGGATCTGGGAAAACCACAACCCTTTATTCCGCCCTGACCCTCCTCAATTCGGGACGGGTCAACATCATGACGCTGGAAGACCCTGTGGAATACGGCCTGCCCGGCATCAGCCAGACACCCATGGACCATAAAGTGGGGCTGACCTTTGCCGCCACCTTGCGATCGATTCTACGGAACGACCCCAATATCGTCATGGTCGGCGAGATACGCGATGCCGAAACGGCCGAAGTTGCTCTGGAGTTTGCGCTGACGGGGCGCCTTGCTCTTTCCACAGTTCATACAAACAGTTCTGCCGGCGCCATCACCCGGCTACGGGACATGGGAATCGAAAGCTTCCTGCTGGCGTCAACCCTGAGGGCGGTCATGGCGCAGCGGCTTGTCCGCAGGCTCTGCCTGGATTGCCGCGAGGCTTACTCACCAGACCATTCACTGCTTGACCGCATTGGGATTCCAACCGGACAGGGGTATAGTTTCTACAGACCGAAAGGATGTTCGAACTGCGCGCATACAGGCTATAGTGGCCGGATTGGCGTCTATGAACTGCTGGTCGTGACACCCGGGATCAAGCGATTGATAAATCTGGGCGGGACCGAAGAGGATGTCGAGCGCATAGCTTTTGCGGAGCATGATATGCTGTTTCAGAACGCTTGCCGCTACATCATCTCTGGCGACACCAGCGTTGAAGAAGTCCTGCATGTATGCCGCAGGGAGGCCTGGCACGGTGGCGGCATTTGAATACAGCGCAATTGCGACTGACGGGAAGCGGCTGAACGGCACGATTATCGCCGACAGCCCACGCGCGGCGCGCCGCGAACTCCGGCTTCGCGCGTTGACTCCCGTGAGCGTTACCGAAACCCGCGCAGGCGGCGGGGCTTCAAACCGCTCGCGGTTCCGGGAGAAAGACCGGACCCTCCTGACGCGCCAGCTCGCTGTGCTGCTTGGCTCGGGAATGACCGTTGAAGAAGCCCTGACGGCTGCGGCTGGCAGCAGTGAGCGGCCTGAATTTGAAACCATACTTCAGCAAACAAGGTCCGAGGTGATGCAGGGGGTCAGTTTCGCGGACGCATTGCAATCGGCGCCGCGGGCTTTCCCGCCTCTTTATCGCGCGATAGTTGCTGCCGGAGAAGCCTCGGGAAAGCTGCCCGAAGTCCTCGATCAGCTGGCAACTCATCTCGAGCGGAGCTACCGGATGCGTACCCTCGTGCGTTCGGCCCTGATCTATCCCGCTATCCTGGGGCTAATGGCGGTGCTGATGGTCACGGGACTTATGGTGTTCATTGTCCCCCGCCTTGTGGAGCAGTTTGACCTGCTCGGCGCCGGCGAACTGCCATGGCTGACTGAAGCCGTGATAGCGATTTCAGGCTTTTTCCGCAGTTGGGGCCTGGCCGTCCTCGCAGTCGCATTCCTTGCAGTGATCGCATTCCGCCGTGTGCTGAGCCTGCCGGGCTTCCGCAGCCGGTATGACGCTTTCCTGCTGAACCTGCCTTATGTGGGCGCGCTGTCGCGCAAGGTTGCCGCTGCCAGATTTGCCCGGATCTTTTCGACCCTGTCCTCGTCCGGCGCGCCGGTTCTCGAAAGCCTCAACGGCGCCCGGGCAGCAATGCAGAACACGGTATTTATCGACGCCACCCGCGCTGTCGCTGAGAGTGTCCGTGAAGGCAGAAACCTGTCAGCAGCCTTGAAATCGACAGGGGTCTTCCCGCCCCTCCTTATCCACATGGCGCAAAGCGGCGAGGCGGCCCGGGATGTTCCGGGCATGCTCAACAGGGCGGCGGATTTCCTCGAGTCTGAGTTTGAGACCTCGACCAATGTGGCGCTTGGGCTGCTTGAGCCGGCAATCATCATATTCCTGGGACTGATTGTCGGAACGATCGTTCTGTCGATTATGCTTCCCATCATCCAGCTGAATACGCTCGCCCTGAACCTTTAGGAGCTGATCCATGCAACCTGCCAGCCATAGACGCCAGAACGCCCCCCACGACGCCGGCTTTTCCCTTGTGGAGCTCATGGTCGTCGTCTTCATCATGGGCCTTCTCGCAACGCTGATTATCCTCAACGTCGCCCCTGTCGGCGAGCAGTCGCGCATTTCAAAGGCAAGGGCAGACATAGCATCACTCGAAAGCGCTCTCGAACAGTACAATCTCGATCTGTACACCTATCCGACCCAGCAACAGGGGCTGGAGGCCCTGAGGGTGCCGCCGGCAGATATAGATACGACACTCTATCGCCCGGGCGGTTATATACGCCGTATCCAGAACGATCCCTGGGGCAATCCTTATCAATATGTCGTGCCAGCCGCACGCTCAGGAGGGCGGTATGATATCTTCTCATATGGCGCCGACGGCCAGCCGGGCGGTGAGGGCCCCGATGCCGACATCGGCAACTGGGACTGACCCCGGCTCCCGATGCATCACGCAATGAGTTTCCGCGATAACCACAACACAGAGCCCTTCATACCCGGCCGTCAGAGCGGGTTGTCACTCATCGAGGTCATGGCGGCGCTCTTCATCCTGGCGCTGGCGTCGAGCTTCATCATCATGACCATACCGCCGCGCGATCAAGCCGCCGGATTTGCCCGCAAGATTGAGGCGGCCGCAGAAACGGCAGCCATTCGCGCAAATCTTACCGGGCAGCCGTCCGGGCTGCGGATCGAGCCGCGTCAGATAACAGTGCTGACCTGGCATGATGGAGACTGGCAGCCCGTTTCCAGAGGCGAGATACGCCTGCCCGGCGCGATGACGGTGTCTGTAGATGAGACCAGGGCGACCGGCCCGGAGACCTGGCCTGCAGACTGGCCGCAAATTGTTTTCGATCCCCTCGGGCATTCGACCGTCGCCGGATTGCGCGTGCAAAAGGGATCGCAAGTCCAGCATCTTACTGTTGCGCCCGCTGCCCGTATCATTCCCGAGAGGACCCCATGAGCAATCATGGAGGCTTCTCGCTGGTGGAGACCCTTGTTGCGCTCGCTGTTTTCTCGACCGCGGCCGTCGGAATGGTGGCTCTCAATACCAGCACGACGCGCCTCGCCGCAGGCATCGACCAGCGCTTTCTTGCCGGGCTCGTTGCTGAGGCGGTCATCGCCGAGACGCTGACAGATCCTGAGGCACTTGTTGTCGGCATAGAGACCGGTCTCGCAGTACAGCGGCAACAGCCGCTGAGCTGGACGCGAACGATCACTGCGACCGACCGCCAAGCCTTGCTCATCGTCGATGTTGTCGTCACCGCTGAAGGACATGAAGCAGGACTATCCCGCCTGTCCGTCCTGGCTGAGGTTGCGAATGATTAGTGCAAGATACTCGCAGCAGGATGGCATTTCGCTCCTGGAGACGCTTGTTGCGCTGTTCCTTATTGCCATGCTGACAACATCCGGCGCCGTACTGCTTACACAAGCTGTCCGGGCATCATATGCAGTGGAAACGAAGGCTGCCTCATATGATGAAATCCGACTTGCGCATGCCACCTTGCGCGATGACCTTGCGGCCCTGACCCGCCGGGCTGTTCAGCCTCAGGGTGAGCCTGCGCCGGCGCGGGTGTTTGAGGGCTTTTCAGGCCAGCCGGAAACCCGCCTGTTCTCCTTTGTCCGCAATGGCTGGACGAACCCAGGCGGGCTTTTGCCGCGCAGCGATCTGCAACGCCTCGAATACAGGCTGGAAGACGCCAGCCTCATTCGCAGGAGCTGGAGCCATGTGGATACCGTTCCAGGAACGCCGCATGTCGACGAGGTGATCCTGTCTGGTGTCGAGCGAATTGAGGCCCGATTTGGAAGAGAGCAGGTCTGGCTACCCGAATGGGTTGTTGAAACAGGCAGTGAGCTGGAGCTTCCCGACAAGGTGGAACTGACGGTGTATTTTACCCCCGAAGACCGGCTGCGGCTGGTATTCCTCACCGGGGCCCTGCCATGATGTCAAAGACCCGCGAAGCCGGTGCGGCGCTGCTCTCTGTTCTGCTGATCGTGGCGGCCTTGTCTGTTGCGGCTTACCTGTCCATCGAGACACTCGCACGCAGCACGACTGTTGCGAAGTTGAGTACGCGCCGCGGCGATGCCGCCTTGGCCGCCAGGTCTGCCGAAGCGGCTGCGAGCGTCTTTGCGCGTGAAATCCTCAGCCTGTCGGAAGGACGGCTCATGGAAGGATTACCCGGACTTGGTGAAACCGTCTCCTTGCCCACCCCCCGGGGAACGCTACAGCTCGAGATCAATGAGGCTAGCAATTGCTTCAACCTCAACAGCTTCGCAGCCGTTACCGAGGACAATGGCGATGCTGGCGTCCGCAAGGATATCGAGGGGTATCGTGGGCTGCTCACCGATATTGGCCTGACCGACGCGGATGCCCGGCGCCTGACCGACACCCTGCTCGACTGGATCGATTCCGACCAGACCCTGCGGTCCTCCGGGGCCGAGGATGCCCTATATGCGCTGCGATCACCGCCATACCGAACCTCAGGGCAGCGGCTTGAGAGCGTGGCAGAGCTGGCGGCGATTGAAGGCTATACACCGCAAGTTCGCGCCCGGATTGCGCCCTTCGTCTGCGCACTGCCGGTGAGCGATCAATCGCGGCTCAACGTCAACACCCTGACCTCTGAGCAGGCGCCGCTTCTGCGAGCCGTCATGAGTCCGGCGCTAGGCCGCGACCTGCCGCGACAGATTCTTCAATCCAGACCGGCCGGAGGCTGGGAGTCGCCGGAAACCTTTGAGGCAGACCGACTTGTCCGATCCGTCACTCCGGATGCGCGCGACATGTCCCGGATAGCCGTGACATCAAGTTATCTCCATGTGACCGCCCGGATCGTCTTCGATGAGGGGGCGTGGCCCTTCGAATTCCTCCTGTCCGTAAAGCCGGACCATAGCGTCGATGTTGTCTGGCGGCGTTTCGGAGACGTCTGATCATGAGCCGCTGTGTCATCCTTCTCCCGGCAAGCCTGTCCGATCCATGCGAAGTTTGTTTCGTAGAGGGGCACACTGTTACGCCCGTAAAAGCTGAGGGCGTCTCCGGCGCAGCGCGGGCCAGGGCCATTGCCTTTGCTCCCGCGGAATCCGCCACGCATCACACGGTCCGCCTGTCCGGGGTCAGGGAAAGCGAACGTCTGAAGGCTGCACTGTTCTCTATCGAGGACGAACTCGGTCAAGCCGTTGATACGCTGCACGTGGTCATGGAACGGAAATCATCACCGCAGGCGGACGACAGCCTCTACCTTGTGGATGCCGGGCTGATGTCACACTGGTGTGCCGAACTCAGCCGCCTTGGCTTCGACAAGTCGCCTATAATTCCAGAATTGTCGCTTATGCGAGGCAATCCTGTCATCATCGGTCTGCGCGACCGCTTCCTCGTCAATTCCGGGAGCCGGCGCTACGGGTTGGATGGCAGCCTTCCCGACGAGATACTCCTGACACTTTGCTCGAATGACGGAGCTGTTTTTCCGGTCCTTGGTCTGGAAGCCGCGCAGAGATTAGGCGTTGCACCTTCCGGGCCTGCGGACTCTCATCCGGCAGCCGAGCTCTTGCGCCGATACGATTCAACCCATGGCATTAACCTGCGAACACGGCGCTTCGCGCCGCGCGCAGGCGCCGCGGGTCTGACACTCAGTCAGTGGCGGGCGCCCGCTGTTCTGGCTGCAATTGCGGCAGCGCTCTCATTTGCTATGCTCGGGGTCGAAACGCTCGTTATTCGCGAGGACATACGCCGGATGGAAAGCGAGGCGCAGGACCGGTTTGCCGCGTTTGACAGAGGTAACACGGGCGCGCGTGAGATTCATCGCGCCGTCCGCGCAACATACGAGGCCGGGCCCATGGAGCGCCGCTCAGGTTTCCGTAGCACCTCCGCCGCCCTCTATACGGCAATCGCCGGAATGGAAGATGCACGCATCGAAGCTATCCATTTTGACAGTGTTGCCCGCGCCTTCCGTGCCGAGTTGAAGCTTGGAGAGATTGGAGATGACGCGCATCTGCGCCAGCGACTCGAAGCCATGGGCTGGCAGGTGCGTACGGTCGATGTAAGACCGGAGCATACCGGAATCATCTGCGAAATCCTGATTGAGGTGAGCGCATGAACGCGGCCTGGACCAACCGCACTCCGCGAGAACGCGGGCTGATTCTTCTGGCTGCCATGCTCGTTAGTGTTGCGCTGGTCTGGCAGGTGGTCCTGAATCCGTTGCTGAGGCTGCGCTCAGAGACCATGAATTCCCATATGCGCGCCAGCCAAACACTCGTCCTGCTATCGCAGATCGAGCGGCGCGAAGTGCAGGCCATACCCGAGGCCGGCGCGCAGCGCCTGCCCCTGCTTGCGGCAGACGACATAGAGCGGGAAGTTGTCAGGCTTGCGGCGCTGCAGGGACTTGAGCTGAAAACTGCCGGTACGGAAAATTACACAACCGGCGTTTCACTGACGAACACCGATCCCGGCCTGATCTTCGGATGGCTTTCGGATGTCGAGATGCATACGGGTGTCACAATCCTTCGCGCAGAGATTACCCGGATCGATACCGGTCTGGTCGATGCGACGTTCGAGTTTTCACGGCCCGAAGCCCCATGAGATACCTGCTGTTTTCAGGACTTTTTCTAATCGTTTTGATCGTCACCCTGGTTCTGACGACGCCGCTCGGATTCGTCCTGCGTCAGGCCGGCGGCGAGCGTCTGGGTCTTGAATGGGTGACCGCTAAGGGAACCCTGACGAATGGTTCGTTATCCGGACTGTCCCTTGGCGGTGAATGGCTCGGGGAGGCGCAGCTCAAACTCCAGGCCTCAGGCTTGCTTCGTGGATGGCTGCAATATCATGTCAGCCTGGATGGTCCGTCGGGCCGGGGCAGCGGCAGCCTGGCATTTGCAGGCAATGCAATCGAGGCGTCCGATCTTCGGGCTGAGGTCCGTATTGCCTCACTGAGGGATGTGCCGGGCTGGCTGCACCAGAACGGTGGCACCGTGCGCGTGCGTGCTGACCGGATCCGCCTTCAGGACATGCGCTGTGCCGAAGCCACCGGCACAAGCTGGAGCGATGCGCTGTCACAGGAAGGTCGTCTCCTGGGAGCAGGATGGCCGGAACTCACAGGCCTGGTGCGCTGCGATGGTGGCTCCCTTTTGATCCATCTTTCAGGAGAGCGTGCAGGCCCGATCAACCTGGCTGCCGATACATGGCTCAACCTGGAAGAGCACAGCCGTTTCGAGGCGCGCGTTTCGGGCGTTCTCAGCGATACGGAACGCCTTGCCCTCGCCTATGGCGGGTTTGTTCAGGAAGGCGCTGTGTTGGTGTACCGAATGCCTGACGCCACCGGAGACCCTGACCGATGAAGCCTCACCTCACCTTGGCACTGCCGCTCGTCCTCACATTCGTCGCTTGCGCGTCAGACATGGGTCAGGCCCCGAACAGGCAGGCGGGCGCTGCGCTCCCGGCCCCTCAATCTGATATACGCGAACTTTCGCCCCAGCAGCTCAAGCCCGGTACGTGCGGACTGTTCCTCTGGACGATAGGAACACCGCGCCGTTTCGTATTTTTCAGCGAGGCCGCAAGCCCTACCGCCAAGGCTTACCTTGGCGAAAGCGAAAGTGTGCTGACGCTTGTCGCCAGCCGGGGGGACGTCTTCGGAGAATTCCTGACGGAAGCCGAGTACCACTCGGCCGAAGGTATGGATGTAAGGCTCAGCATCGTGCCGGGTGAAATGCTCGAAGATGGACAGCGCGTGTCGTCGGGCAGTCTCGTTTTAAAGGATATGGCCGGGTGGGAGTCGGTCTTTCCGGTTGCCGGCCTGCGCGCCTGCATGCCAGCAAGCTAACTCAGCTGCATATCGTTCTCTGGTGACTGGACAGGACCAATCTCGAGAAGCGGGGCCGCATCGAGATGATCGACCCCCATCAGATGTGCAACCCTCAGCAAACCGGCCACAATTGCTGCCTGCTCCCAGTCCGCCAGCGCCTCGAACTTCTTTCGAAAATCCGTCTGCAACAGGCTTGGAGCGCTCTGCAGGACGTCATGGCCCGCCCGGGTGAGTTGCACGAATATGCAGCGGCGATCAGAGACACTGCGCCGGCGGACAACAAGCCCCTGGGACTCAAGCCTGTCGAGAAGCGCCGACATCGTCGCTGGCTTTATCCTGAGCCTGTTCGCAAGATCCCCGGTGCGCACCTCGCCCATGCTCTTGATGGTCTTGAGAACCAGCATGTGTGCTGGCGGCAGGCCCGACCGGTTTGCGATTTCCTGAACATTCTGTTCGGTTGCGTGCAATATATGCCGAAGCGCGATCAGTGCTAGATCGGCATGTTCAAGCATCGCCCTATTTGCCCACCGTCATGGCCAGTTTTCAGCGCCGTGCTATCGCTCAGACGAGCTTATCTCGCAGATACTCAACCTGCGCAAGCTGACGCGGCAGGAACCTTATGATCCGGGTCAAGTGTGCAGTGCGCGCCCCTCAGCGTCGAGCACGGCTTCGTGCATCATCTCACTGAGGGTAGGGTGCGGGAAGATCGTATGCATCAGGTCGGCCTCCGTCAGCTCCCCCTGCCGGGCAATGACATAACCCTGGATTAATTCTGTAACTTCCGCCCCGATCATATGTGCCCCCAATAATTCCCCGGTCTTCTTGTCGAACACCGTCTTGACCAAGCCGTCGCCGGCCCCCAGCGCAATCGCTTTGCCATTACCGATGAAGGGAAACCGGCCAACCTTGATGTCATGCCCTTTCGCCTTTGCCGCGGCTTCCGTCAGGCCTACACTCGCAATTTGCGGATGCGAATAGGTGCAGCCCGGAATATTCGAGGCATCGAACGGCTCAGCATGGTTCTTGCCATGAATGCCCTCGACACAGACAACACCTTCATGGCTCGCCTTGTGCGCTAGCCAGGGCGGGCCGGTGAGGTCCCCAATGGCATAGAGACCGGGCACGCCCGTTCGTCCGAAACCATCGACCACGACATGGGTCTTTTCGATCTTTACACCGAGCGTTTCCAGACCCAGATTTTCCACATTGCCAACGATGCCGACGGCAAGGATGACGCGGTCGAATTCTCTCGTGTCCTTCTTGCCGTCCTTCGTGGTTATCTCGGCCGTGACAGTGTTCTTGCCGGGCACAACATTCTTGACGCTTGCACCTGTCAGGATGGTCATTCCCTGCTTCTTGAAATCCTTCTCGGCGAGGCCGGAAATTTCCGCATCTTCAACGGGCAGGATACGCTCCATCACCTCGACCACGGTCACTTCGCTGCCAAGCTCATTATAGAAACTCGCAAACTCGATACCGATGGCACCCGAGCCAATGACGAGGAGGCGCTTGGGCAGGATATCCGGCGTCATCGCTTCGCGATAGGTCCAGACAAACTTGCCGTCTGATTTCAGGCCAGCCTGCGGAATATCCCGCGCCCGCGCACCGGTCGCCAGCATGACATGTCTAGCGGTGTAAGGCGTATCCTTTCCGTCCTTGCCCTTGACGATGACTTTCGGCGCAGCCGTGCCCTTTTCGAGCCGCGCTGTGCCTTCGATCACGTCGATCTTGTTTTTCTTCATCAGGAATTTGACGCCGTTCGAAAGCTGACCGGCAACGCTACGAGAACGCTTGACGACAGCCTCAAGTTCAAAGTCGATCTTGTCGATCTTCAGGCCGAAGGATTTCGCATTCTTCGCAAGGTGCAGCACCTCAGCCGAGCGCAGCAGGGCCTTGGTCGGGATGCACCCCCAGTTGAGGCAGACCCCGCCGAGGTTCTCGCGCTCGACAATCGCCGTCTTCATGCCAAGCTGGCTCGCGCGAATCGCCGCCACATAGCCTCCGGGGCCGGAGCCGATGACGATGAGATCGTATTGGGTGGACATTTGTAATTCCCTTCCCTGTCATCCCGGAAAGCGCGCAGCGCCTATCCGTGACCTGATTAGTCGCCTGACGAAGATCCCGGACAAGCGCTGCGCGCCTTCCGGGACGACACGCCTCTCACCAGCTAAAGCAGCATAGCCTCCGGCGTTTCCACATAGCGCCTAAACGCCGCGAGCCATTTGGCACCCTCTGCGCCGCCGATGACGCGGTGGTCACAGGTGAGCGTGACAGTCATGACCGTCCGGACCACGACGTTGCCCGTCTCGTCCACCACGGCGCGCTTCTCGCCGACGCCGACCGACAGGATCATCCCTTCGGGCGGGTTGATGATCGAGGCAAAGGATTTGATACCGAACATGCCGAGGTTAGAGATTGAGAAGGTGCCGCCCATATATTCCTGGGGCTTCAGCTTGCGTTCGCGCGCGCGCAACGCGAGGTCCTTCATCTCTTCGGAAATTTCCGCCAGGCCCTTCTCTTCGGCCTTGAAGATGACCGGTGTGATTAGCCCGCCCTCGATGGCAACAGCCACGGAAATATTGGCGTTCTCGTGCCAGGCGATACCTTTGTCCGTATACGATGTGTTGCACTCCGGAACCTCCATCAGCGCGAGCGCGGCCGCCTTGATCAGGAGGTCATTCACGGACACTTTCACGCCTTCCGGAGCGGCCTTGTTGATCGCTGCACGGCTGTCCAATAGCTGGTCAAGGACGAGATCGATATTCAGCGGAAAATGCGGGACCTGCATGAAGCTCTGCGTCAGGCGTCGCGCGACCGTTTTCTTGACGTTATCGAGCGGCTTGAGCGCATAGGTTTCGGGCGCATAGACACGATCGTCGAGTATCTGCGGCAGGATGAGACCATCGGGCGAAGCTGGCGCACTTGCGGCGGAAGGCGCACCGGGCTTTGCGCTGTCGACATCGCGCCGGATGATGCGGCCATGCGGACCCGAGCCTTTCAGAGCCCGCAGGTCTATACCCTTGTTTGCTGCAATGCGGCGCGCGAGGGGTGAGGCCTTCAGCCGCTCTCCCTCGCGAGGACGAGGACCGGGCTCCGCGGGTGCGCTTTTGCCATTCGCGGCCCCCGCCTTGGCGGCCGTGGACGGCGGCGGAGGCGAGGCAGGCTTGGGCGCGTCTGCTTTCGCAGGCGCGGCTTCCGGCTTTGCCGGCGCCGCCGGCGCTTTTACTGACGCCGCATCCTCGCCTTCTTCCGCCAGCACAGCGATGACGGCATTGACCTTCACGCCCTCTGTGCCTTCGGCGATAACGATCTTTGCCACCTTGCCTTCATCCACGGCTTCGACTTCCATGGTCGCCTTGTCGGTCTCGATCTCGGCGATGATGTCGCCGGATTTGACGCTGTCGCCTTCCTTGACGAGCCACTTGGCAAGCGTGCCCTCTTCCATCGTGGGGCTGAGGGCGGGCATGGTGATGTTGATGGGCATCAGAACGCCCCCTCACAGACAAGTTTCGCCGCCTCATAAATATCGTCTGCATTCGGAAGGCTCAGCGCTTCGAGATTTGCGGCATAGGGGAGTGGCACGTCCTTCTGATGGACACGCGCAGGCGGCGCATCGAGATAATCGAAGGCTTCGGCGACAACCGTTGCGGCGATCTCCGCACCGACGCCCATAAAGCGCCAGCCCTCTTCGCAGCAGACGATGCGATTGGTCTTCTTGACGCTCTCGATAACGGTGTCGGTATCGAGCGGGCGAAGCGTGCGCAAGTCGATGACCTCTGCACTGATGCCATCCTCGGCGAGACGCTCCGCTGCCTGCAGTGCGAAGCCGACCATGCGCGAATGCGCGACCAGCGTCACATCTGTGCCCTCGCGCTTCACGACCGCCTTTCCGATAGGCAGCACCCAGTCCTCGACATCCGGTACAGGGAACGAAAGACCATACAGGAGTTCATGCTCCAGGAAGACCACCGGATTTGGATCGCGTATCGCGGCCTTGAGGAGGCCCTTCGCATCAGCCGCATCATAGGGCGCGATAACCTTGAGGCCGGGAATCTGTGCATACCAAGCGGAATAGTCCTGGCTGTGCTGGGCGCCAACCCGGCTCGCCGCGCCGTTCGGGCCCCGGAACACGATCGGGCAGCCCATCTGCCCGCCGCTCATGTACAGGGTCTTTGCCGCAGAATTAATGATATGGTCGATCGCCTGCATGGCGAAATTGAAGGTCATGAATTCGACAATGGGCTTCAGGCCCGCAAAAGCCGCACCCACGCCCAGGCCTGCAAATCCATGCTCCGTGATCGGCGTATCGACTACCCGCCGCTCGCCAAATTCCTGGAGCAGCTCGCGTGTCACCTTATAGGCGCCCTGATACTGCGC
>DAIRTA010000009.1:0-28172 GCA_036804125.1 Hyphomonas sp.
GCACCGCTGCAGATTTCTGGATGCAAATCGGCATCCGGTTCCTGCCCTTTGCGGACGCGGCCAGCGCGGAACTTCCCATGGGGCGGCTGCTGCGGCTGTCGCTGTTCCAGGTGTCGGTTGGCATGGCGATGGTGCTTTTGACGGGCACTCTCAATCGCGTCATGATCATCGAACTTGGCGTCCCGGCGGCGCTGGTGGCGCTGATGGTCGCCTTGCCGCTCGTGTTTGCGCCCCTCAGGGCGCTGATCGGGCACAAGTCCGACCAGCATAAATCCGTCCTCGGCTGGCGGCGCGGCCCGTTCATCTGGTTCGGCTCGCTCTTCCAGTTCGGCGGGCTGGCGCTGATGCCCTTTGCGCTGATCCTGCTTTCGGGTGACACAACCGGCCCGGCCTGGGTCGGCATTGCCGGGGCGGCGCTCGCCTTCCTGCTGACAGGGGCGGGAATTCACATAACCCAGACCGCCGGTCTCGCTCTCGCCAGTGATCTGTCAACTGACGAGACCCGCCCGCGCGTAGTCGCGCTTCTTTATGTCATGCTGCTGCTGGGCATGGCCGTCAGCGCGCTGGTGTTCGGCTGGTTGCTGCACGATTTCAACACGCTGATCCTGATACAGGTCATTCAGGGGGCGGCCGTCGTTACCATGGTGCTGAACGTGATTGCGCTATGGAAGCAGGAGACCCGCAACCGCGAGCTGACGGACCCGGCGCGCCCGCGCACATCCTTCCGCGAGACCTGGCGCCAGCTTGTCAGCCATCCGATGACAATGCGGCTGCTGATCGCCTCGGGACTCGGGGCAGCCGCCTTCAACATGCAGGACGTATTGCTTGAGCCTTACGGGGCCGAAATACTTGGCATGAGCGTGGCGGGCACCACGCGTCTTACCGCGCTGACTGCGCTGGGGGCGCTGGCCGCTTTCACCCTCTGCTCATACCGGCTGAGCGAGGGCGCTGAGCCACATCGCCTTGCCGGTACTGGCGCGCTGATCGGAATTGCCGCTTTTGCGCTCATCATTCTTGCGCATCCGGCCCAGATGTTGCTGCTTTTCCTCGCCGGGGCACTCCTGATGGGCTTTGGCGGTGGCATGTTTGCTGTCGGCACCCTGACGTCGATGATGTCGGTTGCAAAGTATCACGATGGCGGCATCGCGCTCGGCGCCTGGGGCGCTGTCACGGCGACAGCGACCGGCGCCTCGATTGCCATTGGCGGCGCATTGCGCGATGCGGTTTCGGCGCTCGGCGCAAATGGCGCCCTCGGCCCGGCGCTCGCTGGCAATGTTGCCGGCTATACCGTGGTCTATCACGTCGAGATTCTGCTTCTGTTTATCGCTCTGGTGGTCGTCGGGCCGCTTGCGCGCCACTCGCTCGCTTCCCCCACTCCCCAACCTGCCAGATTTGGCCTGCCTGCATACCCAGGCTGACACGACGACCCTAAGGAGACCGGTCATGTTATACAGTGGAGAATTCGTCAACGGCGTTGACCTTGTGGACGTGTGCCTTTGGGCCTTCACGATCCTCTTCCTCTATCTGATTTACTACCTCCAGCGTGAAGGCATGCGCGAAGGCTATCCGATGGAGGAGGACACAACCGGCCGTAAGGAGACGACCGGGATCTTCTTCTTCCCGCCAAAGAAATCCTACACCCTTCCGAACAGCCGGGGGACGAAGGAATACAGCTACGCGCCGGGGGATGACCGCGACCATCCGCTTACCCGCACGGCGCCCTGGCCGGGAGCGCCAAGCGTTCCCTCGAACGATCCCATGCGCGATGCGGTCGGACCCGGCTCCTATGCCCAGCGAGATGATGTCCCGGACCTGACCTGGCATGGCGAAGACCGGATCACGCCGTATCGCCTCAATCCGGACTACAAGGTTTCGGAGAAGGATATCGATCCGCGGGGTCTTGCGGTTTACGGCCTCGACGGCGTCCGGGCCGGAACCGTCAATGATCTCTGGGTGGATCGCGCCGAGGCCATCATCCGCTATTTCGAGGTCACCCTTGATGGTTCAGGCGATCGGGTCCTTTTGCCCGTGCCCTTCGCCACCGTGAGCAAGGCCCGGAAACGGATCGAGGTGGATGCCATCAAGGGCCAGCACTTCGCCCATGTCCCGCGCACGCGCTCCATGGATCGCATTACGCGGCGCGAGGAAGACATGGTCAGTGCGTATTATGGTGCGGGCACGCTGTATGCGACGCCTCAGCGTCAGGAGCCCTGGCTGTGATCGGGCTGCATGACGAAGAGGAGGGCGGGGGCGAGCCGGTCCGCGGCCTTCCTGAGGCCTTGCCGGAGGATGAGCGCATCCTGTGGCAGGGCCAGCCCGGCTTTATCGCCTTTGCCATCCATGTCTTCCACGTCCGTCTCGTAGCGGCCTATTTCCTGATCGCGACTTCATGGCGGATTGCCCGGCTGTCGTCTGAAGGTGCGCCCGGCGCGGCGATGACGGAAGTTGCCATCACATCTGCGATGGCGGCGGCAGGCGCCTTCGCGCTGCTGTTCCTTCTGGCCTGGTCGATGGCGCGCGCGAGCGTCTATACGATCACATCGAAGCGCATCGTGTTGCGCTGGGGTGTGGCGATCCGGAAGTATGTCAATCTGCCATTCGGCCAGCTGGCGGCGGCGGATTTCCGCACCTATGGGCGCGGCAAGGGCGATGTCGCGCTTACGCTCGCGAACGGGAAAGGCCTCGGCTACCTCAAGCTCTGGCCGCATGTGCGGCCCTTCCGCTACCGGCGCCCGCAGCCCTCGCTGCGCGGGCTGGCGGATGTCGAGACAGTCTCAGGCCTTCTGCGCAGTGCCATAGCGGCAGCGGCCCCCGGCCAGATAACGCTGCCTGCCGCAAGACCCGCCATGAAGCCTGTCACAGGCACGACGGCAGCCGCGGGTGTGTAGACAGATTGATTGATGGAGGCACAGAATGGCCCATACGCATGATCTAGATCCCCCTCGCGCCCTGCTGATGGCCTGTGCGGCACTGGTCATCTTTGCGGTCCTTGGTGTCGCGGCCGTACAGCTGACCGGATCGAGCCGGACGTCCGACTGGCGGCCGCAATCGGTCGAGACACTGGCCTTCCGTTTCGCCGATGCGGAGGATGGCAGCGTCCTCGCCATCAATGCCGAAACCGGCGAGGTCGTGCAGCGCTGGGAGCCCGCGACAGGAGGCTTCGTGCGCACCTCCCTCCGGTCGCTCGCCTTCAACCGGCAGAGCGCCGGAATCGGGCAGGGACCGGCCTTCGTCCTGCATCGCACCGGGACGGGACGCTACATCCTGGAAGATCCGTCAACCGGGCACTGGGTCAGTCTCGATGCCTTCGGCGCCTCGAATGCCGGCGAATTCGCCAACCTCTTCGAAGCCGGGAGTCGCACAAGATGATCGCCCGCCGCATCACCGTACCCTGTACAATCCGTGTTCTGCATACCTATGAGTCGCTGGAAGCCCATGTCGAACTTGATGGCGGCCTACAGCCGGGCATTGGTGACAAGGTCCTCGTGCATGGCGCGCCGGTCAGCGTGCCGTTCGGACAGGGCATTGTCCTGCGCCGGGAGGCAACCCTGACACGGGCCAATTTATTCGAGCGGCTGCTTGTCCGGCTGCAATCCATGTTCCTGCTCACTGAACTCTACGAAGTGAGCTTCAGCGATGGGAGGGTGTGAGCCCCATGAGTGTAGCGACACTGACCGAAGAGGAAATGCGCGTTCTTGAAGCGCCGCCTTCCTACGATACCAACCAGCTGGCGATGCAGGAAACCATGCTGTCGCCGCGCTTCTACACCACCGATTTCGATGAAATCGACCGGATTGACGTCTCGGCTGTACGTGAAGAGTGGGACGCACTGATTGCCGAGATGGCCTCCGATCCCAACCGCAACCATTTCAAGCGGACAGATGAGTTCGACAATATCCTCGAAACGCTGTCCCCGGAGCTGCGCGCCGAGTTCGTCGACTTCCTTGTCAGCTCACTGACATCGGAGTTTTCTGGCTGTGTCCTTTACCGGGAGATCGTTCGCCAGGTCGAGAATCCCGACATGGCGACGCTGTTCAAGTATATGAGCCGCGATGAAGCGCGCCATGCCGGCTTCATCAATTTCGTGCTCAAGGATTTCGGGATCGGTGTCGATCTTGGTTTCCTGACCCGGAAGAAGAAGTACACCTTCTTCAAGCCGAAATACATTTTCTACTCGGTCTATCTCTCCGAGAAGATCGGCTATGCCCGCTACATCACGATCTTCCGCCAGCTGGAGAAGCATCCGGAACTCCGCTTCCACCCGATTTTCAAATGGTTCCAGCAATGGTGCAATGACGAATTCCGCCATGGCGAAGCGTTTGCCATGATCATGCGCGCCAATCCGGATCTGCTGAAGGGCGGCAACAAGTACTGGATCCGCTTCTTCCTGCTGGCCGTCTATGCCACGATGTATGTTCGTGACCACCGGCGCCCCGCCTTCCATGAGGCACTCGGGCTTGATCCGACGAGCTATGACTATCAGGTCTTCCGGACAACCAATGAAATTGCCCGGCAGGTCTACCCGGTCGAGCTTGACATTGACGCGCCGGCCTTCCGCGAGGGCCTTGAACGCCTGCGGCTCACGGCTGACAGGATGGAGGAGATCAAGGGACGCGGCCCGCTGTCCTGGTTGCGCAGGAAGGCGCTCGCCCTGTCGGCGGCGGCAACCTTCGTCCGTCTCTATTTCCTGCCCGTGCGAAAGCATGACCTGCCGAAGAAGATCCGCCTGCAGCCCGTCTGGTAGTCCGTTTGATGACTGAATACCTCCCCCCGCTGATCTTCGCTGCGCTGGCCTGGTGGCTGAGCACGGGCGCGATACTCTGGCTGATCGGCCTGCCCCGGGCGACGTTCAAATGGACAGCGCTGGCGGCCACCGCCCTGCTGGCTGCAGCGACATTTCTCGTCGTCGGGCTGCGCGATGTGACGAGTGTCGCTGGCGCCTATGCCGGGTTTGCGTCGGGCCTGATGCTGTGGGCATGGCACGAAGTCATGTTCCTGACGGGGTTCATCACCGGCACACGGCAGGCGCCCTGCAGCGAAGGCCTCAGGCCGATGGCCCGCTTCGGCGAAGGCTTGCGGGTGGTGCTGCATCATGAACTGGCGATCGTCGCCCATGCGGTGATCCTTGCCGGGCTGAGCTGGGGCGCGGCCAACCAGTTTGCGCTCTGGACCTTCCTGATCCTGTGGGCCATGCGGATCAGTGCCAAGCTGGTGATTTTCTCCGGCGCACCGAATATCGTCGACAAGTTCCTGCCGGTGCATCTGGATTACCTGAAATCCTACTTCAACCGGGCCGCGCCGGGGCGCATCTTTGCGGTCGCAATCATCGCAATCACAAGCCTGTCGGTCGTACTGGCGCTGCACGCCTTCGGGCATGCGCCGGGAAGCTACGAGTCCGCAGGACTGCTGCTGCTGACAACGATTGTGCTGCTGGCGCTGATCGAACACTGGGCCCTCGTGCTGCCCGTGCCGGATCCCTCGCTGTGGGAATGGGCGCTGAAGCCGGCGGGCACGAAACAAGACAAGCAGACAATACAAGCAAGGGACCGGAGGGCCTGAACCATGGATTATGAGAATTTTTTCGAGGGCGAGCTTTCCCGCCTCAAGCAGGAAGGGAATTACCGGGTTTTCGCCGATATCGAGCGGCGGATGGGCAACTTTCCGAAGGCTGATTTTCACGGGGGCAGGGATGTCCGCGAGGTCAAGGTCTGGTGTTCCAATGACTATCTGGGCATGGGCCAGCATCCGGCAGTCCTCGCCGCGATGCATGCTGTTCTGGACCAGTGCGGCGCCGGGGCAGGGGGGACACGGAATATCTCCGGAACCAACCATCACCACGTACTGCTCGAGCAGGAGCTGGCCGACCTGCATGGCAAGCCGGCTGCGCTCCTGTTTACCTCAGGCTATGTTTCGAACTGGGCGACGCTGGGCACTCTAGGCGCCCGCATACCCGGCCTGGTCATTCTGTCAGACGCCCTCAACCACGCCTCCATGATTGAGGGCATCCGGCACAGCCGCGCGAAATGCGTCGTCTTCCGGCACAATGACCCCGCTGACCTCCGCGAAAAGCTGGCAGCGCTTGATCCGGCAGCCCCAAAGCTCATCGCCTTCGAAAGCGTCTATTCGATGGATGGCGACATCGCCCCGATCGCCGAGTTCTGCGACATTGCCGACGAGTTCGGAGCCATGACCTATCTCGACGAAGTGCATGCGGTCGGGCTTTACGGACCGCGCGGGGCCGGCATTGCGGAGCGTGAGGGCCTGATGCATCGTATCAGCATCATCGAAGGGACGCTCGGCAAGGCTTTTGGGGTTGTCGGCGGCTATATCACGGGTTCGCAGGCGCTGGTGGATTTCGTCCGCAGCTTCGCTTCAGGGTTCATCTTCACCACCGCCCTGCCGCCGCATATTGCGGCCGGGGCACGCGCCTCGATCCAGCACCTCAAGGTGAGCAGCTGGGAGCGCCAGCGCCAGCGAGACCGTGTGGCGAAGGTGAGGGCCAAGCTGCGCGCCGCAGGCATCCCGATGCTGGAAAACCCCAGCCACATCGTGCCTGTCATGGTCAAGGATCCGGTCAAGTGCCGGATGATCTCGGACTGGCTCATGGACCGCTACGGCATCTATGTGCAGCCGATCAATTACCCGACAGTGCCGAAAGGGACCGAGCGCCTGCGCATAACACCGTCACCGGTCCATTCGGACGCGGATATTGACGAACTCGCACATGCCCTTTCGGACCTGTGGTCGCACTGCGCCCTGGCCCGGGCGGTTGCCTGACGTTTCAGCGGTCGAAAAGCTTTGAGACGCTTTCCTCATTGGCGATGCGCCGTATGGCTTCGCCAAGCAGCGGGGCAATCGTCAGGACACGGATTTTCCTTGCCTTCTTTGCGGCATCGCTAGGCTGGATAGTATCTGTCATGACAAACTCGTCCAGGACGGACTTCTGGATCCGCTCCACGGCATTGCCTGACAGGACCCCGTGCGTGATATAGGCCGAAACCGAAGCTGCGCCGGCCTGCTTCAGCGCCTCGGCGGCGTTCGTCAGTGTTCCGCCGGAATCGCAGATATCGTCGATCATCACGCAGCGTGCGCCGGAAACCTCACCGATGATGTTCATGACCTCGGACCGTCCGGCTTCCGGGCGGCGCTTGTCGACGATGGCGAGGTCTGCGTTGAGCCGGTTGGCGAGCGAGCGCGCGCGCACAACCCCGCCGACATCCGGCGAGACGACGACGATGCGTTCCTTTCCGTAGCGCTCGCGGATGTCATCGACCATGACCGGCCCGCCGAAAAGATTGTCCGTCGGTATATCGAAGAAGCCCTGGATCTGACCGGCATGAAGGTCAACTGTCAGCACACGGTCGGCGCCGGCAGTGGAAATCAGGTTGGCAACGAGTTTCGCTGAAATCGGCGTTCGGCCATCTGTTTTCCGGTCCTGCCGGGCATAGCCGAAATAGGGGATCACTGCCGTAACGCGCCGTGCCGATGCCCGTCGCAGCGCGTCCATGCAGATCAGGAGCTGCATCAGATTGTCATTGGCAGGGTAGGAGGTCGACTGGATGACGAAGACATCCTCGCCCCGGACATTCTCATCGATGCGCAGGAAGATTTCCTGATCGGCGAACGTCTTGAGTTCCGAGCGGGTCAGGCGCACATCGAGATAATCCGCGATCGCCTCGGCAAGAGGACGGTTCGCGTTACAGGAGAGAAGTTTCATTGCGCGCCTGCCCTCAATGGCCCCGAATTGCGTTGCTTTTGTAACAGGCTTGGCTGAGTCGCAAGCCGTTCAGCGCTGCAGCAGGATAACCGAGGCATTGCGGCCATAGTCCGCCTCGCCGCGCTTGTTGCGGCGCCGGTTGGAGAAGTAGTGCATTTCAAGCGCGCAGGTATCACGCCGCAGCACCGCCGGGCCCGCAAGTCCGGCGCGCTCAAGGGCCTGTGCACAATAGGCCGGAAGGTCGAAATGGAGACGGTCGCCCTGCCCGCCGGTGAAGAAAGCAGAATGCCCGGGATCGGCCGCCGTAAAGGCGGCCATCAGTTCCGGGCCGACTTCATAGCTCTCCGGCCCGATGGCGGGCCCGATCGCTGCCCGTATCTGGTCCCGGCGGGCGCCAAGCCGTTCCATGGCGTCGATCGTGGCCTCCAGCACCCCTGCAAGCGCGCCCTTCCAGCCGGCATGCGACGCGCCGGCCACGCGGGCATCCGCATCGGCCAGCAGGACCGGTACGCAGTCAGCGGTCAGGATACACAGCCCGATATCCGGCGCACGCGTGACCATGGCGTCAGCTTCCGGGCGTTCAGCCCAGGGCTCGCTGACCTCGACAACGCGCGGCGAATGAACCTGGTAGCAGGAAACCAGGCTTCCCGCCCCAAGTGCGGCCGCGATCCGCGCCCGGTTTTCGGCCACGGATCCAGGCGAATCGCCAGAGCCCTGGCCCGCATTCAGGCTGTCATAGAGCCCCGATGAGACCCCGCCTTCGCGGCCAAAGAAGCCGTGAACGATGCCGTTTGCGCTGATGATGTCCGGAACAGTGATAAAGGGCGGCAAAGGCCTGACTGCGTCCACCGCCTCTCTCCTCAAACCGCCTCATGCCTGCTGATGTGTTGCCGGACCGGCTTCTGCTTATGCCTTCTGGGTCGCAATGGCCCCGTGGCAATGCTTGTACTTTTTGCCGGAACCGCAGGGGCATGCCGCATTGCGCGGCGTCATTGACCAGTCGTCCTCGGCCTGATGCAGCGGCTGGCCCGGCGGTGTGAGACGGTCACCAGGATTCATCTCGTTCAGGCCGGTATCCGGGTCGAGCTTGGTTTCCCGAACGATGGACGGTCCGGGCGCGGGCCGCTGGAGCATGTCCGGCGCCGGCGCAGCGATGCGGATGTTCATCAGGGCGCGCGTGACGCTGGCGCGCAACTCGCTGAGCATGGTGTCGAACAGGTTGAACGCTTCGCGCTTGAACTCGTTCAGCGGATCACGCTGGCCATAGGAGCGCAGATGGATCACGGAGCGCAGCTGGTCGATCTGCTGCAGGTGTTCGCGCCAGCGCATGTCCAGCATCTGGAGCAGGACCTGCTTTTCGATACGGCGCATCTGTTGCGCTCCGATCTGCGCGCTCAGCCCCTCATACTTCTCCTGGATCGCGGCGCGGATGCGCTCGGTGATTTCCTCATTGGCAACCCCGTCCTCAGCAGCCCAGTCCTTCACGGGTAGTTCCACGCCGAGATCAGTCCGCAGGCCCTCATCGAGGCCATCAATGTCCCATTGTTCCGCATATGCCTTTTCGGGCATCGTCCGGGAAACGAGCGCCGTGATCACGACATCGCGCATCTCGCCGATTGTCTCGGAAACATCGTCAGAGCGCAGGAATTCCAGGCGCTGCTCGAAGATCGCCTTGCGCTGGTCATTGATCACGTCATCATATTTGAGGACGTTTTTGCGGATTTCGAAATTGCGCTCTTCGATCTTGCGCTGCGATGTTTCCATCGCTTTGTTCATCCAGGGGTGTGTGATGCCCTCATCTTCCTTGATGCCGAGACGGCGCATGACAGCGTCCATCCGGTCAGCCGCAAAGATGCGCATCAGATCGTCTTCTATCGAAATGTAGAATTTCGACTTCCCCGGATCGCCCTGGCGGCCGGTCCGCCCGCGAAGCTGGTTGTCGATCCGCCGGCTTTCGTGACGCTCCGTTCCCAGGACATAAAGGCCGCCTGCATCGAGCGCCGCTTTCTTCTTCTCTTCGATATCGGCACGTATCTGCGCCGACATCAATGACAGCTCGCCCTGAGACAACTCCCGTCCGAGGCTTTCTTCCTTGCTGGCCTTTTCATGCTCGAGGCGCATGTCAAAATTGCCGCCAAGCTGGATGTCCGTGCCGCGTCCGGCCATATTCGTGGCCACGGTTACAGCGCCGGGAACCCCGGCTTCGGCGATGATGAAGGCTTCCTTTTCATGGTGCCGGGCGTTCAGGACCTGATGTGGAATACGTTCCGCCGTCAGAAGGTTCGAGAGTATCTCCGACTTCTCGATAGAGGCCGTTCCCAGAAGGATCGGTTGCCCCTTGGCATTCGCCTCCTTAACCTCCCGGATGATGTCCGTATACTTGGCGCGTGCCGTTCTGTAGACGACATCATCCTCGTCGAGGCGTGTGACCGGCCGGTTCGTCGGCAGGTCAATCACCTCGAGCTTGTAGATATCGGCGAACTCGGACGCTTCCGTCATGGCGGTGCCCGTCATTCCGGACAGCTTGCGATAGAGGCGGAAGTAATTCTGGAAGGTGATCGAGGCGAGTGTCTGGTTCTCGGGCTTGATCTCGACGCGCTCCTTGGCCTCGATGGCCTGGTGCAGCCCCTCGGAAAGCCGGCGGCCCTCCATCATGCGGCCGGTAAATTCGTCGATCAGCATCACCTGGTTGTTGCGGACGATATAGTCCTTGTCGCGCGCATACAGCTTGTGCGCGCGCAGGGCCTGGTTCGAATGGTGGACGAGGGTGACGTTGGAGGGTTCCCAGAGCGAGCCCTCAAGCAGGCCGAGCTCGGTGAGCCAGGCTTCCATGCGCTCGGTCCCGGTCTCTGTGAAAACAACGGAGCGCTGTTTCTCGTCGAGTTCGAAATCTTCCTCGGTGAGCTTCGGAATGAGGGCGTCGATTGCTATGTAGAGATCGGACCGGTCATCCGTCGGGCCCGAGATGATCAGCGGCGTGCGGGCTTCATCGATCAGGATGGAGTCGACCTCATCGACGATCGCAAAGTGGTGCCCGCGTTGCGCCATCTGATCGACGGAATATTTCATGTTGTCGCGCAGATAGTCGAAGCCGAATTCGTTGTTCGTGCCGTAGGTGATGTCGCAGGCATAGGCGGCGCGGCGTTCCTCATCGCTCACGCCGTGAACGATTACGCCCGTCGTCATTCCCAGAGCGACATAAATCCGGCCCATCCATTCCGCATCGCGGCGGGCGAGATAGTCGTTGACGGTGACGATATGCACGCCCTTGCCCTCAAGCGCATTGAGGTAGGCGGCCAGCGTCGCAACCAGCGTCTTGCCTTCGCCTGTGCGCATTTCGGCGATGGCGCCCGAGTGCAGCACCATGCCGCCCATGAGCTGCACGTCGAAATGGCGCATGTTGTTCGCGCGCTTGGCGGCCTCGCGGACAACTGCGAAAGCTTCTTCAAGCAGGCTGTCCAGCGTGGCGCCGTCGGCGAGACGCTTGCGGAACTCGCCGGTCTTGCCCTTCAGCGCCTGATCCGAGAGCGCTTCCATGATCGGTTCAAGGGCATTGATCCGGTTGACCCGGGCCCGCATCGGTTTCAGGCGGCGGTCATTGGCAGATCCGAACAGCTTGCGGGCAACGGAGAGCATATCAGACGACACCAAGACAGACCGGGAAAGACTTCATTATCCTGTAAACCTATCCAGGACGTTGAGGCTGCCCCACCGCAACAAGACTGGCGCAAATGGCTCGACCAGCGCGAGCCGCAGACTTAAGAACGCGGCAAAAGGGTGTCAATGCGGCGCCCTCAGTCTTGAGGAGGCTCGCCTGATGGCCCGTTGCGTTCCCTCACACCTGCTGGCCGCCGCGCTTCTGGCGTCAGGCCTTATGGTTTCCGCAGCGTGTAACGGGCAATCCGGGACGCAGGAGGCCCCGGACGCCGAGAGTCACGGGCATCAGGCGCTGCCCTCCGGGCGGGTCGCGGCCTATGTCAACGGCGAGCCGGTCTTCGCGGAGGATGTCGAGACGGAAGCCGCGGCAGCCGGGCTTGTATCGCCGGGCACGCCCTATGACGGGGCCAATCCGGATTTTCGCCGGGTCCTGGATCAGCTCATCGACCAGAAACTGATGTCGCAGGAGGCAGAGAGCCGCGGGCTCGATACCCTGCCAGCCGGGGCGCGGCGTCTGGCGATGGCGCGCGAACGCATCCTCGGCAACCTGCTGGTTGAGGATCTCGTGGCGCGTGAAGTCAGCCCGGAGCGCATCGAGGCGACGTATGCCGAACAGGTTGCCCTGCGCCAGGCCGGACACCGGGTCGTGCTCTCGCAAATTCTTGTGGACACAGCTGAAGAGGCCGAGGCGCTCTACGAGCAACTGAATAACGGGGCCAGCTTCAGCGCGTCGGCGCAGATGCATTCGCGTGATCCCGCGACCCGCAACCGGGGCGGGGACATGGGGCAGGTCGTTGCCAACGACCTGCCGGCACCGTTTCCGGTGATAATTGCCGATACTCCGCTGGGCCAGGTCTCGCGGCCATTCCGAACCGAGGCAGGCTGGCATCTGATCAAGGTCCGTGACCGCTCGGCCGAGGCGCCGCCGGCCCGTTCCGAGATCGAGCCGGAAGTCGTGCGCCTCCTGACCCTGAGTGAGCTCGCGCGTCTCGTCCGCGGCCTGCGCTCACAGGCCGAGATCAGTCTCGTAGCGCCGGGAAGCGAGCCGGAAGCGCCCCGTGATGGCCGCTCCCGCCCTGACGGAGATGATCTGTGAACCTTGCGCGGTCGCCATTTGCGCCTGCAGCCTTTCCTGTGCTGCCGGCGATCGCCGGCGTGAGAGCCGCAACGGGGTCGCGCGGCTTCTATGCCCGCCGCGGCATCGAGCGGGACGACATATTCCTTTTCGTCTTCGATCCGGGCACCGCCTGTGCCGGTGTCTTCACCCGGTCACATACCGCTTCCGCCGATATCCGCTGGTGCCGGCAGGCCCTGTCAGGGGGCAGGGGTGAGGCGCGCGCACTCGTCGCGCATGCAGGCAACTCCAACGCTTTCACGGGCCCGGCCGGGGTCCGGAAGAATGAGGCAACCCTCGCAGCCCTGGCTGAAACATTGGGCGTGCCGCGTGAGTGCTGCTTCCTTGCAGCGACAGGCGTGATCGGCGAGCCGCTGCCGGATCCCGGCTATGTCGGTGCGTTCGTGCCGGAACTGGCGGCCCGCCTGGCGCCGCCTGACTGGGAGGCTGCCGCACGCGCCTTCATGACCACCGATACCTTTCCGAAGGGAGCTGGCCTGGAAACGCGGATCGGGGCGCACACCGTAAGATTTGCCGGGATTGCCAAGGGCTCCGGCATGATCGCCCCGAACATGGCGACGATGCTCGCCTATGTCTTTACCGATGCCACGATCGCTCCCGCCTTGCTGCAGGACTGCCTGTCAGGCGCGGCGGATCGCACCTTCAACTGTATCACGGTGGATGGTGACACATCGACCTCCGACACGCTGATGGCCTTTGCCACGGGGGCCAGCGGAATGGAGCCGATCTCCCAGCGCAGCGACCCCCGGCTGCCTGCCTTCCAGGCTGGGCTCGAATCAGCCTGCCGCGAGCTGGCGCACTGGGTCGTCAAGGACGGAGAGGGGGCCAGCCGTTTCGTCGAAATCGAGGTGAGCGGCGCGGCTACACCCGCATCAGCCAGGATCATTGCCTGCGCGATTGCCAATTCGCCCCTGATCAAGACCGCCATGGCGGCAGGCGATGCCAATTGGGGACGCATCGTGATGGCGGTCGGCAAAGCGCTTCAGCCGGTTGATCTCGACGCGCTTGCAATCTGGTTTGACGATATCCAGGTGGCGCGGGACGGAGCACGGGCCGGGGATTACAGTGAGGCCGCTGCCAGCGCCGTATTTGCCCGGCCCGAGTTCCGGATCCGGGTGGATGTCGGGGCCGGGCAGGCCAGCGCGACGGTTTGGACCTGCGACCTGACCCATGGCTATGTTGATATCAACGGGGCCTACAGGACGTGACCCGTCCGCTCCTGCTCGTGGTGGCGGCTGCGCTGTTTGATGCATCCGGCCGCATATTGCTGGCGCAGCGTCCTCCCGGGAAGGCGCTGGCCGGCCTGTGGGAATTTCCCGGCGGCAAGGTTGAGGCCGGAGAGAGCCCGGAGGCAGCCCTTGTCAGGGAACTGCATGAGGAATTGGGTATCGTGGTTAAGGCGGAGCTACTCGAACCGCTCAAATTTGCGAGCTACGGTTATCCGGAGTTTCATCTCCTTATGCCACTTTTCGGATGCCGAAGTTGGTCAGGCACGATCCGGTCCGGCGAGGGACAATCCTTCGCCTGGGTCGCTCCGGACCAGCTACACGATTATCCTGCGCCACCAGCGGACATTCCGCTGTTTGACTGGCTGGCGCAGCGAGTGAGGACTGAGAGATGAAAAGCCGTCTGGCTACTGCCATAGGCCGCTATGCCCGCGATCAGCGCGGCGGCACGGCCATTGAGTACGGCCTCATCATCGGCCTGATGGTGATCGCGATCCTCGGCGCAATGACATCTGTGGCTGATGCCAATGATGCACAGTACGAGATGATCACGGACTCCATGCCGTTCTGATCCGCGCATCAGCCCGGCTCTGCGGACCTGTTCTTCCTGCCTTTTACCGCCTCGGCCAGGCTTGCCCGGGCACTTCCCCGCTGCAGCGGCCTGGGCTGGTCGGGCGAAGGCGCCCATCCCGAAAGATGCAGGATCTCGAAACGCGCGCTGACGCGGCCATCCTGTCCTGAGAAACGCTCGGTGTAGATTTCCTTTGCCCGCTCCAGCACGTCCCGGCGCAGAGGGCGGCCGATGCCGGGCGAGAACGCGGCTGTCTCGCCCATCCCGCGCAGGTCGCCGAACAGCCTGTCCAGCGAGGCATAACGGACCTCAATGACATCCCTGTCGGCTACAGGAAGGGTAAACCCTGCCCGCTGCAGCAAGGCGGCGCTGTCCTTGAGGCCGGGCAGGGGCGAAAGCCGCGCCGCAAGACCGCCGGTGCGCTCGGTTTCCGCCTCCGACAAAGCCGTGCGCAGTTCGGGAAGCGTGCCTGCGCCGGGCAGAGCGGCGAGAAACAGCCCGTCGGGTTCCAGCGCCCTGCGGATCTGGATCAGCGCGCCTGGCAGGTCATTGACCCAATGCAGGCTGAAGGGGGCAAGGATCAGGTCGAATTGTTCCGGGTTGAAAGGCAGGGCCTCTTCATCAGCCAGCATGGCCTTCAGCCCGCGCGCCTCGGCGGCGGCGGCAAAGGCCGGTGCGGTATCGGCGGCCAGCATCGCGGCGCATTTACCGCTGGCCATGAGCCGCAGCGAAAGGGCGCCTCCCGCTGCGCCGAGTTCAAGGCCGGACCGGAAGCGGCGCGGCGTATCTTCCAGCCGGCTTTCGAGTTCTCTTGTGACGCGTTCTCTGAGAAAGTCATACTGGCTGAAGCCGGGCGCAAGGCGCTCGCGCCGTGCCCGGAGCTTGGCCCGGTCAAATATACGGGGAGGGGGTTTATGCGGCACTTGCATGGGGACGATATGACGATACGGCTGGTACAGTCCAAGGCCTTTCTGAGGGAGATGAAGCGCCTTGTCTGGCCTGAGCGCTCGCTGATCGGGCATGTTTCCGGATCCGGCCCGCTGACACCGGAAGAGTTCCTCTCGCTCAGCTTCCTGTCAGAGCCGGTGTGTGATGCCTGTGGCCGGCCTGTCGCGGTCGATACCGGGCCCGGGCAGCGATGTGCGGCCTGTCTCGCCCGCCCGCCGGCCTGGCAGCGCGGACGCGCCGCGCTTGTCTATGACGATGTTTCAAGACGCCTCGTGCTGGATCTGAAGCGGTCCGGGCGGCGAGACGGACTTGGCGCCATGGCCAGCTGGATGCTTCAGGCCGGGCAGGAACTGGTCGATCAGAGCGATCTGATTGTCCCGGTGCCGCTGCACTATACACGCCTTGCCGCACGCGGCTTCAACCAGTCTGTCTGGCTTGCGCAGGCGATGGCCGCGCGCACAGGCAGCTCCCTGTCTGTCGATGCGCTGGTGCGGCGGCGCCGAACGCCAAGCCAGGCCGGCCTCTCGGCCCGGGCGAGGCGCCGCAATGTCGCGGGTGCGTTCCGCGTCCGGCACAGCCGTATCAGGCAGGTTGCGGGCCGGCGGATCCTGCTGGTGGATGACGTGCTCACGACCGGCGCAACACTCTCCGCCTGCTGCCGGGCGCTCAAGAAGGCCGGTGCAGCGGCTGTAGATGTTCTGGTGCTGGCCCGCGTTGTCCGGGAAACGGACATCACCATATAACCTGTTGGTAAGCAGCAGGCCCCAGACTTCAGGAAGACGCAGGCAGAGACATCCGATGGCACACGTGACGATCTATACCCGCCCGTTCTGCTCGTATTGCTCTCAGGCGCTGTCGGTTCTTCGCGCAAAGGGCGCCGAGGTGACAGAGATACAGGCCGGTATGGATCCCGCCCTCAAGGCCGAGATGATCCAGCGCTCTGGCGGGGGGCGCACGTTCCCGCAGATCTTCATTGGCGAACGCCATATCGGCGGGTGCGACGAGATGCTGGCGCTCGACCGGGCCGGCGCACTCGACCCGCTTCTTGCGGGCGTATCGTGACAGGCGGTCCGGCATGATACGCTATGCCCTTGCCTGCGAGGCCTGCGCCCATGAGTTCGAGGCCTGGTTCGCGTCCTCGGAGGCTTTTGACCGGCTGACGGGCGCGGGCGAGGCCGAGTGTCCATCCTGCGGCGGCAACGAAATCATCAAGCAGATCATGGCGCCTGCCGTGCGCGCCACGCGCGCCAGAGATGAGCCCGCGCCTGACCCTGAAACCCTGGCGCGAGAGTTCGCGCGGCGGGCCCGCGCCCATGTCCGCGAGACATTCGACTATGTCGGCGCCGACTTTGCGGACGAGGCGCGCGCAATGTATTATGGCGAGTCCCAGGAACGTCCGATCTGGGGAGAGACGACACCGGAGGAACGAGAGGCGCTTGCTGAAGAGGGGGTTCCGGCTTTGCCCTTGCCGCCTCCCTTTGCGCCGCGGCCGCCCCCGCGCAAGAGGATCAGCCACTAACCCTCAGGTCTTTGCCTCGGGCGCGCTATGCCGCGCTTGAACCCCCCGGCCGCCTTGGGTTATGGGCTCGGGAACAATTATCATTCGGAGTAGGCCGGTCATGGCGGGTCAGGAACATCAGCGCGGCAATATGGATATTCGCGACCAGAAGAACACGTGGAGCGGGTTTCTGACGGGGAGCGTCTGGGGCAGCCTGATCATCCTCCTGATCGTCGGCTACTCAGTTCTGTCTCTCGCCATCGGGCTGCATTGGTCAATTTCCCTCGGCCTCATGGCAGCGGTCGGCATTATTGCCGGCCTCGCTCTCAATCTCGGCGGCCGCTGGATGGCGGCGGTCGTCGTGATGGCCGTGCTGGCGCTGATCGTGCAGGCCGTGATCATGATCTTCGGCGCTTTCCTCTGACACCGCCTGTTACAGTACCGGATCCTTTCAGCCGCGCTTAACGAAACGGCAAGCCTGGTCCGCCATTACCACTTGACCTTTATCGAAAAACGCTAAGGTTAAGCGGTCTACGCAGCGGCAAGGAGACGGGAATGATGGCTCAGGCCACACTGGAAATGTCCGAGGTGACCAAACGCTTCGCGGGCTTCACAGCGGTCGATCGGCTTTCCTTCAGTGTTCCGGCCGGGGATGTCATCGGTTTTCTCGGCCCGAACGGTGCCGGCAAGTCGACCAGCCTGCGCATGGCGCTGGGGGTGATGGAGCCCGATGCCGGCGAGATCCGCTTGTTCGGGGACCGTCCCCGGCTTGAGAGCCTCAAGCGGGTCGGGTTCCTTCCGGAGGAACGCGGCCTCTACAAGAAAATGACGGCGCGGGACACGCTCGTCCATTTCGGCCGCCTGAAGGGGCTTGACGCAAGCGAGGCGCGGCGGCGGTCTGCAGACCTCCTCGAGGCCGCAGGCCTCGGCGGCTTCAGCAAGTCCCGGATATCGAAATTGTCGAAAGGCATGGCGCAGAAGGTCCAGATTCTCTCGACTCTGATCCACCGGCCGGACTTCCTGATCCTGGATGAGCCCTTCTCCGGACTCGATCCCGTCAACCAGCAGGTCCTGGAAGACCTGATCCGCAGCGAGCATGCCCGCGGCGCCACGATCCTGTTCTCTACCCATGTGATGGAGCATGCCGAGCGGCTGTGCGACCGGATTGTCATGCTGGCACGCGGCCGGAAGGTCTTTGACGGCAGCCTTGACCAGGCCTTCTCCACGCTCGGCAAGGGGGCAAGACTGAATGTCGAGGCCGGTTTCGATCTGGCTGCAGCACTCGGACCGCGCGGGCTTGTGGCGGCGCGCACGACCGATAACGGGCCGGGAGATGCCTGGCGCGTCGACCTGCCTGCCGGGCGCGGCGTTCAGGATGTGCTGCGCGCGGCGATCGAGTCCGGTGCACCGATACTCGGCTTTCATCCGGAACAGACGCGACTCAGGGATGTGTTTGTCGCGCTGACAGGGAGCGCGGCGGAGCCCGGGCCAGCGGCCCCGAGCGCGCCGCGAGCGATGGAGCAGGCCTGATGCGCGGTATCTTCCTGATCTTCCGGCGGGACTATCTCGGCTATGTCAAGGCATGGGGCTTCTGGCTGAGTATCGCGGCCGTCCCGCTGTTTCTGATCCTGGCGGCGTCCTTCGGTTTCTTCGCCGCGCAGTCTTCGCCCACGCGCTATTACACCGTCATCGCCGCGGACCGTGTGTTTTCTGATGCGATCGATGCCGAGTTCAGCCGGTCCGAGGCCGAGATGGCAGAGGCTGTCAGCGAACTCTCCAGCCAGATGAACGCCGATGTCGAGGCTGCCGAGCCCCCCGCGCCCCCGCCCCGGCGCTTTATCGAGGTGCCGCCGCCGGAGACCAGCCTCGACGGCCTTCGTCCCTATCTCCTTGGCGAGCGCACAGTGGCTGGACCCGCCGGAGACCGGCCCCTGTTTGCCGCCTTTATCCTCTCCGAGGATGGGACCAGCCTGCAATACTGGAGTAATGATGTCAGCGTCGAGACGCTGCGGCGCACGGCACAGTCGGCCATGCGCGAGCTGGGGCGGCGCCAGGCGCTCGAGGCGGCCGGGCTTGGCCCGGATTTCCTCACGCAGGCCGATTCTGCCCAGCTCAGCGTGCCGGCCTTCCGGCTGCGCGCGGCAGGTGACGGGCCAGGCAGCGAGGTGACGATGGCCGACCGTGCGCCGGCGCTGGTCGCTGCGGCGCTCGCATATTTTCTCTGGCTGATGGTGTTCTCGATCATCCAGTACCTGCTGATGGGCACGATCGAAGAACGCTCCAACAAGATCTTCGACACGCTGCTGACATCGGTCAGGCTGCCACACCTGCTCGCCGGCAAGCTTCTTGCGGTGTTTGCCGTTACCTCGACGATGATGCTGAGCTGGGGCCTTTTCAGCGCCATCATTTCTGGCGTGATTTCATCCCAGATACCCGGCGCCATGGATGTCATCAGCCCGTTCATCGATGCATTGCTCAATCCGGCGCTGCTGGCGCCGGCGCTGATAAGCTTTGTCCTCGGCTACATCATGTATGGCGCTCTCTTCATGGCCCTTGGGTCGCTGTGCGACAGCATCCAGGAAGCGCAGACACTGCTGAGCCCGATCATGATCCTCCTCATGCTGCCGATGTTCGCCCTGTTCATCGCCTTCCAGGATCCGGGTTCGCCGATCGTGAGCGCGGCGTCGTGGATTCCGCTGTTCACGCCTTTCCTGCTGATCCTGCGGGTGCCCCAGGATCCCCCGCTATGGGAGCTCCTGGCGCAGTTCGGAATGATGGCAGCGACCGTCATGCTCGTCGTCTGGCTGTCGACCAAGGTTTACCGGGCAGGAGCGGTGCATGGCGCCGGCATCGGCGAGGCTGGCGGGCTGATCCGCCGCGCCGTCGGCCTCAAGCCGAAGGCGGTTGCGGCCTGAAGCCAAAACAAAAACCCCGCCGGGCCAAGCCTGGCGGGGTGGTATGTGTGCCGTGTGGCGCGGAGACGGCCTCTGGCAGGACTGGGCCTAGACAATACCTTCGCGCTGGGCGCGCTTGCGGGCGAGCTTGCGGGCCCGTCGCACGGCCTCTGCGCGCTGGCGGGCTTTCTTCTCTGACGGCTTCTCGAAATGCTGGCGCGCCTTCATTTCGCGGAACATGCCTTCGCGCTGCATCTTCTTCTTCAGCGCGCGCAGGGCCTGCTCGACATTATTATCGCGTACGATGATCTGTACTATGACACGTCTCCATGGATCGTCTTGGGGCGCGGCGAAGCGCCCTGATAGGGTGTTTGGGCCTTCATGGCCGGGAAAGCGGGCGCTATATCACGAGCATGATCTGCAGGCCAACCCCTTATGTGCCGGAAAGCGTCTTGTGACCGAGGCGCCGTCCACACGGCTCCGCCGCCGCTGGCTTGAGGCGCTGCTGCCTGAGACCGCCTTCGATGGGTGGACGGAGCCGGCGGCGCGGGCTGCTGCCGAAAGGGCAGGGCTGAGCCCCGGCGAGCAGGCCCTTGCCGCCCCCCAGGGCGTCGTCAACCTGATCGATGCCTTCTTTGATGAGGCCGAGATTTCGGCGAGAAGCAGCCTGGAGGGTCAGGATCTCTCCGGTTTGCGGGTTACGGAACGTGTCGCCAAGGCTGTCCGTGCCTGGCTTGACGCCCTTGCGCCGCATCATGAGGCTGTCCGCCGGGCGGCCAGCCGCGGCTTCCTGCCCTGGGGCACGGGGCCAGCCGTCCAACGCGCCTGGCGTGTAGCGGACATGATCTGGGATCTCGCGGGCGACACAGCCACCGATTACAACCGTTATTCAAAACGGGCCTTGCTGGCAGCCGTGCTGCCATCGATCGTCCTGCACTGGTGCGACCAGCCGGAGGACGCCGAACTGGACGCCTTCATCCTTCACCGCCTGGCTCAGGCATCCCGTCTGGGATCGCGCGCCGGAGCCTTGATGTCCCCTGTATTGCAGCGGTCCGGCCGGCGCGGATAAGCGCACCCGGACGGTCAGTACAGCCTCAATCATGGGGAGGAGTCGGGCAGCAGCTCTACAAATACCCCAGGGGGCTGGGGGGGCTGATGGGTCCGGGGCACTTGCTATGGCCACCACCCGACACACTCAAAATGACCCTGCGATGCGGCAGGCACAAGCCATAAATGTGTTCAAAAGGCGGATTTGCGATTAATTCTGCGTAACGCCCAAAGGGGTCTGGACGCGCTGGCCGATCCATGGACAAGTGCATCCAAGCATGATCGATCCACGCTTCAAGCCGGCGCCTCATGAGCCCGTCATTGCCTTCCAGAAGGCTGAAATGAAGCCCATTCTCGATATTTACGGGCGGCTGGTGATTGCGGGTGAGGCCCGAGATTATGCCATCGGCATGGAACGGGATGTCGCGACATTCGCAATCTTCCGCCGCCATGCCGAAAGCCCGACCTGGCGCATCGAGAAGGAGCCCGCGCTCGCAAACCGCCAGGGCCAGTACGCCGTGTATGGCGCGGCCGGACAAATTCTCCGGCGTGGCCGGGATCTCCGGCAAGTGCTCTCGGTCTTTGAAAGCCGCCGCTTCCGCATCGTGCGTTAACCGGTTCAGAGCCGGGTTTAACCCTTTGTTAGCAATAAACTTCTTGCGCACCTTTCTGGAACATACTAAGAACATAAAACAAGAACGGAGCACGAACATGGACAGCAGCATCAACTTTCGCGGACAGTCAGGCCGGGCCTGGAGCTTTCAGCGCCGGCGGCCGGATTTGCTTTGGGCGGCCGATGCGGGGATTGCCGTCTTTGCCGCCGCCGATGCCTGCGGATGGCGGGTGTTCCGGGTCGTGGAACTGTCAGGCCGGCCGCACGATGTTCAGCCGATCTGGGCCCTCGCAGAAGCGGAGCGCTTCGGTGCCAATGCCGTCTTTGTCGCCCGCGAGCGCGATCCGGTCCGCCGCGTCGCGATCATTGCCGATCTGGAGGCGGGCTTTTCAACGGTCTGCCGCAGCGCCTCGCCGGCACCGGCGCTTGCCGCCTGAGGCTGTCAGGGCAGCCGGGAAACATACCAGCGGGTAACATCGTCCTCGACAAGGGCGGCCGGTCGCGGGCCGCCGCCCAGGACCACATTGTGAAAGGCTACCGGGTCGAAATCCGGGCCCAGGACACGCATCGCGCGCTCGCGCAGGTCAAGGAGATGCCCGCGCCCGATCCAGTAGGCCGAGGCCTGGGCCGGCCAGGCGGAATAGCGGTCAACCTCATCCGCTGCCGCCTCGGGGCTCAGCCCGGTCACCGCCACGATATAGGCAATGGCCTGTTCGCGGCTCCAGCGCATTTCATGGATTCCCGTATCGGTCACCAGCCGAACGGAGCGTAGCAGCATGGATTGCAGATAACCGATCCGCCCCAGCGGGTCATCGGTATAGAGGCCGATCTCGTCAGCAAGGGTTTCAGCATAGGTCGCCCAGCCTTCCCCATAACCAGTATTCCAGATCAGACGTCGGGCGAGAGGCAGGCGCGGTTCCGTGGCGGTTATGATGCTTTCAATGTGATGGCCCGGCACCGCTTCATGAAACACGAGGGTTGCGAGCGCGAAATCCGGCCAGTCTTCCATCCGGATAAGATTGATCTCGAAGCGTGCGGGCTGCGAGCCGTTGACGGTGGCCGGGACATAGGACGCTGATGTCGCCAGCGTGGTGAAAGGCTCAGGTGTCACTGTAATGATGACCGGCTGGCGGCGTGGCAGGTCGATCTGGCTTTCGATGACGGCGTCGGCCCGGCGCAGGTGCTGCATCAGCCGTTCGATAAGCAGCGTGCGCCCATCTTCCGTATCCGGATAGAGCTGGTCCGGCCTGCGGGCGAGCTGCTGCAGGCGCTGCCCAACGCTTCCCTCTGTTAGACCGGCCTCTTCCAGCGCGCGGTCCAGCTCGCCTGTCAGGGCCTCAACATCGTGCAGGCCGCGTGCATGCAGCTCTGAAGGCTCGGCCGTCAGGCCGGTATGGGCCGCCAGTGCGGCGCGGTAATGCATCGGCCCGTCAGGAAGCTGCCATAGGCCTGGCTCTGCAGGCGCTGCAAGGGTCAGCTGGGCAAGACTGTCGGCAAACTCCGAGAGGGCAGGGCGCACATCCCTGTCGAACAGGCGCTGCGCCGAAGCGGTCATTTCGGCCCGTTCATCGATGGAAAGGTCCCGAATACCTTCGAGGCCCTCTTCAAATCGTAACATGACAAGCGATGCGTCTGACGGCGCGGATGCTGCTTCTTCGGAGGCCGCGCGCATCCGCCGCAAGACGGGGCGCGGCGGCAGGACCCCGGCGCGGGCATCGGCCTCAAGGCGACGCCTGTCGCTGTCTATTGCCGCGGGCCATTGCGACAGGCGTTCGAGGAACGCCTCGGCGTCTGCCCGGCTGTTCAGCGGGTGGTGGCGCGACAGCAGCTCCGGAACATCCACGAAGGCGCCGCGCAGGTGATCGGCAGCGAAGGGATAGGTGGTGCCGAGCCCGGTCGTTCCATGGCCAGGCAGAAACAGGGTCTCGGCCGTCTCGAAGGCGGCAATGACTGTGTCGAGATCGCGGGCAAGCGCGCTCGCTTCCGCAGGCCGGGGCAGCCGTGTGAGCACATCGCGTGTCTCAAGGCGGGCGATGCGCATGCGTTCATAAGCGGCCTGCGAACGGTCATTGAGGTAGCGGTTGTGGCTGTAACCCGAGCTGGCTTCATCCAGGCCGAGGCGTGTGGCCAGTTCCGGGTCGCGGGCGAGTTCATTCAGTGCAACGGTCTGAAGGGCGCGCTCGACTTCACGCGCAACGCTGCGCGGCGTTCCTTCGGGATCGGCAGCCCCGGAACACTGCACGAGAAGCAGGGCGAAGCACAACCCTGCCATGGCAGCGCCTCGTCCTCGCGTTGAAAGCGGCAACGGATGCCGGTGCATGACGACTTATCCACCTTGGCCTGTTGCTGCAATTCAGCGGGTTTCGGCGGTTGAGACCAGTCTTTATTTCCGGTATCGGACGCGCGGAATGTCTAGGAGCGATGACCGTGAACACGACCACCGAAAACCATCCGGCCCTGTCGGGGCAGGTTCTCTTCTACAAAAAGCCTGAGCCGCTTTCGGCCGAGGAGCATGGAGGCCTCGGCGTCAAGGAGATCACCCAGCCCTTCGACTTCCTGCGCGGGGCCCATGCCGTGCCGGTCACGGTCACGGAATTCGGTGTCGCAGCGGCCTCCTATCCCGTGATCTTCGTCGGTGATGACCGCACGCCGGTAGCCGTTATGGGCGTTCGCCAGGGCCAGAACCTGTTCGTTGATGATCGCGGGCTGATCCCCGACGATTACTACATCCCGGCTTTTGTGCGCCGCTATCCGTTCGTGTTTGCCGCAGATGATACGTCAGACCGGCTTCTCCTGTGTGTTGACCGCGCCGCGCCCATGGTCTCGAACCAGCCGGATGTCCCGTTCTTCCAGAATGGCCAGCCGACCCAGTTCACGAATGATGCGATCGAATTCTGCAAGGAATTCGAGCGGCAGCGGCGCGCAACCGTCGACTTCATCAAGATCCTGCGTGAACTCGACCTGTTCGAGATGAAGACCGTGGCATTCCAGCCGCGTGACCAGCAGGGCAAGGAGTCCGGACCGCAGCAGAAAATTGCCGATTACTGGGCCATCTCCGAAGAGAAGCTGAATGCGCTCACCGATACGCGGTATCTTGAGCTGCGCAATAATGGCGCCCTCGGTGCTTGCTATGCCCATCTCGTTTCGCTCCTGAACTGGCCGAAGATCGTCCAGCGCGCCCTGCGAACGCCCCCGCCTCCGGGCCAGGCCGCCGCCTGACCCTGCAGTTGCGGCCCGCCGCGGCGCGGCCCGGAACCGTTCACAAGCCTGCGACCGGGGCTAGCCGCCCCGTCCGGCCTCGCGCATATAGGCCCCAATCAAGGGCTTGGATCGAGTTTGAGGTCTCATGAAGCGGCTAGTGGCGGCAGTATTTGGCATCGCAGCATGGGTCTGCGCCGGCGCCGCCGCACAGCCGGCGGAGATACCGCGCTATGCCGAGGTCAGCCTGATCTCCGAGCGCGAAGCCGCCGGCCCCGGCGAGACGGTCTATATCGCGCTCGACATGCAGATGGTGCCCGGCTGGCATGTCTACTGGCGCAATCCCGGCGATGCCGGCCTGCCACCGAAATTCATTCCGGATGGCAACTCCACCGTCTCTGCCGCCGATATCGGCGAGTTTCTCTGGCCGCTGCCGAAGCTTTTGCCGGTCGAGCCCGGCCGTATCATGGATTATGGCTATGATGGCCGGCTGATACTGCCCATGCCTGTCACGATCCCGGCAGATGCGGCGGGACGGGTCCGGATCAGCGGCGAAGCCGACTATCTCATCTGCGAATCCGTCTGCGTGCCGGAAACAGCAGATGTTTTCCTGGAGCTCGATATCGGGGAGCCGCGCGAGAATGCCCGCGCCGGGGCGCTTATCTCGGAATGGATCACCAAGGTCCCCGTACCGTTTGCGGGAGAGGCGCGCATCGACCGCTCGGGTGAGCCCTGGACCCTCAGCCTGAGCCAGCCTGGCGGATTTCCGGATGAGGCGAGCCTGCGGTTTTTTCCCTTCAATCACGATATTTCGCATCCGCCCGACCAGCCCCAGCGCGCTGGTGCGGACGGGGCTAGCCTCTCGATAACGCCCGGACGGTTTGGCGGAGCCGGGGGCAGCCTCGACGGTGTCATCCGGATCGATGTTCCCGGCCGTGCGCCCCAGGGTTTTGAAATCTCCGCCCAGCCGGGCGCTGTGCTGCCCGGCACAGCCGACCGGGCCGTCGTGTTTTCGTCCGTGCCTGCGGGCCCGGGCGGATTTGGCGCCATCCTGCTGCTGGCCGGCGCCGCGATGATCGGCGGCCTGATCCTCAATCTCATGCCCTGCGTGCTGCCCGTGCTCTCGATGAAGGCGATCGGCATGGTCACGGCCGCCGCCAGCGGGCAGGCCGGAGTCCTGCGCGCCCATGGCCTGTGGTATACCGCCGGTGTCATCGCCTCCTTTGGCGTCCTCGCACTGTTCGTGCTCGCTGTCCGCGCCGCCACGGGCTTTGCGACCCTCGGCTTCCAGCTTCAACACGCGCCAACTGTGGCCGTGCTGGCCCTCATCATGTTTACGGTCGGCCTCTGGCTGATGGGCTTCTTCGAACTCGGCCAGTCGATCCAGAACACCGGCGCCGGTCTTGCGCACCGCGGCGGGGCTGCTGGCGCCTTTTTTACGGGTGTTCTGGCGGCAGTGGTCGGCGCGCCCTGCGTCGGCCCCTTTCTCGGCGCGGCGCTCGGCGCCGTCATGAGCCAGCCGGCCCCTGTGGTCGTCGCCGTATTCCTGGCCATGGGCTTCGGCATGGCGCTGCCATTCCTGCTGCTCTCCTTCATGCCGGGACTCCACCGTGCGCTGCCGAAACCCGGCCGATGGATGGAAACCCTCAAGCAGGCTTTCTCCTTTCCGATGTTCCTGACAGCTGCCTGGCTTCTCTCGGTGCTGGCGGGTCTTGCGGGAGCCGAGGCCGTCGGCTGGACGCTGGCCGGTGCGACAGCCCTGGTTTTTGCGATCTGGATCGCGCGCCAGGGCGGCCTGATCCGGCGCGGCGTTGCGGTCGCCGCCCTCGGCGTGGCGTTCGCCCTTCCGGCAGTTCAGGCCAATGCTCCGGCAGGTTCATCTGGGCGGGCGGCAGTGCTGGCAGAGACTTATGCAGAAGCAGCGTGGAGCCCGGAAAAGGTCGCGGCTCTCATCGATGAGGGCCGCCCGGTATTCGTGGACTTCACGGCCAGCTGGTGCGCGTCCTGCCAGGTCAACAAGATGACAACCCTGCGCACCAAGCGCGTTCAGGACGCCTTCGAGCGGGCCAATGTGGCCTTTCTCGTCGCTGACTTTACCCAGCGCGATCCGGTCATCGCCGATGAGCTGAGACGGCGCGGGCGCGCGGGTGTGCCCATGTATCTGTGGTTCCCGCCCGGCGAAAGCGAGCCGCAGATCCTGCCCGAAATCCTGTCACAGGATCTCGTTATTAAGCTTGTCGAAGCTCTGTGAGGGCTTAGGTTCTGGTTCTACGGATCACCATCAAAAAGGAGACAGCCTGATGATTCTGACCCGCCGCAATTTCAGCCTCGCTGCCGGCATGGCCGCTGCCGTGGCCCTGACCGCTGGCGCGCTGATCGCGTCTACCGCAGAGGCCGCCCCGGCCGTTACAATCGGCGAAACCGCCCCGGCCTTCACGGGGGTTTCCTCAACCGGCGAGACCGTCTCGCTTTCGGACTATGCCGGCCGCACGGTCATTCTCGAATGGACCAATCATGACTGCCCCTTCGTGAAGAAGCACTACGCGACGCCGCCGGCGAACATGCAGGGCCTGCAGCTGTCCTCGTCGGATAATGATATTGTCTGGCTTTCGGTGATTTCCTCGGCGCCGGGCGAGCAAGGTCATGTCAGCGCGGACAAGGCGAACGAGCTGACCACCACACGCGGCGCAGCGCCCGCCCATGTCCTGCTCGATGAAACCGGCACAATCGGGCGCCTGTATGACGCAAAGACCACGCCGCACATGTTCATCATCGATGGTGAAGGCCGTCTGGTCTATGACGGGGCGATCGATTCCAACTCCTCCGCGCGTGTCGAAGACATTGAAGGCGCAACGAATTATGTCAGCCTTGCGCTGTCCGAACTCGCCGCTGGCCAGCCCGTTTCGACACCGGTCACGCGTCCCTATGGCTGTTCTGTGAAATACTGATCCCGGCCGAGACCCTATGCAACCGAATGAAACCGGCAGGACGGCCTGCCGGTTTCTTCATGTGAGAGCCGCGCGTGACTTTACGCTGCGGACGGGATTGCCAGTCAGGGCCGGGCTCCGGAAAAGCCCGGAACAGGATCAGGGAGACACCGGATTGGCCGATCAGGATCATGCCTTCGTCCGCGACCAGTCAGCTGCCGAGGCCGGGCAGGGTGGCCCTCTCGCGGCCTATGGCGGGGCGATCCCCCCGGCGCCTGACTGGTTCAGGCAGGCCGTTGGCGTTCCCTATGAAACCCATACCGTTCAGGTTCAGGGCGCGGCGGTTTCTTATCAGCGCTGGGGCCGGCGCGGAACGCCGGGGCTCCTGCTCGTGCATGGCAACGGCGCCCATGCCCATTGGTGGGATTTCATCGCGCCGTATTTCGCCGCTCACTACAACGTGGCCGCGCTGACCTTCAGCGGCATGGGCGAGAGCGCCTGGCGTGATGGCTATGACATGGCCCTGTTCTCAGCCGAGCAGGTTGCCGTGGCCGAGCATGCGGGCCTCTTCGATGGCGAGCGAGCGCCGGTTATCGTGGCCCATTCCTTTGGCGGGTTTGTCACGTTGGTCACCGGGGCTGAGCATGGCACGCGTTTTGGCGGCATGGTCATCGTGGACAGCCCGGTCAATCCGCCCGAGCGCCCGCACCGTGGCCCCTCGCGGGCCAACAGGCCGCACCG
>DAIRTA010000010.1:0-27866 GCA_036804125.1 Hyphomonas sp.
CTTTCGCTTCTCCACTGAGCTTGCGCCCGATCAATTTCCAGACGCTTTTGTGATAGGCATTGATCCAGGCGCGTTCCTCCTTGGTCAGAAGGCGGACATCAATCAGCCCGCGGTGGATCGGCGCGAAGGTAAGGCATTCAAAGCCATGCATCGGGATATCCCCGTCCGGAATATCCTCTGCCGGCGTGACGTATTGCAGGTTCTCGATACGGATTCCGTACTCGCCCTCCCGGTAATAGCCGGGCTCATTGGAAACGATCATGCCGGGCAGGAGCTCAACCGGGCTCATGGCCTTGGAAATACGTTGAGGGCCTTCATGGACCCCGAGATAGACGCCGACCCCGTGTCCTGTGCCATGCTGGTAGTCCAACCCCGCCTGCCACAGGGCATGGCGCGCCAGCGTATCGAGATGCGTACCGGTTGTCCCGGCCGGGAAGCGCACGCGCGCGAGGGCGATATGCCCTTTAAGCACGAGCGTGAAATGACGGCGCATGGCCTCTGTGGGCTCACCGATCGGCACGGTGCGCGTCACATCTGTGGTCCCGTCGGGATACTGGCCTCCGCTATCAACGAGGAACAATGACCCAGGTGCGAGCGGCCGGTTGGAAGCGGTCGAAACCCGGTAATGCGGAAGCGCGCCATTCGGGCCCGCCCCGGAAATCGTGGGGAAAGAAAGATCCGCAAGCGTGCCGAGATCTTCACGGTAAGTCTCTAGCTTTTCGACAGCCTCGATCTCCGTAACGTCTCCGGATTGCGCCTCGGTATCGAGCCAGTGCAGGAAACGCGTCAGCGCTACGCCATCGCGCAGATGCGCGGCCTTCGTGCCCTTGATTTCCGTTTCATTCTTGCAGGCCCGCGGCAGGGCGACCGGGTCGCGCTGGCGAAGAAGGTTCGCTCCAGCCGTTTCAAGCGCCTCGAAAAACCATGCCGAAGCCTGATCGGGATCAAGGCTGACCGTCTTGCCACGCAGATTGGCCAGGCCCTCTTCAAGACGCGACAGCGGATGGAGCGTGACCGTGTTGCCGAGATGGCGCCGCAGGGCCGGGCTGACCTTCACATCGTCGAGAAACAGGTCGGCCGTGCCATCCGTATGAAGGATCGCCCGGCCAAGCGGGAGCGGCGTGCACATCACATCGCCGCCGCGGATGTTGAAGGCCCAGGCAATCGATGCCGGAGAGGTCAGGACGGCCGCATGAGCGCCGCTCTTCACAAGTGCTTCTGCGATGGCGCGGCGTTTCTCCTCATGGGCAACACCGGCATATTTCAGCGGATGCGGAACGGCCGGCGCAGATGGCTGGGCCGGCCGGTCCTTCCAGGCCAGGTCGATCGGATTGCGATCAACAGCAACGATCTCAGCTTCGGCCTTGCTGGCGGCCTTGGCCAGCGCGGCCACCTCATTCGGGCTCATCAGGCGCGGATCGTAACCAATCTTGTAGCCCAGCAGCTTCTGCTGGGCGAGCCAGCCAAACGGGCCGGGATCCGGCACCCCCGCAATCTCGAACAGGTCGGGATCCGTCTGGTCGGCCGCCTGGAGCGTGTAACGGCCATCCGCAAACAAGACCGCGCGCGTCTCGAACACGAAAGCCGAGCCGAACGAGCCGGTGAAGCCGGTGGCCCAGGCCAGGCGTTCATTCGCGTCCGGGAGATACTCGTTCTGGTATTCATCATCATGCGGGACGTAAAGGCCATCGAGCCCCATCTCCTTGAGCTGATGACGCAGTAGCGGAAGATGCGCCCGCCCATCCTGAGGGCCGCCGCGAATGTCGAATGTCTGTCTCATGGACTGAACCTAATCACTCTGAAGGGCCTGGAAAAGCTGCAATATAGCTATGCAGAAAATCATAGCGATTTCCCTTCAGCCATACTGAAACTTTAAACATCCCGCCTATATATGCGGCATACGGAATTTGCTGCGCCGCAGCAGAACATGAGTAAACAAGGTGTTAACATGAAAACCGAAATCAATCGCGACCCGGTTGGCGACATGATCATTGAAAGCGTCAACCGCCCACAAATGGTCAATGAAATCAGCGTCAATCCTGCTGTCCCCACGGGCCCGGCAAAGGCAGCGCCCGCCATCGCTCGCAACAGCCTGCTGGCCCGGCGCTATGCCCGTTGGGACCGCCGCGCGGCCCGCAACGTCTGACCCTGCTTTTCAAACACCAGCGTTGACCAGCCATCGCGCTTCAAATGCTGCCGGAGGACAAGGCCTCTGGCAGCATAAGCCGCACGGACGGGGCCTGCCTGATGATGGAGCAGGCCGGATAGAATGATCCCGGCGTCCGGCGCGGCCAGTCGCACGATATCGGGCGCCAGCCCGATCAGCGGCCGCATCAGGATATTGGCGAAGATGAGGTCATAAGGCCCAGCCCGCCGGATTGTCGCTGCATTCGCACTGCGCGTACGTGAAACAAAAAACCGGCTTACGCCGTTCTTGCGGCCATTCTCGCGGGCAATACGAACGCTTTCAGCATCAGTGTCCGTGCCATAGGCGCACCCCGCCCCGGCCTTCAGGGCAGCGATGGCGAGTACGCCAGAGCCTGTGCCGAGATCCAGCACGCGGCTGGGCCTTGCCCGCCGCCGGCGCTGCGCAAGCGCCAGGAGGCATCCCAGTGTCGTGCCGTGATGACCTGTCCCGAAGGCCGGGCCAGCCTCGATCAGGATAGCGGTCTTCCCCGGAGAAGCCGCCGCAATGGCATGGCTCCCAGCCACGATGAAAGGCCCGGCCTCTACGGGCGGCAGGCCTTCGAGCGAAAGACTCACCCAGTCCCGCTCCACAACAGCTTCCCACCGGGCGACAAGGTCCGGGGCGATCCAGTCGATAATGGACGCGCACATCGCGGCGTCCTTTTCTGTCTCGGCATAGGCATCGAGCCGCCACAGCCCGCGCGATTCCTCCCGGGCATCAACAGCCTCGGCCGGCGAGGGGTCGGCCCAGGCGAGCGCGTTCCAGACCGACTCAATCGATGCTTTTGGCCCTTTGGCTGTGATCTGATACATGGCGGGGCGCGATAGCAGTATCGCCCTGTCTTGGAAAGGATAGCCTGATGCCGCGTATGCTGATCGCCCTGATGGCCGTGCTCGGGGCTAGTGGAACGGGCCTGCTGGCCTATGCGGACGAGGAAAGCTGGCGCCGGGTCGATCCGGAAAACCTCATCCTGATGGAGCTACCGAGCGGACCGGCCGCCATTGAGCTCTTCCCTGAGGCTGCGCCCGCGCACGCCGCACAACTACGTGCGGCTATCCGAGCGGGCTTCTATGATGGAAAATACTTTTACCGCGTAGTCGAAGGGCATGTGGCCCAGGCGGGCGGCGAATTTGAAGCGGAAATCGGCGACTGGCCCACCCTGCCTTTCGAGGCCGAGCGTGAGGCAAGCCCCGACGGCTTTGCGCCGCTCGGCAATGCCGACCTGTTCGCCCCGGAGGCCGGACACCGGCTCGGCTTCGCAGTGGGGCGTGAGGAGGACACGGAATGGCTGCTGAACTGCCCTGGCGCCCTCGGCATGGCCCGGGATACCGATCCCGCATCCGGCTCAACCGAGATCTTCATCCCTCTCCAGCCGCGCCGCTACCTTGACCGGAATTATGTGATTTTCGGGCGCGTGATTGATGGGATGGAACACATCCATCGTCTGCCGCGCGTCGACCCTACGACCCCGGAAGAAACCGAAGCGCTGTATGGAGAAGACCCTGAGCTTGCCTACCAGATGCGCCAGTTCCGCCTTAGCCGTCTGGGCGGCAACGCCGTCACGTCTGCCAGGATCGCCGCCGATCTCCCCGAGGCGAATCGCCCCGCCTTTGAGGTCATGGCCGTGCCGGGGGAGGAGTGGGAAGCCCTGAAAGAATCGCGCCGGGATTATTCCCGCTATCCGGCTTTCATCTCGCCCGGCCCAGCTGTTCTCGATATCTGCACACTGCCTGTGCCCGCCCGCCGAATTGAGACGGATTGAGACGCTGGCTCAGCCGGCCCGCACGATACGCCGGCGCTGGACACTCGAAGGAATATTCAGGCTCTCGCGATATTTCGCGACGGTCCGGCGCGCGATATCGATGCCGAAGCCGGTCAGGATTTCGACGATCTGATCGTCGGACAGCACGTCTTCGGGCGATTCATCCTCGATCAGCTGCTTGATCCGGTGACGAACGGCTTCAGCAGAATGCGCCTCGCCTCCGCCGGTTGCCGGTATCGCAGCGGAGAAGAAATATTTGAACTCGAACAGCCCGCGCGGCGTCGCCATGTATTTGTTTGTCGTTACGCGCGAGACAGTTGACTCGTGCATCTCAATGGCATCGGCAACCTGCTTGAGGTTCAGGGGCCGCAGATGCGCCACGCCATGGGCGAAAAAACCATCCTGCTGGCGCACGATCTCGCTTGCGACTTTCAGGATCGTGCGGGCGCGCTGGTCAAGCGACTTGATCAGCCAGCTGGCGGAGGCCGCACATTCAGAGATGAACTCGCGCTCACGCTCGCGCATCGGCAGGGCCGAGACCTCGGCATAATAGGCCTTATCCATCAGCACCCTGGGCAGGGTCTCAGCGTTCAACTCGACCGCAAACATACCATTCGGCAGCTCACGGACGAAAACATCCGGGGCAACGGCCACAGCCGCTTCGCTTGAGAATCCCCCCCCCGGCTTCGGCGAAAGCTGCCGCAGCTCAAGCAGCATGTCCTGAATGTCTGCGCGGTCAACACCGCAGATATCCGACAGGGCGCGAAGATCCAGCTTGGCAACGAGATCCAGGTTCTCAACCATCGCCTGCATGGCCGGATCAAGACGTCCGCGCTCGCGCAACTGCAACGACAGGCACTCGGAAATAGACCGCGCCATCACACCGGTTGGATCAAAGCCCTGGCAGACGCGCAGGACCGCTTCAACATTGGCGATATCGGCCCCAAGGGCGGCCGCGATCTCAACCAGCGGCGTATGGAGATAGCCTGACTCATCGGTTTCATCGATCAGCCGGGCGCCGATCAGCTGGTCTGCCGCGGACAAGCCCGACATTGCGAGTTGCGCATGAAGATGGCCCTGCAGCGAAACATTGCCGGAGACGTTGGCTGCAGCGTCGTAATCCTCCGTGAATCCTCCCCGGCCGGCGGTTGACCAATCGGTCTTGGCGGACGGCCCGGAAGACATGTCGGCTGGAACAGCGGCATCCGAGCCTGTGCCTTGCTCGAATACATCTTCGCGAGGTGCATCGAGCTGCTCCTGCGCCTCACCGAGACCCGAACGGTCATCAAGCGCGAGTTGCTCGCGGCGCTGGGGTTCGCCTGCTTCCCCTCCGGCCTCTTCCTCGGGTTTCTGAAGGAGCGGATTGCGCTCAATCTCGGCCTCGACAAATTCCGCGAGCTCCTGATTTGAAAGCTGCAGCAGCTTGATCGCCTGCTGAAGCTGCGGCGTCATCACCAGGGACTGGCCCTGGCGCATGTCGAGAGACTGTTTCAGACCCACGCCGCGCCCTGCCCCTATGCCGCAAACTGCTCGCCGAGGTAGACCCTGCGGACATCCTCATTCTTAAGGACACTTTGCGGGGTTCCGGAGAACAGAACAGCCCCGTCATACATCACATAGGCGCGGTCGACGATCTGCAGCGTCTCGCGAACCTGGTGGTCGGTAATCAGGACGCCAAGCCCACGCTGGCGCAGAAACCGTACAAGGTCCGAAATATCGGAAACCGCAAGAGGGTCGATACCGGTGAAGGGTTCGTCCAGCAGCATGAAACTCGGGCGCGAGGCCAGCGCGCGGGCGATCTCGACCCGCCGGCGTTCCCCGCCTGAAAGTGATGTGGCGGCCTGATCCCGGAGATGATCGACATGCAGCTCCTTGAGGAGATTGTCGACCTGAGCCACACGTGCGGCGCGATCCCTCTCGATCAGCTCGACAACTGCCATGACGTTTTCTTCGACCGTCATGCCACGGAATATCGAGGCTTCCTGCGGCAGATAGCCGACGCCGAGCCGCGCACGCTGATACATCGGCAGCCGGGTAACCTCTTCCCCGTCAATGGTGATGGCGCCCGAATCTGCGCCGATCAGGCCCATGATCATGTAGAAGCAGGTTGTCTTTCCCGCGCCATTCGGCCCGAGGAGGCCGACGACTTCACCTCGCCCGAGGCTGAGCGAGACGTCACGGACGACCTGCCGGCCGCCAAATGATTTGGCCAGATGGCTGACGACGAGCCCCTCGGTTGCCTCACTCATGGATTGGTCCCGTCCCTTTGCCTCTGATGGCTCAGCCCATTACAGTTTTCTAGCTGGACATGCTTAAGATGAGCTTGATGGCTTTTACGCAATTTAAGGGGTGTCGCTCTGTTGATCTGATGGATCGATGACCATCCGCGTTCGTCCGCTTCCCCCTTCCAGGGTCGTCCGCCTGCGCGCTACTTCAAGCCGCAGGGTTTCGCCTTCGGCCACATCCCTGTCGCGCAGCAGCGCCACGTTTCCGGTCATGGTGATCGTATCAGTTGCAAGTTCATACTCGCCGCGATCACCCCGTGCGCGCAGTTCCGGGGTGATATAGTAGACATTCCCCTCGGCCAGCATTGACTCGATCTGGCCGAAACTGCCGCCCATCGCGCTGGTATTGTTCGCCCGGGGCGAAAACCGCAAGGTAACGCGGTCCGCACGCAGCCGGGCGTTACCCTGCTGGATGTCGACGTCGCCAATGAGCAGCACCATGCGTTCACGCTCCAGGCTCTCGGTACGGGCGGAATCGACATAGATTGGGCCGCCCTCCGACGATATCTGCGCCGCGGCGGGTACGGCAAACAGGCCGAGCGACAGTGATGCCACCAACCCGTTAAGGAGCATCCGGCAGTTCATCTTGCATGTTCTCCGTTGCGACAGGAACTTCAGGGTGGATCACTGTGCGGACCCGGCCCTTGAAGACAACCCGATTTCCACCATCCAGGATTTCATAGGACTCCGCTTCGATATCTCCAAGCGGTCCCGAACCAATAAGCGGCGCGAGGCCTTCGATACGGTTCTCGCCGGTGTAAACGCGTGCACCTTCAGACTGAAAGCGATAGCCGGCGCTGTCGCTGATCCGGACGTCCTGATAAAGTTCGAGGACCCCGGCGCCACGATCGTAAAAACCGGTTGGGGCGCTGACTTCCGAGCCATTGCCATCGCGCAGGACCGGCGAAACGAGGTCGATGGCATCGTCGCGAGTCCGGCGCCGCTTTGCAGCCTCCGCCGTGATCGTGAAGATTGCGCCAGACGCGTCGCGACCCGTGAAGCGAGGATTGATCATAGTGATGGCCTCGCTCTCATCGAGATAGAGCGGGCGCGCATCCTGCGTGATCGCAGTGCGCAAGATATATCCGGAAAACAGGCCGATAGATGCTGCGGCAGCGGCCACGAAACCGTAGCGGATCCACTTCACCCGGAACGAGCGCCTGCGCGCCTGGGCCAGCGTCAGTTGCCGCGCAGGCGCCCAGAGCTGGGTGATATCTGTGGCGTGGACCGTGTCCATGATTGTGTGCCGGATGAGGCTTTCTGTGATGAGCCAAAAGACACTAGCCCCTCCGCTGCCGGGGTTAAAGCGCCGGCAGCAGGTCTTCAGCTATGAGCGAAGATGTCCTCTGCGCCCCATCCGTTCAGATCGAGCCGGGCCCGGACCGGAAGAAAGGCGAAACAGGCCTCAGCCAGCTCAAGGCGCCCTTCCCGTCTCAGGATACTTTCCAGACCCGCTTTGATGACATGCAGATGCAGGACATCGCTGGCCGCATACTGTAGCTGTGCCTCGCTCAGCTCGGGTGCGCCCCAGTCGGAGCTTTGCTGCGCCTTTGACAGATCGATGCCGGCGATCTCACGGGCGACATCCTTGAGGCCGTGCTTGTCGGTGTAGGTGCGGGCCAATCGGGAGGCGATCTTGGTGCACCATACGGGCGTACAGTCGATTCCGAGCCAGCGCTGCATCATGGCGATGTCAAAACGGGCGAAATGAAAAAGCTTGAGGACCGCCGTGTCCGTCAGCAGGGCCTTCAGGTTGGGGCAGTCATAATCGCGACCAAGCTGCACGAGATGCGCCGTGCCATCTCCAGCTGACAGCTGCACGAGGGTCAGACTGTCCCTCGCGGGATTGAGACCCATCGCTTCCGTATCGACGGCAACGACCGGCCCAAGGCTGAGGCCTCTTGGCAGATCCCCCCGGTGAAGTGATATCGCACTCATTCACGGCCTCTAGCATGGCGCTGGTTAAGGGCAAATGATCCGGCGCTCAGGGATCGAGGCTCGCAATCCAATCGCGTATGAGAGCCAACCCCTCCGGATCTTCAACGCTCCGCCCGATATCCGGCATGCGGACGCCAGGCTCGCTGGCCGCCAGACGGTAATACAGGATCGATTCCTCCGGCCGGCCCGGAACGATGACCTCAAACAGCCCCCCTGACCCCCGCCCCGCGGCGACAGGCCGCTTGCCGATACCGATCCGGATCGGCTCGGTCACGCCAGCATCCAGCCACAAGCCGGAATTCGAGGCCGATCCGTCCGGCTTGTGACAATGCGCACAATTGATATCCAGCCAGGCGCGGGCCCTGTCCCCAATGGCAAGGTCAAGATCCTGAATCGCGGGCGCGGCCGGGGGCGAGCCCGGCAATCCGCTCAGCATGCCTATAGCAGACCAATCCTCCAGCTGGTTCACGCCGCGCGGTCCGATATGGTTCAGATCCCGGGCCTTCGGCCCTATCGGCTCGATATCGCGTCCAGACTGGTGGCAGGTCTTGCACTGGTTCTGGTTGGGAATGTGATAATCAAGGCTGAGCGCCAGCCCCTGCGGGCTGACTGTCTCCACTATTCGCCGCCCCCCTACAGGGCTGTAGACGGCATCCTGCCCATCTTCGGTCCAGATATAAGGATAGGCCGCCCAGGCGTCCTGCTTTCGGATTAGAAGCCGGGTTTCCACGAAATATGACCCGTCACCGGGCTCGCGCATATCCGGGGCGAAACTGAACGTCTTGACCAGGACAGTGCCGACCGGAAAGGCGAAAATGCGGTCCTCGGAATAGGCTGCGGCGCGCCCTTCGGGAACAAAGACGAAGCGATGCTTGGCTGCATGATCGGAAAACAGGCTGTTGACCAGATCATAGGGTATCACACCCCTGGCCGGGACATGCGCGGCGACATCTTCAAAAAGGCCGTAATCGGACAGCCGGGGCGCCGGGCTGTCCGCAAGCAGGCGCTGCAGGTCCGGTCCGGCCTTGACGGGCGTTTGCTGCGCCCCTTCGCTGCACGAAGCGACTATCAGGAGGCAGCCTAGGGCTGCCGCAGCACAGAGGTCTGCGAGAGGCCTAAGGGGCCACATGCGACAGAACGACGGCCGGCGGCGCCTCGACGGGTGTTGCGGCTGGCCGATCCCTTGACGGTGTCATGCGCGCGGGATCGACCGGATACTGACCGAGGCCAAGGCTGAGAAAACCCGTCTCCGGCACTTCGTCGATGACAAGATTGACGGTCTGGGCGGCGGACCCCGGCCACTGCGTCACGCCATCAGTCACGATGGGCGGGAACGTGCCGCCCAAGGCCGCCGCAAGCGGCGCGAGGTCACCCTGCGGATTCGTGCCGCCTCCGGAAAAACGGTTCGCCCTGACAACTATATCGCGAGGGAGTGGGTTGTAGTTGGGGTCCGTGAACGGAAGGCCATAAGACATCAGCAGGACATGGGCAGATCGATTATCCGCAAACGTATTATCAAAGACATGCACATTGCGGTTGGCGAGCACGATAACACCCGTGCCTGAGGGCACGCTGGCAACGATGTTGCCCTCGGGCGCGAAGTTGCGTGTGTTGTTCTCGATGATCTGGTTGTCGAAAATCCGGGTTGAATGCCCGTCTCCGACCGGCAGATCCGGAAGATCAAAGACGAGGATGCCTCCCGTATTGTGACGCGCGATGTTGCCGTAGACATCGGCATGCCGCGAGTTCTCTATCTCGATCCCCGCAACATTATATTCGACCACGGAATTACGCACGATGATGTTTTCTGACTGGCCGACATAGATGCCGGCATCAGATGCACCCCGGACGGTCACGTTTTCCACCAGAACATCCCGCGACTCAACCGGGTAGATGCCGTAGGCGCCATTGGTCTCCCTCGGCTCGCCGGTCCACTCCACAGTCAGGTAACGGTAGATGATCCGGTCAGCCCCTTTGGATTTGATGCCGTCGCCTTTCGCGTCCCTGACGGCAAAGTCCATCAGCGTCACATCGTCCGATGTTACGAGAAGCCCCTCCCCGCCGCCTTCCTGTCCGGAGAAATCGAGGATCGTCCGGTTCTGGCCGGCTCCCCTGAGGGTTACACCCTCGACATCAAGAGAAAGCCCGCCGCGAAGGCTGAAGACGCCTTCGGGCATCACAATCGTCTCGCCGGGCTGTGCGGAGATCAGGGCGGCCTGCAATGTGGCTCCGAAATCACCCTCGGCCGCGAGGGGCGGGGGCAGCGCGCCGTCCGGCGGAGCGCTTTGCGGTGTTATCGCAGGCGAGCAGCCCGCCAGAAGCCCTCCCGCTAATGGCAGCAGAACGGCCACGAGACCCTGAGTAATGCGCATTTGCGTCCTCCCCGTTATGTTATGACACGAAGATCATATCACATCCGGGGCGGCTGCAAGACCTGACGCGTATGGATCAGTGAACGCTGAGGGGCCTCAGATCATGAGCGAGAGCCGCTGCGAAAGCAGCGTCCCGGCCCTCAACAATGGCTAGATGCTGGCCTTCGGCCGATATCAGCATGAACAGGTCCTCCGGATTATCAACATCCAGAAGAGCGTCCGGCGGAAGGAGACCGCGTGCCTCGGCCGGGTCAAGGTGACGGATATAGACGAAGCTTTCGCCTTCTAGCGCATCTGTTTTCAGCATACCCGGCATTGGTCTTCTCCTTTCCGCCTCCTCAAGGAGGCTGTCCGCTAGCAGCGCCAAGGTGCGACTTGGCCTAGCATATAGGAGATTGGCCCGATTTGTGGCGGGTTCAAGCGAGGTAATGCGGCAATCTTGTGCCGGGGCTTCACAGCCCCGTGTTAAGGCGCCTAGTGCTCACAATCTGAGCAAGTGCCCGAACTCTGCCCGAAATGCTTGGAAACACCGCTCTCAGGGCTACAGAACGCTGCGGTTGGGCCGGCCGTTTCTCCGCAAGACGAGAAAACTGGTGGACTTGGGCGAAGAAACTTCGAACCAAGTCCTGGAAACGCTCGAAGAATGGAATCGCTTCCTCGAACAGCATAAACGACCGGCGGGGCCGACGCCATGACGCCGGAACCCCAATCCCTGACTTTACAGCGAATACCAGGTTGCCCTGGCTTTGCCGTGCCGCTTGATGCGGCCCGATCCGACAAGCTCGCGCAAGCGAACCTTGAGGGTGTTGCGATTGGCGCCGGTTGCCTGTGCGAGTTGCGCGACCGTCTGGCGACCGTGTTCCCGCAACAGCGCGATGATGCGCGCGGAGAGTTCGGGCAGACTGGCGTCATCCTCGCCGCCGGTGACGCGCTCCTTCTCGATGCGGAAGGCGAGCGTGTCTTTTTGCTTCTTCAGAGCCCGCAGGAAAAACCCGATCCATGGAAGCCAGTCTGGCGTGTCCCCTCTCAGGGTCGTCTGCGTCCGGCGGAGAGCCTTGTAATAGAGTTCCTTGTTCGCCTCGATGACGCTCTCAAGCGAGGCATAGGTAACGTAGAGATATCCGGCCCGAAGCAGAAGAAGCGTTGTGAGCACGCGCGAGAGGCGTCCATTCCCGTCCTGAAAAGGATGGATGGCCAGAAACACGACGACGAACACCGCAATGATCAACAGCGGGTGGTCGGTTTCTTCGGCGATCGCCTTGTTCGTCCAGGCGACAAGCTCTTCCATCGCGCGCGGCGTTTCAAAGGGCGTCGCCGTCTCGAAGATGATGCCGATTTCGCGTCCATCCGCATCGAACGCGGCGACGTTGTTGGGAAGGGTTTTGTAAGCGCCGCGATGGCGCTCGTCCTTCGTCGAGTGGCGAAGCAGAACCTGGTGGAGCTGGCGGATGTGGTTTTCGGTGACGCGCATGTCGGCATGCGCCTCGAAGACGAGATCCATCGCTTCCGCGTAGCCCGCGACCTCCTGCTCGTCGCGCGTGAGAAAAGACGTGGTCTTGAGGTTGGAGAGCAACGCCTCAACCTCGGCGTCCGTGAGCTTCGCGCCCTCGATACGGGTCGACGAACCGACGCTTTCAATGGTGGCGACTTTCCGCAGGGCGCCCAGGCGCTCGGGGGAGAGCGTCTTGAGCGCTTCCCAACGGCCTTTGAACTCATCGATCTCGGCGATGAGTTTCACAACATCCGGGGTGAGGGAGAGAACAGGCTCCCTCATTGGTCAATGCCCGATTCCATGCCCAATTATACCCGATTTTACCCGATTTGCGATGGAAAAATCAGGAGGTGCGGCTTTGCCAGCTACGCAGCCATGTCCCGGCAATCTTCTTCTTTGCTCTTTGGAAGGTCGTTGGCAAATGCAGATTCTGCAAAATGCCTCATTACTCTGGATAACTGCGCCAGAAACGCCAGTTTCTGCTCTCGCGTTATGTCCCATCCTTCCAGATCCAGAAGGTACTTCTCTAATTCAACTTCATTCATATTGAAATTTGCTTATATCTCCTGCGCTATAAAATTTGGTTACTTCAAACAACACCAGAGGGAACTTGAACCGAAATATGCATTTAAAAACAATCGGCTAGACGGAAAACACGTCGCCACCCTGAAAATATGGAAAAAATTACACAGTAAAATCAATGGTTTACGCGTGGTGGAGCCAAGGGGAGTCGAACCCCTGACCTCTTGCATGCCATGCAAGCGCTCTCCCAACTGAGCTATGGCCCCATTCCGGCTGGTCAAAACCGATTAGACGGGCGGTCTGCGGCTTTCAAGCCTAATTCCTCACCGTTCATCCTCGTCAGGCTCGTCTTCATCCTCATCGATGACAAGGCCGTCATCGGCCTCCTCCTCGTCGATCTCGAACTCTTCCTCTTCGTCGCCGGAGATCAGGATCTCGTCATCTTCCTCGTCTTCAACGCCTTCTTCAGTGAAACCGCTGGGAACTTTCCCGGCTGGCGTCTCCTCCTCATCCTCTTCTGAATCGTCGAGAATGACGTCGTCATCATCGGAGCCAAGCTCTTTCGCATCGACCTCGTCCTCATCGGACTCCTCGTCACCAGCCTGGCCTTCGTCTTCGTCTGTGGTGACAGCCGTATCCTCTTCCTCGACTTCGTCCTCGTCCTCATCCGCGGATTTGACCGCCGCACGGGCCGCTTTTGCCTTCACTTTCGTGATCGTCGTGCGAATGACCTCGTCTTCCGGATCGAAAACCTCACCGCATTTGGGGCAAACGGCCGGGCGCTTGTTGAGATCGTAAAAACGCGCCTCGCAGGACGGACAGACCTGTTTGGTTCCGAGTTTGTCTTTCGCCACGCTTCCGACTCCTGTCATTGCAGCGCCATGGCCGGGCCGGCGCTATGATAGGCGCGGCGCTTGCCACGAACGCCGGGCGCTGTCAAAGCCCCGATTCCGTATAATTTTCCCGGCAGGTCTGCCATGGTCTGGACAAGCCATCCCGTGAAGCGAATCGCCGGCCGGATACGGGCTCCCGGTGACAAGTCATGCAGTCACCGGGCTCTGATGCTGGGCGGCCTGGCCAGCGGGACGAGCCATTTCACCGGGCTTCTTGAAGGAGAGGATGTCCTTCGCACCGGGGCTGCAATGGCTGCGCTGGGCGCCGGTGTAAGGCGTACGGGCAGCGGCGCCTGGAAAGTAGAGGGCACGGGTTCACGCGGCCTCAGCTCGCCGGCAGGCCCTATCGATTTCGGAAATTCCGGAACCGGATCGCGCCTGATAATGGGCGTGATGGCCGGCCATCCCGTGACGGCAGAGCTGACCGGCGATGCTTCGCTGCTCAGCCGGCCGATGAACCGCGTCCTGACGCCTCTTCGGCTTATGGGCTTACAGGATACCGCTGGCCCTGATGGCCGTCTCCCATTCACGATATACGGAACACAGAAGCTGAGGGGGATACGCTATGCCCCGCCCCAGGCCAGCGCCCAGGTGAAGTCGGCGGTGCTCCTTGCGGGCCTTGCCGCAGAGGGTACGACCACGATCGTCGAAGCGCGGCCGACACGCGACCATAGCGAGCGCATGCTCCGGGGCTTCGATGCGGAATTGAGCTATCGGCGCAATCCTGATGGAACATCCGAAATTTCGCTCCAGGGTGGCCAGTCCCTGCGCGCCATTGAGACGGCCATACCGGGCGACCCGTCTTCGGCCGCCTTCCTGATCGCTGCAGGGATCATTTCCCCGGACGGGGGCGTCCTGGCTGAAGGCGTTATGTCAAATCCGACCCGTTCCGGCTTCTATGACGCGGTGAGCCTGATGGGAGCCAGGCTTGGCGCCGAGGAGCGGGGCGATGCGGCAGGCGAGCGGCTGATCGATCTCGAGGCCGGATCCGGCAGCCTCAGAGGCATTGCAGTGCCGGAGGGCCTCGTGCCGGCCATGATCGACGAGTTTCCGATCCTCGCCGTGATGGCGGCCTTCGCGCAGGGCGAGACCAAGGTCACAGGCGCGGAAGAGTTGCGCGTGAAGGAAAGCGACCGGATCAGCGCAATCGTGGCCATGCTGCGTGTCAACGGGGTGGAGGTTGAGGAGACACCCGACGGGTTTGTGATTTCCGGTTGCGGCGGGCCTCCCCCCGGAGGCGGTCTTGTCGAGACCCGCCATGATCACCGCATTGCCATGAGCGCGCTGGTGATGGGCACCGCAGCGCAGAAACCGGTGAGCGTCGACGATGTGAGCATGATCGGCACGAGCTATCCGGAGTTCATGAGCCACATGCACACCCTTGGCGCCTCAATCGAGGCGGCATGAACCGGCCTGTCCATCTTGACGCAGGGTGATGCCGACCCCGCGGCAGAAATTGACGAAGGCCTTCCCGCAGGCCCTTCATGCTGGCGAAAAAGTAAGAGACCGGGGAGACATCAATGCACATCACGCAAGACACAGCCGCCATCGTGACCGGGGGGGCGTCCGGACTCGGCCGGGCCACAGCAGAGGCGCTGGCGGCCGCGGGAGCGAAAGTCGCGATTTTTGATATCAATGCCGATCAGGGTGAGGCCGTCGCCAAGGAGATTGGCGCGCTTTTCTGCAATGTGAACATCCTGGATGAGGACTCATGCGTTGCAGGTTTCGCAAAGGCGCGTGCTGCCCACGGCCAGGAACGGGTTACCGTTCATTGCGCAATGACATCGAAGGGCGGCAAGACGCTCTCCTGGGACAAGGAAAATGCGCGTTACAAACGTCTCACTACGGAAGATTATGCCTTCGGCGTGAACGGCGTTCTGGTGGCATCCTACCGTGTCGCTTCGCTCTCGGCACTCGGGATGGCGTCCCTGCGAGAACTGGAAGATGGGGAGCGAGGCGCGATCATCCTCACAGCCTCGGTCGCTGCGCAGGACGCCCAGATCGGACAGGTCGTTTACGGATCGGCCAAGGCCGGGGTGAACGGGCTCGTGCTGCCGCTGGCCCGAGACCTGATGGACCTAGGCATCCGCGTGAATTCGATCATGCCCGGCATCTTCGCCACACCCCTCATGCTGCGTGCTCCGCAGAAAGTGCTGGACTCACTCGCGGCCTCGGTCCCCTTCCCGAAACGGCTGGGCAAGCCGGAAGAGTTTGCTTCGCTCGCGATGGAACTGGCGCGCAATACCTATTTCAACGGGCAGTGCCTGAGGCTGGACGGGGCTATCCGGATGGCGCCGCGCTGATCGGCATGCGCCCGCGCGGCCCGGCTTGACACCCGTTGCCGGCTCGCCCACTCCCCGCTGCGATGATCATCGCAATCGACGGCACGACGGCTTCCGGCAAGGGCACCATCGCCCGGCGCCTCGCGGCTTACTACAAGCTGCCGCATCTGGACACAGGCCGGTTGTACCGCGCGGTTGCTGTCGCCGCCAAGCGGCAGGGCGTTCCCCTGGATGCTGCCGGCCCTCTCGCGGACATCGCGCGCGCGCTTGATCTCGGGCAGTTCACGGACGCTGAACTCCGGTCTGCCGAGGCCAGCATGGCCGCGAGCGTAGTCGCGGCGATCCCCTCGGTACGCCAGGCCCTGTTCGAACTCCAGCGCGCCTTTGCAACACAGCCGGGCGGGGCCCTGCTGGACGGGCGCGATATCGGCACGGTCATCGCGCCTGACGCTGATGTGAAACTCTGGATTGATGCTGACATATCCGAGCGCAGCGAGCGGCGCTGGAAGGAACTGGCCGCACAAGGCGAGACGGTTACGCTTGAGGATGTCATGTCTGCCCTTCGGGCCCGCGACGCCCGCGACCAGGGGCGCAAGGACGCTCCCGCCAGAATTGCCTCAGATGCCATCTTGATTGATACCAGCGGCCTCACTATAGACGCGGCTGTGGAAAAGGCGCTCGCAGCTGTCGAAGGCGCGCGCGGCCGAGGAAAGTCCGCCTGAAGGGTGTGGTCCGGCATGGGCCCGCTCAAATCCAAACAGGTGGTGCCAGACACAATACATCACGGGCCTGCCCGGCACCCGCGCGGCAATACCGCGGCGTCGGCCTGTCCTGTTTACCAATCCGGAGATCCCATGACTGACAAGTTCAACCCCTCTACCCAGGATTTTGCCGAGCTTTTCGAAAACTCGGCGGCCGCCAGCGCCATGCAGGAAGGCCAGGTCATCCCAGCCAATGTTGTGCGCATTGAAAACGACGTCATCGTCGTTGATGTCGGCCTCAAGACTGAAGGCCGAATCGCAATCAAGGAATTCGCGCTCGAGGACAAGCAGCCCGCGCCAGGGGACATCGTCGATGTGTACCTGGACCGGATCGAGAACGCACTCGGCGAAGCGGTGCTGAGCCGCGACAAGGCGCGCCGGGAAGAGCGGTGGATCAAGCTCGAGAGAAGTTTCAACAATAATGAGCCGGTCAACGGCGCTATTTCCGGCCGGGTCAAAGGTGGATTTACCGTCGACCTCGGCGGGGTCAGCGCATTCCTGCCCGGCAGCCAGGTGGATATCCGCCCTGTACGCGATGTCGGCCCGCTCATGGGTCAGGTGCAACCTTTCGCCATGCTCAAGCTCGACCGCGTCCGCGGCAATGTGGTCGTCTCACGCCGGGCCATTCTCGAGGAAAGCCGCGCAGAGCAGCGCGCCGAAATCGTGTCGGACATGGCCGAAGGCGATATTCGCAAGGGCGTTGTCAAGAACATCACCGATTATGGCGCCTTCGTCGATCTCGGCGGGATCGACGGCCTGCTTCACGTGACCGATATGAGCTATAAGCGGATCAACCATCCGAGTCAGGTTGTCGAGGTCGGGCAGGAAGTTAATGTCCAGATCATCAAGATAAACCCGGACACCCAGCGGATATCGCTGGGCATGAAGCAGCTGGGTGCAGACCCGTGGGACAATATCCGCGATCGCTATCCGATCGGGGGCCGGCTCAAGGGCCAGGTCACGAACATTACCGATTATGGGGCCTTCGTTGAACTGGAGGACGGCGTTGAAGGCCTTATCCATGTCTCCGAGATGAGCTGGACGAAGAAGAATGTCCATCCAGGCAAAATCCTCTCGACCTCTCAGGAGGTCGAAGTTGAAGTCCTGGATGTCGACAGCGAGAAGCGCCGGATTTCGCTGGGTCTGAAGCAGACAATGGACAATCCGTGGAGCGCTTTCCTCGCGGAGCATCCGGCCGGCACCGAGATCGAGGGTGAGGTGCGAGGCATAACCGAGTTCGGGCTCTTTGTGGCACTCGGCCCCGATCTCGACGGCATGGTCCACATCAACGATATCGCCTGGGACAAGCCGGGCGACCAGGCCATTGAAGCCTTCAGCAAGGGCGACATCGTCCGCGCCAAGGTGCTGGACGTTGATATCGAGAAGGAGCGCATCTCCCTTGGCATCAAGCAACTCGGCGGCGAGCCGGTCGCAGCGGCAAGCGAGGCCGGTGTCAAGCGGGGAGCAACCGTGACCTGTGTCGTCACCGAGATCACGAGCGGCGGCATCGAAGTCGAATTCGGCAGCCCGCCGGCAAAATCCTTCATTCGCCGGTCCGACCTGTCACGCGACCGCGCAGACCAAAGACCCGAGCGCTTTGCCGTCGGGGACAAGGTGGATGCCCGCGTCCTGAGTTTTGACCGCTCAAGCCGCAGGGTTTCTCTGTCGATCAAGGCCCTGGAAATTGCGGAGGAAGCGGAAGCCGTGGCTCAGTATGGGTCAGCCGATGCCGGCGCTTCGCTGGGTGATATCCTCGGCGCGGCTTTGGCCTCGTCCGGCGCCGGGAAAGCGAAGGGGAAAGCCGAGGCGAAAGCGGCTCCTCCGAAAGCCGCTGACAAGACGGCTTCCAGTGCTGATGGGGGCGCTGATGCTCAGGGCAGGCTTTCTGCCCCGGCCGGGACAGCGGATGACCTCAAATCGATCAAGGGCGTTGGACCGGCCCTTGAGAAAAAGCTCAATGACGCAGGCATCTTCCACTTCTGGCAACTTGCCCAGATGAATGATGAACAGGCGGCCGCGCTTGATGCGGAAGTCGGTCTCCAGGGCCGGTTCGAGCGGGATGGCTGGCGCGATCAGGCGAGCACCATGGCCGACGGCGCCTGACGGGCGTCACGCTTTCGGGCAGCTTTTGATCAAGCCCAAAAACTTCGCGGCGGGGGCCTAGCGTCTCCGCCGCAAATGCGTTTAATATCAAAGGCATGCTGAAGTCGGAGCTCATCGATACCCTTGCGGCAAGGCATCCGCATCTCCGGCACGAGGATGTTGAACGCCTCGTAAATGTCATACTCGAGGAAATTGCCGCCGCCCTGATGCGCGGGGACCGGGTCGAGCTTCGCGGATTCGGCGCCTTTTCGGTTCGCAGGCGGGACGCACGCAACGGGCGCAACCCCCGCACAGGAGAGGCTGTCAGCGTGCCCGAAAAGGCTGTGCCCTTCTTCAAGGCCGGCAAGGAACTCCGCGCGCGGGTGAATGGCGGCTTCGATCCCGAAGAGCGATAAGCACGCTGCGTCTTCGCGCGGCCCAAGACTCCGGTTGACGTTTCCAGCAATTGATCGACACCTTTGGTGGCAGCGATTCGCGCAGATACATAGGAGAAGTCATAATGCTGAAGGAATTCAAGGAATTCGCCCTTAAGGGCAATCTTGTGGATTTGGCTGTCGGGTTCATTCTGGGCGGCGCCTTCGGAACCATCGTCTCTTCGCTTGTCGGGGATATCTTCATGCCGGTCCTCGGTGTGCTGACGGGTGGGATCGATTTCTCACAGCTCTTCTTCGTCATTGGCGAGGGTGAATATGCCTCTCTCGCTGCAGCGCGCGACGCAGGCGCGGCAGCAGTGGCCTATGGCCAGTTCATCAATGCCATCATCTCATTCGTTATCATGGCTTTCGCCCTGTTCTTTGTCGTCAAGGCGATGAACCGGCTGAAGAAAGAAGAGGCCGCGGCGCCGCCGGCCGAGCCGCCGCGTCAGGAAGTCCTGCTGGAGGAAATCCGCAATCTTCTGGCCAAGCGCTGATCCGCCTGAACGTGTTCACCGCGTGTTAGCGAATTGATGGCTACTGGGGATCAGTAGAGTACCGTGTAGAGTGAAGAGGGGCGGCTGAGTGGCCGCCCTTCTTTTTCTTCGGAGAGCCCGTCCGGCCGGGCTTGTGTCAACGGTTGCGCCTGGGCGAACCTGCGGGCCTCAGTACTGGTAGGCTTCGATGGCGCTCATGCGGATCGTATAGGCCGCGTCGGCAAGCTCGCTTTCCTGGATCTGGGTCCAGATCGTGCCTTCCACCCAGACAGCCTGGGCCAGATCACGGATCTTGATCGGCTCGTCCGTGATCACGAACACTGTCTGGTTCGGCGGCGGCGGCGGGGCATGGAGACAGGCCCCGAAATAGGGAACGAGCAGGAATTCGCGGATCTCCGCATTCGGCCCGAAATCAAACGGGACAGTATAGCCCGGGATACGGATCGTTTTCCCGTTGAGTTCCGGAACGGTGTTGAATGTCCCGATCTGGATGGCGACGTCATCAGCCGAACCCTCGGCAATCCCGCCGCGCGAATACAGCATGGCCATCTGCGCCTGATACATCTGGGCCAGACGTTCCTCTTCTCCCGGCGGCATGAGTTCTTCCCAGCTGAGTCGGGTGACGCCACGCGCTGCCAGCTCCTCGTCCCGCCGGCGCATCTCTTCCGCACGCCGCGCCGCTGCAGCTTCCCGCGCGGCGGCGCGTTCGGCGGCCGTCTGGGTAACCCGTGTACTGGTGGGCGTGCCCGGCGTGACCTGGGCCTGGTTGATCACAGGCTGCGCTGTCGCGGCAGGCTCACTGGCTGCGCCGCACGCGGCAAGCCCAAGGGCTATACTCAAACCGGCGAATGATGAAATCATGATCGTTTTCATGGTGTCCAACATAGGTGCAATCAGTGAAAAGGGCCAGTCTCCGTCAGATGGGCATCTTTATAACCGGATACTGAGGCCATCTGCGAGGGAGCGCCGCATCGCGGCGAGCGCGGGCAGGATCCCTACCAGAAGGGCGGCCAAAGTCACTGCGCCAAGGACGATAAAGTCAAGATCCGCCAATCCCGTCAGGGTGAACGCAACGCCATACTGCGCCTGCAGATAGGGGCCCAGGGCAAAGAACAAGACGTGAATGGCCACAATGCCGGCAAGCGCTCCGAGAAAGCCGATCAGTCCGGCTTCGAGAACCAGGAGCAGGAAGATGTGCTGCGGCCGGGCACCATTCGCTCGCAAAATCGACATTTCGCGCCGCCGTTCGTTCAGGCTGGTCAGGATGGATGTCAGGATCGAAACAAGGCCAACCATGATGACGAAGGTTGATACGGCCAGCAATGCGCGCTCAGCGACAGCGGTGACGCTCCACAGTTCGGCAAGCGCCTCGCCTGGAATGATCGCCATCAGCGGTTCGCCGCGGTTGGTATTGATGGCGCGCCGTGTGGACAGGATGGTGCCGCGCCGTTCGAGGCCGACAAGGATCGCCGTAACAGTCCGGGGTGTCAGATCGAAGGTCCGGATCATCTCCTCGGTGATCGTATCCGCAAGCGGGTTCGGCGCGCCGGATTCCCAGCCGACATGGATGGCGGTGATTGCCTCGAGCGAGACATGCACTGACCGGTCGACGGGTGTGCCTGTCGGCGCGAGGACACCGGAGACACGGAAAGGCCGGTTATCATGGGCCATGCCGAAATCTGCCGCGCCGAGCCCATGGCTAAGAATGAGCGGCGTTCCGACCTCATAGCCCAGCGAACGGGCCACGTCTGCGCCGATAACGGCATCGAAGAGATCGTCAAACCATTCCCCCTCGGCCACACGTAGTGACTGCCCGCCACCATAGCGGTAGCGCTCGAGGTATTCCGCTGTCGTCCCGACCACGCGATAACCCCGATGATTATCACCGAGCGCAAGCGGAACGGCCCAGGCGATATCATCGCGCGCAGCGATCTGCTGATAGGTGTTCCAGGACACCTCTGCCGTCGCATTGCCCATCCGGAAGACGGTATAGAGCAAGAGGTTCACGCTTCCTGTCGGGGCCCCGACAATCAGGTCCGTTCCGGAAATCGTGTTGCCGAACCCCTCCCGGGCGCCCTGCCTTGTCTTCTCGACTCCGAGGAACAAGGCAACCGAGAGGGCGACAGCGATGACTGATAGCAGCACGGAGACCCGCCGGTTGAGCAGGCTTCGCCAGGCCAGTCCGAGGAGGCCCGTCATGCGCTCACCCCGGCCCGGTTGATCGCCGTAAGGTCAAAGGTGCGGCCAAAATGATGCGCGAGAGCCATGTCATGGCTGACAAACAGAAGGGACGCGCCGGAGCGGGAGGCCTCCTCCGAAAGCAGCTCGATGAACCGGTCCCTTGCATCGCTGTCTAGCGCTGAGGTCGGCTCGTCCGCGATTATCAACGGCGGTGCACCGATAAGGGCCCGCGCGGCAGCCACACGCTGCTGCTGGCCGACTGAAAGGTCGGAAACGCGTCGCGCGATGAGTTCAGTATCGTCCAGCCCGAGCCGCGCCAACAAACGCCCGGCCTCGCTTTGCACATCGCCGCTGATCCTGCGGCGCCTCTCGGACGAAAACCGAAGAGGCAACAGGACATTCCCCATCACCGACAGGTACGGCACGAGATTGAACAGCTGGAAGATCACCCCGATATTCGCCGCACGATGCTTGTCCCGCTGCGAAGCTGACATCGAGGCCATGTCGCTGCCCAGAACCCTGACATGGCCAGACTGCGCAGCCAGCACACCGGCGATCAGACCGAGAAGGGTTGACTTGCCTGAGCCGGAAGGCCCGCGCAGGAAAACGCGCTCACCCGCCTCCACGCGCATGCTGGCAATATCGAGGATCGCAGGTCCTCCCGGCCATGCGAAACGCAGGCCGTCTATATCAATTGCTGTTTCAGACATGGGCCCTTATTTCAGAGCCAGTTCCGGTGAGGAAGGGGTCAATCTGCCCGCCTTCTGGCCCGTTTCGTCGAGAAACACCGTCTCGATGGTTTCGAAACCCGGATAGGCTGCAAAACCGAGGAAGCGAACCGCTGTGACGGCCGTCGCATCCGCGCAGCGCCAGGAATAGCCGATCTTGGCATCGGCATGGCCACTGGTCCGGTCCACCTCCGCCTGGGCCATGTCAGACACGCAGTTTCCGCCTGACAGGCTCACGAGGCCCGGAATACCCGATCGCACGGCATCGGTGATGACACCTTCGGCTTCAGACAGGCCGAAATTTGCAAGCGGCGACATCATTTCACCGCTGATCCGGTTGCCTTCGCGGCTGAGCGCCAGCTGCGCAACACCGTGAACATGTGGCGCGCCGCCAGCGTGCTCACCATGATCGTGATCATGATCATGGTCCGCGTGACCGGCATCGCTGCTGCCATGGTCGTGGTTGTGTACTGGCTCATCGCCCTGGTCGTGATGATGTTCATCATCATGTGGCGCCGCTTCCGCCGCCATCAGGGTTTCCTCCCCGGCGATATCCGTTTCGGGGAGGTCCGCCAGTGACAACTCCGCGCCTTCCGGATCCTCAGCCGCAGGTGGCCCCTCAGAGTCCTGGGGAGAAGTGACGTCCGGCGGGCTGCAGGCGGCAAAGAAAAGCGCCAGACCCCCGAGCACGGATGCGGATGGCAGAATTGTGCGGATTTGCATGCTTTTGTCCTCTGCTTCGGCTGCGAAGAGATGTAGGAGGCGGCGAAAAGCGCTCGCCAAATCGATTTGCGATATTATAACACTGTTGGCAAGTTTCCAGCGCTTGGGGCGGCATGCCGCTGGTGCGCCCTGAACAGAGTGAACCCGTCCCGCCAGCCCATGCCCATTTCTCTTTCGGCCCCAGTCATTTTCGGCCTTGCGGCTGCGCTCGTCACTTCGCTGGGGCTGCTCGCCGTTGCGTGGCGGCATGACTGGTCGCTGCGCCAATCCGGCTTGTTTGTCCTCGCCGCTGCTGGAATGCTCATCTCGATGACATTGCTGCACATCGTGCCGGAAGCGCTGGAGCACAGCCGGAATGCCGCCATGTTCGTCCTCGCAGGGTTTATTGCAGGGGTGGTTCTCAATCTCGGAACCGAGCGGGTTCTGCCTGAGCGCGCATTGGGCGAGCGCGCCGGTGCCCTCACCCCGCTGATCGCGATCGGCCTGCATTCCTTCTTTGACGGGATCCTCTATTCGATCGCTTTCTCTGCAAGCTTCCAGTCGGGCGTGTACGCCTCGCTACCGCTCATCCTGCATGAGTTCGCCGAAGGAATCATCGCGTTCGCCATCCTCGCGCGCCACGGCTTTAACCTGCGCGTATGCCTGTTCTGGGCATTTCTAGTGGCGGCAGCCACGACGCCGCTTGGAGCAATACTATCCGAGCCGATCGTCGGGGGTCTGGGCCGTGAAGCCGTGGCCGGCTTGTACGCCCTGTCTGCCGGGCTTCTGCTGTATGTCGCGTCAGGGCCCCTACTGGCGCCGCTCCGTGAGGAGAAGGCCGGCCGGGCGGCCATCGCGCTTGCCGCCGGTGTCGGCCTGTCGCTGCTGATCATGAGCCTGTCTGCACATGGGCATCTGCATGGCACACATCCTCATGAGCATCCGATCGACTTCCGCAACCCGGACCTGCGTCATCCCCATTAGATTGGCTTGGCCCATGCCCACAGGCACGGGCTTTGCAACGCCTTTCCGTCATCGGGAAGGGGATGCATTGATGCCGACCTGGAGTGCACTCCGCCGCTGGGCGCCCGCTATCCTTGCGGCTGCAATTACCTTGCTCGTAGCCTGGGCGCGCGCATCCGGTTGATACTGGCCTGACTTGCCGGGCTGGAGCCGGAGCGGGCTAGGTGATGACCGGCGCGGGCTTTCTCGGTTTTGTGGCCTTTCCCTTTCGGGGCTGGGACGCGGCTTCATCGCGAAGGCGGGATGTGGCGCCCTGCGTGAAATCTGCGACCTTCGGAGCAATTTCCCTGCGGAACCGTGAGCCGTTGAAGACGCCATAATGCCCGACACCCGGCTGGATGTAGTCACGTTGCATGGCCTTGGGGATGTTCACGCATATATCGTGGGCCGCCTGTGTCTGGCCGATGCCGGATATGTCGTCTTTCTCACCCTCGACCGTCATCAGCGCGACATCGCGGATCGCCTCCGGTTTCACGAGCCGATCGCCGCGATAACGGTAGAGACCCCGCGCCAGAAGGTGTTCCTGGAAGACCTGGCGGACGGTCTGGAGGTAAAACTCCTCAGTGAGGTCCATCACGGCGAGATACTCGTCATAAAACTCCCGGTGCTTGGCGGCGCTGTCGCCATCACCGGCAACGAGATGGCCAAAGAAGCGCCACTGCGCATCGACATGCCGGTCCCAGTTCATGTTCATGAACGATGCCAGCTGGACAAAGCCCGGATAGACGCGCCGGAGGACGCCCGGATAGGGCCCTGGCACGGTGTAGACCATGTTCTCCTCGAACCAGCTGAACGGGCGTTCCTCTGCCAGCTGGTTGGGAATAGTCGGCGAGCGCCGGGCATCGATCGGCGATCCCATGAAGGTCATCGAGGCTGGACGGGCCGGATCATCATCCTCGGCCATCATGGCGATTGCCGCGAGCACGGGGGGGCCGGGCTGGCAAACGGCCAGGACGTGCACGCCGCCGCCGAGCTCCGTCAGCATCCGGCGGACATGGTCGATATAATCGTCAAGATCAAAGCGGCCGAGCCAGACCGGCGCCATGCGGGCATCGGCCCAGTCGGTGATATAGACATCATGGGTTGGCAGGAAACCCTCGACTGTGCCGCGCAGGAGCGTCGCATAATGCCCGGACAGTGGCGCAACGATAAGCATCCGGGGCTGGGGAGCAGCCGCCTTGCCTCGCGCCTCCGTGAGCGCATCGGTCTCCTTGCGGAAGTGAACCAGCCCGCACCAGGGTGTGCGCCAAACGGTAACCGGGCGTACCGGCACACTTGTCTTGCCGATTTTCGTCTCGTTGATGCGCCATTCCGGCTTGCCATAAACCCGGGTCGTGCTCTCGAAAACATCGGCGAAGGCCGACAGCGACTTGCCGTAGCGGGTCTGGCCGAGCGGGTTCAGGGGCGAGTTGAGCGCCGCCTGCCCTGCCCGCGCAGCCAGGCGCATCGGCGCCATCGCTGCCCGGTTCATCTCGACGAGGGAATAGAGCATGGGGCCAGAATCCTTTATGTTGCAGTGCAACCTTATCGTCAAAGGTGCCTCCGGCAATCGGATTCACCAGCTGGGTTACACTCGCCTGAAGGGTTGCCCGAAAGTGTTTCCAATCGTTTAAATTGCGCATACCCGCGAAATGTCGAGGTCAGCGGAAGATGATAGGCTGCAAATCTATCGGAGGTGCAGCCGGTGTTCTTGCGAAGCCTGCAGAATCCACATCAGGACGGGCGAATGACCCGGGCCATGGTTTTTCCGGTCGGGGCGGGAGCCCGCTTTGCGATTGATGCCGAAACACTGCATCGCCAGCCCAAACTTCTGAACCGGCTGGAATACGGGCTTGAAGCGCGAATCCGCTGGCTGGACAGGCTCGCCTACGGTCTGTTCTGTGCGGCTGTGCTCGCCGCGATACCTTTTGGCTGGTGGCTTGCCTGCATGGGCCTGTTGGTTACCGCACTGCTCCTGCGCGCCAACCGCAAGGTGGCAGCACGGATAGCGCGCGAAGCCGCCCGGCGCTCGGCGGATGATTTCCGCAAGCTGCACGAGATGGGCTGCCTCTGGCTCGTCAAGGATTGAGGGTGTAGCCGGTCAAAGGCCGAACGCCCCAAGCAGCGCCGAGATGATCGCGACCAGCGTGAACATCAGGGAAAGCGTCACCGAGGTGCCGCGCTGCTCCTTGCGCTGGGTGCGTACCCCGCGCGGATTTCTGCCCTCTTTCGGTGCGAGCATCATCCGCGTGGCATAAAAGCCGAAGGCTGCCGTCGCGGCCGTGGCGCCAGCGATAAAACTGGCGGCCAGGACAAAGAACGCCGCAGCGGCGAGCATCATCGCGGCAATCGGGACCGCCGTCTGGTAAAGCAATTCGCGCACATGCCGGTCGGCCCGGCTGCCATCGAGCTTGTCATAGCTGCAATTCGGCGAGGCGATTGAAGCCACCCAGGAAGCGCCGATCGCCATCGCGGCGCAGATCAGCCCGAGTGCGTTCACGAAGGGGGAGAGTTGTCCCAGCATGGGCGAAGGATAGCAGGCGATTCGCGCCCATGCACGCCCAACAGGCGAGCGAAACTCGCGAGACAGGCGAGGGCATTGGCAAGCAGGAGGCGCCCGTGCGAGAAATATCCTTTATTTTCAGCCCGGAATTCCATGGCTTACCGGTTTGCCAGGTCAGATCCCTCAGTTGCCGAGGGCGTACGCCGTATCGCACGCGAAGAGTTCAATCTCATCTCGGGCGTACTTGCGCGGGCCGATCTGCCGGGCGTCAGAAAAGTGCATGAGGTACGCAAGGCCACAAAGCGCCTGCGCGGCCTGATCCGGCTCATCGGACCCGTCATGCCGGAGGCATCGCGGGAAAATGCCTGTCTCCGCGACGCAGCCCGAACGCTATCGGACCTGCGCGATGCCGGCGCCCTTCTCGAAACACTGGAGGAACTCGGGATCGATGCAGACAATCGCTCTGAAATCAGGGCCGCCTTTGCGCGGCGGCCCACCCCCGTGCCCGCATCCGGCGAACGCCAGAAGCTAAGCGCGTTCGGCCGGACCCTGCGTGACGCCGCAGACCGTTCGGCGGGCTGGGATATCGCAGCTACAGGCTTCGAGGCGATCGCGCCCGGTCTCGAGCGCGGGCTTCGCCGGTTCCGGAAATGCCTCAGACAGGCCGCTGCCGATACCGCCGAAGAGCCAATGCATGAATGGCGCAAACGCGCCAAGGACCACTGGTATCACGCCGTTTTGCTGCGCGAGATTTTTCCCGATGTGATGAAGGGCCATGCCCGCGCAGCTGAGCGCCTGTCCGACGCGCTCGGCTACTGGCGGGATCTGGGGCTGCTGGAAGCGGCCATTGCCGGCATACCGGCGCATGAGTTGCCAAAGCCTTCCGCAGCCGCAGCGCTCGAGGCTATTTCTGCAGGCCGGCTGAAGGCCAAAAGGCGAGCCCTGCAGCTCGGGCGGCAACTGGCTGCCGAGAGCCCGTCAGGCCTCAGCCGCCGCTGGAGTGCCTATTGGGATTTGTCGATGTAACGGGCCGGGGTCCGTTTCATGCCAGCGCCGCTTGGTATACCGCAGCATAGTCATCGGCATTCATCGCTCGCGGATTGCCGAAATGCGCAAGATCCTTCAGCGCATAGTCAACGATCCCCGGCCCGTCCGAGGCCGCGAGCCCCATCGAGGACAGGCTGGACGGAATACCGATCTCGTCATTCAGCTGCGCGATGGCATCGGCCAGGTCTGCGCCCG
>DAIRTA010000011.1:0-27258 GCA_036804125.1 Hyphomonas sp.
CGCGACTTCACTCGGGATGACGCGCCGGCACTGGCCAGCTTGCTGGATGCGGCCAGCCGTGCAGCCTTCCCCGGAGTAGATCTGCAGGCAACAGATGCAGCCAGCTTCGTCAAGCTTACAGCCGGTGAAGATGTGCTGGTGGCCGAATGGTGCAGCACTATCGCCGGCTTTTCCTCGGTATGGGCCGAAGAGACATTCCTGCATCACTTCCATGTATTACCCGCTTTGCACCGCACCGGCATCGGGCGGGCCCTGATGCACAGGACACTTGAGCGCCATGGCGCCGAGATGTCGCTGAAATGCACCGAAACAAACCATCCTGCCCGCGCCTTCTACCGGGCACTCGGCTGGATCGAGACCGATGAACCGGGTGGCTGTGACCCGCTGACCGGCCCCTGGCTTTGGATACGCACGCCGCAGGCTGCAACAAGAAGAGGATGCGCATGACATTCCTCCTCTTCAACAAACCCTTCCGGGTCCTATCCCAGTTCACCGATGAGGGCAGCGGCAAGGCCACGCTCAAGGACTTCATCCCGGTCAGGGGCGTGTATCCCGCCGGACGGCTGGATTTCGACAGTGAGGGGCTGCTTCTCCTGACGGATGATGGCCGGCTGCAGGCCAGGATCGCCGATCCCAGGCACAAGCTGGAAAAGACTTATATCGTGCAAGTCGAAGGCTTGCCCAGCATTGAGGCAATCCGGCAGCTGACGGACGGGATTAGCCTGCGCGAAGGCCCGGCGCGAGCCGTCTCCGCCCACCGTGCCGGCAAACCGGAATGGCTGTGGCCGCGCGATCCACCGATCCGGGTCCGCCGCAGCATCCCTGACAGCTGGATCGAGATCACCCTGACTGAGGGGCGAAACCGGCAGGTGCGCCGGATGACGGCGGCGATAGGGCACCCGACCCTAAGGCTGGTCCGTATCCGGATCGGTGAATGGTCGCTGGGCGGGCTGGCGCCGGGCGCATGGCGCGAGATCGCCGCGCCTGATCGGCGCCGCTAAAGTCCCAGCTGGCCCTTGGCCAGGATGTTGCGCTGGATCTCATTAGAGCCGGCATAGATCGAGCCGGCGCGATCATTGAGATATTTCGGAATCGCCGTCACAAACTCCCCCGGACCGATGAGTTCCATATTGTGCATCAGCTGGGCGCGCGGGTCGCGCACGGGCCCGCCGGTCGCCGTGTGATGCGGCTGGAAGGGCGCCGTGTAGGGCGCGGCAATCTCGATGGCGAGTTCGGTCAGGCGCTGACTGAGCTCGGTGCCGCGGATCTTCATCATCGAGCCGGCCATGCCCGGCGTCCGACCGGCCTGCAGCTCGGCCATCAGGCGTAGTTCGGCGCCATTGAGGGCCATGATGTCGGCCTCGGCCTGGGCGAGCTTCAGGGCAAAACCCGCATCGAGCATTCCATGCGCGCGGGCTTCCCGGCGAAGGGCGCCGGCCCGTTTCATCAGGCGCGGCGCATATGCCCCGCCGCCGCGTTCGAACTCGAGCAGGTATTTTGCGACAGTCCAGCCTTCATTGATGCGCCCGATGATATTGGCCTTCGGCACACGCACAGTATCCAGAAACACCTGATTCTGAACATGCTCGCCGGCCAGCATCACGATGGGCTCCACCCGCACGCCGGGTGACGTCATATCGATCAGGACAAAGGTGATGCCCTGTTGCGGCTTGCCGGAACGATCCGTCCGCACAAGGCAGAACATCATGTTCGCCTCATGGCCATGGGTGACCCAGATCTTTGATCCGGTGATCACCAGCGCATTGCCGTCCTCCTCGGCCTGCATGATCAGGCTGGCGAGGTCAGAGCCGGCGCCCGGCTCCGAATAACCCTGGCACCAGTAATCCTCGCCCGAGAGGATACGCGGCAGATAATGCGACTTCTGCTCATCGCTGCCATGGCCGATCAGGGCGGGGCCGCACATTGCGATCCCCATGGGCGAAAGGCCCGGCGCATCAGCGGCGGCCAGCTCGGTCGCGAAGATGAAATGCTGCGCGATCGACCAGTCGCACCCGCCATGCTCAACCGGCCAGGCCGGGGCGGCCCAGCCCTGCCGGTGAAGGATCGCCTGCCAGGCGAGCGCTGTGGGCTTGTCGGAATAGACACTGGTCATGCGCCGGGCATAGCGGCGCAGGTCCTCGGTGAGATTGGCCGCCAGGAAATCCTTCACCTCTTCGCGAAAGGCTTCCTCAGCCGCAGAAAATCCTAGATCCATGCTTCGGTGCATCCGGTGGCCTGATGGGCGCCAGCCTCTTCCAGCCCGCGCCGACCGGCAAGCCCGGACGCTGCGTCAGGTCGCGGGCTCTTCGGCCTGGCCTTTTTCCCGCGACTTCTTCTTCCGGGAGTCGGCAACATATTCGAAGGTCAGCTCGTCCTTCTCGGTATCGTAATCGATCCGGACAATCCCGCCCTTCTGCAGCTGGCCAAAGAGAAGCTCCTCGGCCATCGGTTTCTTGACGTGCTCCTGTATCGTTCGCGCGAGCGGGCGGGCGCCCATCTCGGCGTCGAAACCGCGCTTCGCCAGCCAGTCGCGTGCCGCCTTGCTGATCTCGATCGACACGTTGCGGTCCTCAAGCTGGACCTCAAGCTGCAGGACGAACTTCTCAACGACACGGTCGATGATCTCGGGGGTGAGGCCGCCAAACGTAATGATGGCGTCAAGCCGGTTGCGGAACTCCGGCGTGAACAGCCGCTTGAGCGCTTCCTCCTGCTCCTCTTCCTTCCTGCCGCGCCCGAAACCGATCGAGCGTTTGGCGGCATCTGACGCGCCGGCATTCGTGGTCATGATCAGCACGACATTGCGGAAATCGACCTTGCGGCCATTGGCATCTGTCAGCGTGCCATTGTCCATGACCTGCAGGAGGATGTTGAAGAGGTCCGGATGCGCCTTCTCGATTTCGTCGAGGAGGAGGACACAGTGCGGATGCTGGTCGACACCATCGGTCAGCAGGCCACCCTCGTCATAGCCGACATAGCCCGGAGGCGCCCCGATCAGACGGCTGACGGTATGGCGCTCCATGTATTCGGACATGTCGAAACGCAGCATCTCGACGCCCATGATCGAGGCGAGCTGCTTTGCGACTTCGGTCTTGCCGACGCCGGTCGGGCCGGTGAACAGGTAGGAGCCAATCGGCTTGTTCGGCTCGCGCAGGCCCGCCCGGGCGAGCTTGATTGAAGCCGAGAGGGCCTCGATGGCCTCTTCCTGTCCGAAAACGACACGCTTGAGGTCGGTATCGAGCGATTTGAGCGCGGCCGCATCATCGCTGGTGACCTGCTTGGGCGGTATCCGGGCGATCTTCGCAATGACGGCCTCGATGTCGCGAACGCCAACGGTCTTCTTGCGTTTGGCCGCCGGCAGGAGCCACTGGGAAGCCCCGGCCTCGTCAACAACATCGATCGCCTTGTCAGGAAGCTTGCGGTCCGTGATGTAGCGGTCGGACAGCTCGACCGCCGCCTTGATCGCCTCATTCGTATATCTGAGGCCGTGAAAGTCCTCGAAGCGGGATTTGAGGCCCGTCAGGATCTTGATCGTATCGGGAACGCTCGGTTCGATCACATCGATCTTACGGAACCGGCGTGACAGGGCCCGGTCCTTTTCGAAGTGCTGCTTGTATTCCTTGAAGGTGGTCGAGCCCATGCAGCGAAGGCCGCCGGACTGGAGCGCAGGCTTGAGGAGGTTGGAAGCATCCATTGCGCCGCCGGAGGTCGCCCCGGCGCCGATGATGGTGTGGATCTCGTCAATGAACAGGATGGCCTTGTCCTGCTGCTCAAGCTCCTTCATCACGGATTTGAGGCGCTCCTCGAAATCGCCGCGATAGCGGGTGCCGGCGAGCAGCGCGCCCATGTCGAGCGACCAGATGATCGCATCGTCGAGAATTTCCGGCGCCTCGCCATCGACAATCTTCTTGGCCAGCCCCTCGGCGATGGCGGTCTTGCCGACGCCCGGATCGCCAACGAGGATCGGATTGTTCTTGTTGCGCCGGCAGAGAACCTCGATGCAGCGGTTCACTTCCATCTCGCGGCCGATCAGGGGATCGATCTTGCCCGCGCGTGCCTTGGCATTCAGGTTGACGCAGTAGGTGTCGAGCGCCTCGTGGCCCTGCTTCACCGGTTCATCCTCCGAGGACTCTGTGCCGCGCGGCGTGGTAGGCCGGGACATGCCCGGCTGCTTGGCCACGCCATGCGAGATATAGTTCACTGCATCATAACGGGTCATGTCCTGCTCCTGCAGGAAGAACGCCGCATGGCTCTCGCGCTCCGAGAAAATCGAAACGAGGACGTTGGCGCCCGTTACCTCTTCGCGGCCGGAACTCTCTACATGCAGGATGGCGCGCTGAACGACGCGCTGGAAGGCGGCCGTCGGCTGCACGCGGCCATCACTGCGATCGACGATCAGGTTGGAGAGTTCCTCGTCGATATACCGGGCTAGGTCTGCCCGCAGCGCCTCGACGTCGACCTTGCAGGCCCCCATGACCTCCTGGGCGTGTTCGTCCTCGGTCAGCGCGAGAAGCAGGTGCTCCAGCGTTGCATATTCATGGTCACGCTCCGAGGCGAGTGTGAGCGCCTTTTCCAGAGCGGCTTCAAGGGACTGAGAGAGACGGGGCAAGTGATAGACCTTCCGGGTGGGTAAATTGGGGACGGCGTTGAGTTGGCGTCAGTCATCCTTCTCCATGACGCATTGAAGTGGATGTTCATGCCGGCGCGCCAGATCGAGGACCTGGGCAACCTTGGTTTCGGCAACTTCATAGGTGTAGACACCGCAAAGTCCGACACCCTTCTGATGGACATGCAGCATGATACGGGTCGCCTGCTCGCGTGAAAGGTTGAAGAACCGTTCCAGAATGAACACCACGAACTCCATGGGAGTGTAATCGTCGTTCAGCAGGAGGACGCGATAAAGTGATGGTTTCTTTGTCTTGACCCGCGTTTCAGTGGCGAGTCCGAAATCGGTTCCAGCGCCATTGTCAGGCTGGCCCGGCCGGGATGTTCCGGTCATGGCGATCTCTGTGGCTGCGCTGCTCATACGTGCAAGATATACGTTCCTGCCCGAGTTTGAAGTCTCATTTCTTAGTTGAACGCATCCTTGCCGTTTTTCAGGGCACAAGCAGGGCCTTGAGAAGGCCGTCCAGCCGGCGCGCATTGGCGCCGAGATCGGATAATCCGATTCGCGAGCGCGAATAGGCCGCAAGCCGCGACCGGTCAGGCGCGTCGCCTGGCAGGATGGCGAGGTCGACATCGTCGCGAAAGCGCAGAACCCGCGTATGGGCCACGAATTTAAGGCGCAGCGCCGACGGATCGGCAGCCATCAGGCGCCAGTCCGACCGGGCATCTATAAGTGCATGTGCGCGCTCATACAGCGCCAGAGGCGGGAAAGGAAAGACCGGAGACTCCCGGTCAGGCTTGGCCAGCGGGGTTGCGCCGGCCGGGGCGACAAGGGCGGTGTTGCGTGTAGGCGGACGCCTGAGGGCGGCAAAATCTAGATATTCACGCATGAACAGGTCCTGGCAAACGTCCCGAGCGATACTGCGCAACCTCATGCAGCGCTCCGGGCCTGAATAAAAAGGGCCGGACCATACTCTGGCCCGGCCCTTAAGTTAAGCGGCATCCGGGGCAAGGTCACGCCCCAGCGCTGAACAGATATTATTTCGCCATCCGGCTGAGGAAGGGCTTTGCAGCTTCGCGCCAGGCACCGGCGTAGAGCTCGGTTTGTGCACTCACTTCCGAAGCGTAAGCCGCAAGGATCGAGCGGGCGAACTGCGCCTGAAGCTCCATCAGTTCGCGCGGGTCACGGACGGTGGTCAGGGTCTGCGAAAGCTCAACGCCCTGCTCGAATGTCTGGGTCATGAAGTTCATGTTGCGCGTCCCGATTTCACGGAACATTTCCGACGACGCAGCGGCACTATCGGCCATCGCCTTCATTCCGGTCTCGGTATACTCGCTGAACTGACTGGCGAAGCCGGCGAGCTGGTCCATGCTGACTTCGACAGGGCGTGTCGCGGAGTCAGCCGGACGGGCTTCGGCTTTGGCACGGGTCGACGTCGCAATGCGGACGGACTTTGTCATGAGTTCATTCCTGTCCTGTTGGTTCGGGATAGCCTGTAAGTACCGCAGTCTGTTAGCAAATGCAATAAATTTTGTGCGCTGCAACATTAATCTTTGCACCAAAGTTGGCGCATAGTTTGAATGCACTTCTCGCAGTCATCTCTCGTTCAGCCCGACTAACAAAAGTGTCAGCAGAGAATCTGTGTTAACAACTGGTCAACCCTGATGCCCGACCCTAGTCTTGCTCATGCGGGTGATCTGCATTTGGTTACTTAGGAGATTGCCATGACCTGGCTTGCCCTTGTCCGCGTTTTTCGGATGATTGTTCTGGGCAGCCTGCTGGCCATTATGGCGGGCCTTTGGGCACCGTCTGCCTTAGCTGAACGCTATGCCTCGATCGTTGTTGACGCCAATACGGGCGAAGTCCTGCACGCGCGGCATGAGGATGAGCCGCGTTTCCCGGCTTCGCTGACCAAGGTGATGACGCTCTACATGCTGTTCGATGCGCTCGACCGCGGCGAGATAGCCCTGTCCGAGCGGCTGACCGTTTCGCGGCACGCGGCCCGCCAGCCCCCCTCGAATCTCGCCCTGAGAGCCGGAGACCGGATCACGGTCGAAGACGCGATCCATGCGCTGGTTGCGAAATCGGCTAATGATGTAGCGGTTGTCGTGGCTGAACGGCTCGGGGGCACAGAAGCCCGGTTCGCCCGCCAGATGACTGCGCGTGCCCGCGAACTGGGCCTTACGGACACCGTGTTCCGCAACGCATCAGGCCTGCCCGATGTGCAGCAACTGTCGACAGCGCGCGATCTTGCACTGCTCGCCGGGGCGCTCCTCGAGAATCATCAGAGCCGCTATCACTATTTCTCATCGAGGCGGTTCACATGGGGCCGGACCACTTACCGCAACCACAATGAGCTTGTCGGCAATGTCGAGGGCGTCGACGGCATCAAGACCGGTTACACACGCGCCTCGGGTTTCAATCTCATGACGTCGGCAGAGCGCGACGGCCAACGGATTATCGTCATCATGCTTGGTGGCTCTACGGCGCGGGCCCGTAACGAGCATGTCGAGGCGCTCGTTGAGGCCGCCTACGCTTCCATGGCTGAACCTGCTTATGCGGCAAATCCTGCTGATCTGAGGCCGCGGCTGGCCTTTGCTTCGATTGCGCCGCCGCCAAACCCGAACGCCGCCGCCGAGCCGATGCTGAACGGCAGGCCCCTCAGCGACTGGATTGAGCAGCAGCCCTCACAGCAAATAGCAGAACAGCCCGCAGAGCTTGTAATGGAAGGTGATGGTGCGCAGGAAAACAGCCTTGCCGCCGACTATGCCCCGCCTGCAGCCGCGCCGGAGACCGCTGCCAGCGATCAGACACCGCCAGCTTATGAGCCGCCAGCACCGTCCGCTGCCCCTCAGCTGGTCCTGCCCGGCCCCAGCCCGGAAGAATACCGCTCCCGCCAGATACCAACGCAGGAAAGCCCTTCCATAGCGTCCTATCGCGCCAGCCAGACGCGTCGCTGACACATCTGATACGGCCTTAAACCGGCTTTCCGTTACTGGCGGGCTTCAGCCGGAACGAGTTCAAACTGCACAGAAACCCGGGCCCGGATCGTCAACTCGCCCCCCGCCACCGGTGTTGTCGCCATCTCGCTATCCATGGCCATGCGCATCCTTGCCATCGGCACAGGCACAACAGCGCTGCTTTCCGTTATCGAAACGATTCGGGCCACCCGATACCCGCCAACTTCAGCATAGAGCCCAGCACGCCGGATAGCCTCCGCAAGCGCTGCTCGGCGAGCGGCATCCTGAAGCAAAGCGTCATCCTCGATCGCAAAGTTGACACCGGAAAGCGTGTTGCCGCCTGCTGCCACCATGCTGTCGAGTATCGCGCCGAGCCGGTCGAGATCCCGCACCCGCACGGTCAGCTGATTGGATGCGGCATAGCCAGTCAGGCGCATTTCGTGGTGCCGCCGGCCATCCTTTTCGACTTCGACGCTGGTGTAGCGTGGCGACAGGTCCAGGCCCGAGGTCTGAATGTCACGCTCGGCGATCCGTGACCGGCGCAGCGCCTCGAACACGCCTCGCATTGCAGTGGCCTGTGCGGCCATGGCCTCCCGTGCCGTGGGGCGTTCCTCGATCACCCCTGCGGTGATGTAGGCGATGTCGGGCGCGGCCGTGACCTGTGCTTCGCCCTCGATCAGGATCGTGGTTTCGGGCTGAATGCCATTTGGATGAAAAACCGGGCTGCCTGCCTGCGCGGATGCGGCAATCACCGGAGCAAAGCCGGCAGATACAGGCAAAACAGCCAGTAAGCTCAGCAGACACACTGCCTTGATGCGATAAACCATGTTCTTTCTCCCTTTCGCCAGTGGTGCGCTCTGCATCTGGAATAAACAAGCGCGTTGCGCCGTTGAAGATCAATGACTAAACCGCATGGAACGGGCCTGTAGCTCAGCTGGTCAGAGCGGACCGCTCATAACGGTTTGGTCGCAGGTTCAAATCCTGCCGGGCCCACCAGGTCAAAAACTGCATAGAAAGAAAAATTCACAATCGAATACCCCCTTTCTGGTTGCCATTTGGGTCAGAAGCGGGAAGGAGAGAACGAGAGCGGGGTGGCTTGGTAGAATGGCTGGAATCCGATGACACCGAAATCCGCCGCCAGACGTGCCATGTTGCTCACATCGGCCTTCGATCTGACCATGGCCGGATTGGCCATGATTGCTGCGCATATCGTAGGACCCGCGCAGCTTCTGGTTGACCCGACCGCAAGTGCAGCCCCTGTAGCGCTTGCAACAGTCGCATTCATTCTTGCCGCTGCCGCCGGTCTGTTCGTGAACAGCATACACCGCCAAGTCTGGCGGCACATCGGCCTGCCTGACACCATTCGCCTGCTTCAGGCTATCGGCTTTGCGGTCTTCCTCTATCTTTTCGCCATGGTCGCGTTGAACGGGCTGCTTACTGCGCCGGTCCCGACATTCGTGATGGCCGTTCTTTTCTGGACCGCAGCCATGTTTGCAGGCCGCATGGTTGCCCGCGCACGCTCGACGCATACGCCCCTGCAGATCTTCCAGCGCCTGCCGAAAAACAGCCAGCCGATCCTCCTGGTCGGCGATCCTGACAGCTGGATTGACGTCCTGCGCCGCCTTGAGGGCGCTCAGGGCCCCAGGAAGATGCGGGTCCTTGGCCTGATCGAGCTGGAAGCTACCGAACCGGGGCGCGCCGTTCGCGGTTTCCCGATCTTCGGAAGCATTGATGACCTCGACAGGGTTATCGAGCTCCTGCGCCACCGCTATGAAGATACCCCGTGGATCGCCGTTACCGGTCGGGCCCGCAAGCCCGATGTCATGGTACGCATCATCGAGATCGCCTCCGCCCAGCACGCTGAGATCATGGCCCTTAGTGACAATGAGGCCGCCCAGATACTTGAAGCTGTTCGTCCCTCCGACCTGCTTGCGCGGCCAGAACGCGAACTGGACCCCGCACCCGTGCGCAAGCTTATTCGCGGGGCCCATGTATTGATCACGGGCGCGGGCGGCTCGATTGGCGCTGAACTCAGCCGTCAGGTCGCGGCGGAGCAGCCCGCCTCCATCATACTCGTCGATTGCTCAGAGTTTAATCTGTACCAGATCGATGCCGAGCTGGAAGACACCTGCAAAACCTTGTCACGGTCTGCCTATCTGGCCGATGTGCGCAATCCAGCCCGCATGGCCAAGATCTTCACAGATCATCGCCCGGACATTGTCATTCATGCTGCCGCGCTGAAACATGTGCCGCTGATGGAGCACAACCCCTGCGAAGCGGTCATGACCAATACAGGCGGAGCTGCGATCGTGGCCAGGGAGGCTGCGAAAGCCGGCACCAAGCGTTTTGTCTATATTTCGACAGACAAGGCCGTGAACCCGGACAATGTAATGGGCGCCAGCAAACGCGCTGGCGAGCTGGCGATTACCAAGATCGCATACGAAGTGGGCCTTGCTGTATCGATCGTTCGCTTTGGCAATGTTCTCGGCTCCTCCGGCTCGGTTGTTCCGCGCTTCGAAAAACAGATCGCATCTGGCGGGCCTGTCACGATAACCGATCCGCTGGCAACGCGTTATTTCATGACAAAAGAGGAAGCCTCTGCGCTCGTTCTGCAGGCGGCCGCTTTGCAGAAACAGAACGGGCAGGCTGATTTTTTTGTGCTGGACATGGGCGAGCCTGTATCGATCCTGCGCCTTGCGGAGACCATGATCCGTCTGAAGGGTAAAGTCCCTTATGTCGACGTGCAGATCGAGGTAACCGGCTTGCGGGATGGCGAAAAGCTGCATGAACGTCTTACTACGGATGATGAGGAGCTGAGCGAGACAACAGTCAGCGGTATCAGCCGTGTTCTGACTTCCGCCAAGCCCGGCAGCCTCTTCGGCAAGCAACTGGCCAGCCTGCTCGATGCCGCAGAACGCTATGAAGTCGGCGATACGATGCGCCTGCTGACCGTCCTGGTGCCGGACTTCATCCCCGGCAGTGAAGCCCCAGACGCGCGCCAATCCGCCTGAGCGGATTTATGATCGAAGCTGCTTCAGAATCCGGCGTGCAAGCTGCCTGTTGAAATCCGAAATATTGGCGATTGATTCGTGTGAAAAGGCTGCGCCGCTGTACCACGTGCTGTTTTCACCCTGAATGTCCGACATCTGTTCCAGCAGACCGTCTGCGATCTTCTGGCGATCATACTGGGGAAAGTATTTCCAGACACGTGTCACAATCGGATGGCCGGGCTCCGCGCCCTTGCGGACAAGGTCTTCGCTCAGCAGCTGATTGAGCTCGGTTTCCGAATAGTCTCCGGGAAGCTGTCCGACCACATAGAGATGGCCGCCGAGCGGCGGATGGTAGCCTTCATAGCGTGCTGAAACCACGCGTCCCAGCGCAGCGCCCGGCAGGAAGGCCTCGGAAAACGCCCGGATGTCTTCTGAAGTGAACCAGCCACGGACCGGCAGAAGCGTCGTGGCGTATCCCTTCCAGGATATCGCCTCGCTGATGCCTGCTTCGTTCGCCGATGGCGTTGTCAGGCCAAGCCAGGCATCTGGCGGGATCGTGCAGACCGCCGCTGCCCCGCGCAGCGTTTCGCCTGATTCAAGCGTGATATCGACACCTTCAGGACCGCGATGGATCGCCCGAATGGGTGTGCTGAGCCGTATGTCGAAATCATCTGCAAGGCGCTCCCAGAACCGTGTCCAGCCGGCGCGGGGCATGAATAACCGTCCTGTCGCACCAGCCTTGATCGTGCCTGCGCCGGTCCAGAGCATCGCCTGGTAGATCGATACCTCATCGAGCAGGCCATAGCCCAGCGAGGTGACCGCCCGATACATGAGGCGCTCAATCTTGGGCAGCTTGTGCGCTGCCAGCCAGTCCGCGGCAGGCAGGCTGGCCTCGCTGCAAAGCTTCGGATCGCCCGGCCGCCGCTTGAGGGCCGAAAGCAGCCGCTGCCGGTGTCCGAGATAGGCAGCAATCTGCACCGCCAGAGGAGCGCCCGGGCCAGCCGTGATGTAGTCCCTGAAATCCCGGCCATCGACCGAAGTCGAGCGAAGAGTGCGGAACCCGTCATCCTGAAGGCGCATCCAGCGTAGCACGTCCCGGTAAGACGGCGTGGCATAACAGGTTCCGAGCTCGGTGATGCGGTCGCCAAGTTCCATACTGTCCGATTTTCCGCCGATACGGCGGGTTTTTTCGAGCAGTGAGAAGGATTTATAGCCAGCCTCGCTAAGATGCTGGGCCAGCGTCAGCCCGGCCGGGCCTGCCCCGACAATCAGCAATCCTTTCCTGTCCTCGGCCACACGCATTCTTTCCGCTGTATTACCTGAATTGCCCGAACTTCTGCCGGCATCCGTAACCTGGCTGCATATTCTATTTGATAACGTTAAATCATGAGGCAGCAGATATCATTGGCCGACGTCATCCGGTTTCCCTGGCGCGGCGTCGGCGCATTGGGCACGGCAGAAACTGCCGAAGTCCGGGAATATCTGCATGCACGGCTCGTCTCACTTCTCGGGATTATGGGCCTTATCAATCTCGTTAACGCCAGTGTTGTTGCTCTAACGCTAATTGGCCGCCTGCATTGGGTCTATATTGCCGCATGGGCCGGCCCGATCCTTATTTTCGGACTGCTGCAGATACGCAGCGCCCGCAGGTTGCGAGGGGCCCCAAAGAGGAAGATTCGCGGACGCTTTCTTCGCCAGGCCGAGACCAGCGGTGCGCTGCTCGGGCTTTGGTGGGGGGGGCTTCTCATCCTGACAGCAGGTCTCGACGATGTCACACGCTTCACGATGATCATCATCGTGGTCGGAATGTGCACAGGCGTTGCCGCGCTTCTTACGCCGAACGCCCATCTGACAAGCCGCTTTTTTGGCGGAGCGATCCTTTCCGGCATGGCAGGGGTTATTGTTGCCGCTGATACGCTTTCACTGGCCCTGCCTGTCACAGCCATCGTCCTTATTCTGGCCGCGAGTTTTGGTGCCCTCAACGGCTATCGCCATCTCCTGATCGAGCAGAACTCGCGGACACTCGCCGAAACGCGTCACACGCAGCTGATCGACTCGATGTCCGCCAGCCCGAGCGGCTACGCGCTGTATGACCATCGTGGGCAACTGGTCTACGCGAATGAGATTCACCTCTCGATGGGTTTCAAGACGGCTATTCTCGGCAACGAACCCAAGCGGGAGCTGTTTACGGCGCCCGGCGGCGCAGCATGGATACGCTCCGTCGAGAAGACCCGTGATGGGGGCTGGGTGATCGTCCACACCGATGTCAGCGAGCTTGAACAACTCCGCGTCGAAGCGCAGGAAGCCCGCGAGGATTCCGAGGCAGCACGCGGCGTCGTGGAAAAATTCGTGGCGGCGCTCACCGCAGATATCCGGCTTCCCCTGCGAATCCTTAAGTTCTCGAGCCAGTGCCTCGGCTCCGAAAGCCGCATCGAATATGACGCTGACGCCGTCAAAACACTGACGGATCAAATGGCGATACAGGCTGACTATGCGCTCAGCATGCTCGAGGAGCTGACCGCTCTGACACGAACAGGAAGCGACGCGCACTCAACCGCGGCCGTCAGCGTAAATGCCATTGTCCAGCAGATTCTTGCCGAGCGGCAGACGGACATTGAAAGCCAACAAATCACGTTAAGGGCAAACATTGACGAGACCACGGCTGAACTCCTGCCCGGTGATGCGCGGACCCTGCGGCTGACACTGGGCGGTGTTCTGATTGAAGCGGTCCAGCAGGCAGTTCCAGGTGCTCAGCTTCTGCTTGATGTCAATTGTGATCAGAACGGGGCTGAAATTACCGTGTCGCTACAGGCAGGGCAGGCCGGCGCGCCAGATGATGTCATGCGCGCTCTCGAAGTGAGCAGCGGCGCCCGGCACCCGATGCGCCGCTGGATGATGGAAAGCATAGGCGGCAGCATTTCCGGCTGGCACAAGGATGACCATGAGACAGTGAACACCATCCGTGTCACGCGCATCTCGAGCCCGGCGCTGATCGATAATCCCGACAGGACCGGCGATGAACCTGAAGGGCCCGGCAACCTGCCTGACGCCGCAAATACGAACGATCCCGACAGGCCGCAACCGGCCAGGATTAAACGCGCAGGCTGAGTTTGAGTTCCGAATCAGGGCTCGAAGTTCAGGCCTATACTGTCATACCGCTCGCGTTTCTCCTGCCAGCGCTCGTCCACCTTGACAAAGAGGAACAGGTGTACGCGCTGGCCCAGCATGTCTGAAAGCTCGCTGCGGGCCTGCTGCCCGATTGTCTTGAGCATGGATCCGCCTCGACCCACGACCATCGCCTTGTGGCTGTCGCGGCCGACAAGGACGACCTGCTGGATCCGGACGGATCCGTCGGAGCGCTCTTCCCAGGATTCCGTTTCGACCGTCAGATGGTAGGGCAGCTCTTCATGCAGCCGCAACATGAGCTTTTCGCGTGTCACTTCCGCTGCCAGGAGCCGCATCGGTAGATCCGCCACCTGATCGGGAGGATACAGCGCATCGCTTTCGGGCATGCGTGCGGCAATGGCGGAAAGCAGTCGATCCACCTCATCGCCACGCTCGGCAGATATCATGAAGATCTCATCATAGATGCCTTCAGCGTCCATAATCTGCATCAGAGGCAGGATCTCATCACGCGCAAAGAGGTCAATCTTGTTGAGCGCCAGCAAGGCACGCCGATCAGACGCTTTCAGTTCACGGATGATGCGCTTGTCATCTTCTATTGCATATTTCTGGGCAGAGCTTGCCTGCTGCCTGCGTTCGGCAATCCAGCCTGCGGCATCGATCAGGTGGACGACTATATCGGCCTCTCCGGCACCGCCCCAGGCTGCCTTGACCATCGCGCGGTCCAGGCGCCGCTTCGCGGCGAATATGCCCGGCGTATCAATCAGAACAATCTGGGCGTCGCCATGATGGACGATCCCGCGCACAGGAAACCGTGTCGTCTGGACCTTATGGGTCACGATTGCGACTTTCGCGCCAACCAGACTATTTGTCAGGGTCGATTTTCCGGCATTTGGCGCACCGATGATTGCGCAGAACCCGGCGCGGCGGATGCTCTCCTGGGTCATGGCTCGCCCGGTACGGTTTCAAGCAGGCGTGCTGCCGCTTCCTGTTCTGCTTCCCGCTTCGAGGGACCGCTGGCCCTCGCCGAGCCAAACTCGGCCACACATACCTCAACCTCATAGACGGGGGCATGATCAGGACCTGAGCGGCCGGTAACAGTATATTCCGGCAAAAGATGCCCGCGCCCCTGAGCCCACTCCTGCAGACGCGTCTTCGGATCGCGGATTTCGACCGGGCCAGCACCGAACTGGGGTCTCCAGGCGCGTTCGATGAACTTTCGCGCGGCTCCCAGCCCGCCGTCAAGATAGATGGCCGCGATGATCGCCTCACAGGCATCGCCCAGAACGGATTCCCGCTCCCGGCCGCCCGAGCCCGCCTCTCCGTCCGAAAGAAACAGAAATCGCTGCAAGCCGAGATGACGCACCGCCTCGGCGCAGGCTGACTTGCGTACCAACCGGTTGAGACGCGGCGCGAGATCGCCCTCGCTCTCGTGCTTGCGGCGCTCAACAAGGCGCTCTGCAATGACAAGGTTCAAGACGCGGTCACCAAGGAATTCGAGCCTCTGGTTCGACTGCCTGACAGCGGACTCCGGCACTGCGCTCGCATGGGTAAGGGCCTGCTGGAGCAGGCCGGGATCACGAAACCGGTATGCGAGAGCGGCTTCCGCTTCGTTACGATCTGTCTCGCTGAGCAGGAGTTTCGATGATTTCGCAGCCGATCGCTGCCGGGTTCGCTTGGGGCGGGCCATGGTCATGTTCCGGCAACAGCCTCAATAATGACCTGGGCCTCCGCCCACGGAAAGTCATCCGTCAGGGTCAGGTGTATCTGTGCACTGTAGCCGGGAGGGATAATCTTTGTCAGCCGGGCGGCAGCGCCTCCCGTCAGCTCAAAGCCCGGCTTTCCGGATGGCAGGTTTACAACGCCGATATGCTGCCAGTGTACTCCCGCTCGCGGCACCCCTGTTCCCAAGGCCTTCGCACAGGCTTCCTTTGCCGCAAAGCGTTTCGCATAGGTTTCGGCGACACGCCGGCGCCCCCACGCCTTTGCGATCTCATGTGATGTGAATACGCGGCGCTCAAACCTTTCGCCAAAGCGGTCAAGCGTCTTCTGTATACGCTCAATGTTGCACAGATCATTTCCAATGCCGATGATCATGCGGCCTGAACTCCCATCCTGGCCTTGTCCATCCGGCCACGCATTTCCCTGATCGCGGCATCCAGTCCGATGAAGATCGCCTCGCCTATGAGAAAATGTCCGATATTGAGTTCAGCAAGCTCGCGAATGGCAGCGACAGGTCCGACATTGTCAAATGTGAGGCCATGCCCGGCATGGGGTTCGATACCCCGCCGGTGGGCCTCAGCAGCTGCGGTTTTGAGCCGAGCGAGTTCCTCGCTTGCCGCCTCAAGGCCTCCTTGCTGCCACAGCTCGGCATAACGGCCCGTATGGAGTTCAACTACCGGGGCGCCCAGAACCTCGGCGACTGCGATCTGTACAGGATCAGGTTCGATGAACAGGGAGACACGTGCCCCTGCCTGCTTCAGACGGCTGACAACAGGGGCAATCTGGTTGTGTAGTCCAGCGACGTTGAGCCCCCCCTCCGTTGTGCGCTCTTCACGCCTTTCCGGGACCAGGCAGGCTGCATGCGGACGAAAGCGGACAGCGATCTCCGTCATTTCCTCGGTGGCCGCCAGCTCAAGATTGACCGGCAAGTGACTCGCTGCGCGGATCGCATCGAGATCTCCATCGCGGATATGCCGCCGGTCTTCGCGCAGGTGTATCGTAATGCCATCTGCGCCAGCGGCAGCCGCAACCTCTGCTGCACGCACGGGATCAGGATGCGCCCCGCCCCGCGCATTGCGGATTGTGGCTACATGATCGATGTTTACCCCAAGGCGCAGCCGTCTCGTCATCAGCCAAGCCCCCGCGAGCCAGGCTTGACGGCCGGCCGGGCCGCCAGTTCCGGCGGCAGTGCGTCAGCGGCATAGTCGGGAAAATCCACCGAGGCGAGCGAGACAAGCTCGCAACCCGTATCTGCGCGTCCGCCGGAACGATCGATAATGCACGCACCGCCTGCAAGCTTGCCGGGCAGGCCTGCCAAGGCCTCAGCCGTTTCGCGGAAAGACAACCCTGTAGTGACAATATCCTCAACGATGAGAACGCGGTCATTAGGCGAAATCGAGAAGCCGCGCCGGAATTCGAGCTGCCCATCAACGCGCTCGGCGAATATCGCCCGGGCGCCCAGCTGCCTCGCCATCTCATACCCCGGAATGATGCCGCCGACAGCAGGCCCTGCAACGACATCAATTGCGCCAAACCGCTCACGCACCTGTTGCGCCAGCGACCGGCATAGGCGCTCGGAAAGTTCGGGCCTTGAGAAAACCAGGGCCTTCTGGAGAAAAACCGGGCTGCGCCGTCCCGAAGAGAGAATGAAATGCCCCTCCAGCAAGGCCCCTGCTTCCCGGAAGGTTCCCAGCACATCCTCAGGCGTCATCCTGCCCCTCCTGGTCGCGCACGGCATGATCGACGACGGCCAAAGACCTCAGCGCTGCTAGAATCTGAGAGAGGCGCTTCAGGTCCTCGACTTCAATATCGAATACAAGCTCAATGAAGTCATTGTGCCGGCTTCGCGTTGCCACGCCGGTTATGTTCCCGTTTGACTGGGCCACGGCGGCGCAGAGCTTGGCGAGAACGCCGCGCTGATTGGCGGCGCTTACCCGGATGCGGGCTACAGCCGCAGTCCCGGTTTTCGCCAGTTCCGTCCACTTCAGATCGCGCCACAGCTCTGGCCGATCCTCATACCGTTCAAGCTGAGGGCAGCTCGACGTATGCACGACGAGGCCGCGCTCCGGGACCTGAATACCGATTATCCGGTCGCCCGGGACGGGGCGGCAGCATTGACCCAGATGCAGGGTGACACCCGGAGTGAGGTCGCGCCCTTCAACAAAGAGCGGTGCATGGGTGCTGTCGAGACGGCGCTTGCCGGGATCGCCGGCACGATCCGGAACATAGCCGGGAAACACCGACTGCACGATCGCTGCAGTCTGGATTCGGCCACGGCCAACCGCTTCGCGGAGATCCTCAACCGAGCGGAAACCGAGTCCCGAAGCCGTATCCCGAAGCATGACATCGACGGGATCGACGCCGGCTCTGCGGAGAGCCTGGCTGATCAGGCCTTCACCCAGCCGCTTGAACTCCACCGCCTCACGCTCACGTTCAAGGCGGCGCAGGGCCGAACGTGCCCGTCCAGTGACAGCCAGCGCCTCCCAGCCCGGCAGGGGCTTTTCCGTCTTGCCCCGGATTATATCGACGACATCCCCATTTTTCAGGGGCCGCCGCATGGACTTCTCTTCACCGTTCACGCGCGCGCCAATGGCTGTATGGCCGACGGCTGAATGAACCGCATAGGCAAAATCAATCGGCGTCGCCCCCGCCGGAAGGACGATCAGGCGCCCTTTCGGCGTGAAGGTGAATACGTGCTCGCGATACATCTCCAGCTTGGCATGCTCAAGGAACTCGCCCGGGTCGCCCCCATCATGCAGGAGCTCAGCGAAAGCCTTCAGGTTGGCTTCAGGATCAAGGCCAGCAGCCTTGGCGGAGTCGAGATCGAAACCGTACGACCTGTTCTTGTAACCCCAATGAGCCGCAACGCCGAACTCGGCTGTCTTGTCCATCGCTTCTGTACGGATCTGCAATTCCACACGGCGATTTCCGGATGCCCGGACAGTTGTATGCAGGCTGGCATAGCCATTGGGCTTTGGCACTGAGATGAAATCGCGGAAGCGCTCAGACAAGCATGCCCAATGTGCGTGTACGGCACCGAGCACGCGGTAACAGTCCGGGACCTCCGGCACAACGATCCGGAATGCAAACAGATCGGCGACATCGCGAAAGGATATCGACTTACGCTCGAGTTTTCGCCAGAGTGAATACGGCTGTTTGCGGCGGCCCTTCAGACGGTAGCGCAAGCCGGTCCCGTCCAGCAGGTTTGACAGCGCCTTGCGGATACGCTCGAGATCGTCCTTGTTTTCCCGTTCGAGCTCTTCAAGGCGGAAAAGAATGGCCCGGCGCGCTTCCGGGTTCAACTCCTGAAAAGCCAGGTCTTCCATGCGGGCAGCAACCTGATACAGGCCGACACGCCGGGCAAGCGGCGCGTAGATATCCATCGTCTCACGTGCCGTACGCTGACGGCTCTGCATACTTTTCCTGAAGTGCAGTGTCTCCATGTTGTGAAGCCGGTCCGCCAGCTTGACAAGCAGCACACGGATGTCTCCGGTCATGGCGAGAATGAATTTCTGGAAGTTCTCGGCCTGCGCCGCTTCGCGTGATGTGAACTGCAGCTTGTCGAGCTTGGTTACGCCGTCGACAAGTTCGGCAACCTGCGGACCGAACCGCATCTCGATATCGCCGATATCGATTTCGGTATCCTCCACGACATCGTGCAGCAACCCGGCCGCGATCGTCACCTCATCGAGGCGGACATCGGCAAGCAGGCTCGCAACCTGCACGGGGTGGAAGTAATAGGCCTCGCCAGAATCGCGTGCCTGCTCGCCATGATGCTTCCTGGCGAAATCATAAGCCGCACCAAGCAATTCTGACCTTACCCTCGGATGGTAGGCGCGAACCTTGGCAATGAGCTGCTCCCGGCTGAGATGCTGATAGGCGGGAGCGTCTGCACCCGACACGGCTGCCTCCGGTCCGGCGGCAGACCCGCCCCCCTGCTCGGCGCGGGGAAGGGCACTGCCGTCCATCTCAGATCCTAAAGCCGGTCGTCGCGCCCGGACTCGAGCTCGGCCTGATAGGCTCGCAGCACATCGTCCTCGCTCGCCGCTGGGGCCGCGAGAAGGGCCAGACGATCGGCCTCGCGCTCACCCTCCTCACCCGGCTGGATTTCCTGGAGATTGGAAATGAGCGCCTCTTTCACGACTTTCAGGTCAATGGAAGCTTCAGCAATCTCACGCAGGGCCACAACCGGGTCCTTATCATTGTCGCGATCGACCGAAGCCGGGGAGCCTTCGCGTATCATCCGCGCGCGATGCGCTGCAAGCAGTACAAGCTCAAACCGGTTCGGAATGTTTTCAATGCAGTCTTCGACTGTGACGCGGGCCATGCACTCAATTCTCCTGGAAACCCTGATTTATAGGCTTTTGCTCTGAATTCTACAAGCCAGACTTGCATGATCGCGGCGCCGTGCCCTATCCTTCCCGCTTGCATTAGAGGCCACTCTGTCCGGCCACAACTGATTGAATCTCAAGGATTTCATTATGGCATTCTATAAAGATGAACGTCTGGCCCTGTTCATTGACGGCGCCAACCTCTATTCGGCCGCACGCGCGGTCGGCCTCGAAATCGACTTCCGCAAGCTGCTCAAGGAGTTCCAGTCCCGCGGCCGCCTTGTGCGGGCAAGCTACTACACAACTATCGTGGAAAGCGATGAGTACAGCCCGATCCGTCCCCTGGTCGACTGGCTGGCCTATAACGGCTTCAACGTCGTTCGCAAACCGGCAAGGGAATTCGTGGATCGCGAGGGCCGCAAGAGGGTTCGCGGCAATATGGATGTCGAACTGGCGATCGACATGATCGAGGCGGCATCCTGGGCTGATCATATTGTGCTGTTCAGTGGAAACGGCGATTTCCGCTGCCTCGTTGAGGCCGTCAAAGCGCGCGGGGTCCGGGTGTCAGTCGTCTCCACCATGAATGCTACGCCGCCGATGATCGCCGACGATCTGCGGCGTGAAGCCGATGCGTTCATCGAGCTCACAGACCTCGGCGAGCTTGTTGCGCGCCCGCGCCGAGATATGGCCGAGGCGTCGGCGATCGATGAAGACGAGTAAGGCTCAGCGCCGCATCGTGAAGGAAACGCCGGCGAAATCCTCGACATCCTTCATCGCGCGGTTGCGATCATCGAATTTGACTTCGCGTCGGATATAGCTGAGCGAGAGTTGCCCGATGCCGCGCTGAACGGACAAGCCTGCCTGGAAATCGCCGACCGTGATCTGATCCGTCACAAGGAAATCATCCCAGACGCGCATGTCGAGGTTGCGCAGGTCGGTATCCCAGACCAACGCTTCGCCATCAGCGCCGATGAACAGGTACCACCCATCCGGGGATCCGTCGCGGCGCAGGTAACTGATGTCCGGGCTGAAACGTAACTCACCGCCCAGTCGTTGTGAGCGGACATCGCCTTCATCCCGCCAGGCAAAGCGCGGCGCGAGTTCGACGTCAAAGCCAAGGCCTGTGCGCAGGGCAGAGGCTTCGAAGGCCAACCCGATCTCCAGATCAGTAATTTCCGGCTCCGGCATATCGAGGCGACCGGCAGCGATCTCTCCATCGAGCGATGCCAGGGCGCGTGTGCCAGCCAGCGCAAAATTCTGCTGACTCACAGGAACCCCTGCAATTCCCGCTCCGCGTGAGGAGAGCGCAAGGCGTGTCGTATTTGCACGCGGCTCGACATAAGCAGCGGACTGCGTACGCGCGCCGCGCAGAGAAAGCCGCGCTGCGAGGCCGTCGGTACCGAGGTTCACGACTGTTTGACCCGGTGCGTTGAGCGCGCCTTGCCCCATCGCGCTTGGAAGCGCCAGCCGCATGCCTTCGGAAGGCGCGACCGCCGGCTCGGCAATCCCGTACGTCTCAGAAACGCTGGTACACCCATAGCAGGCCATGGAGGCAAGCGCCGAAGAAAGCACCAAAAGCATCACCCGAAGCCTCATTGCGGACATATCCCGAATATACGGAACATGCTCGCCTTTGTTCCCTAACCTATCATGAAGCGTATTCCCACCCAACCGCTTTTCGGCTTTCAACTCATTAACCCACATGAAGCGCGCAGCGGTCCCCTGGTGCGCCCAACCTATTGATTATATTTTACTTATTGCCGCTTGCCAGACTCGCTGGCGGCGGCCGCCATATTAACCGAAACGGCTCAGATCACGTGCTGCAGTGCAAACTGGCGCAATCAGGTCCCTTCACAATAACGGGGCAGGCCCCTGGAAAGCGGCGGCCGGATTGCTCCCGCTACTGGCAGGCCAGGCACTCATCATAATCGGTTCGCTGGACCTCCAGCTGATCCGGCATGCTCGACTCCGATCCGGCGAACGCCGCCCGCTGAACAGATTTTGACCGGCAGTAATAGAGCGATTTGAGGCCCTTTTCCCAAGCCATCCAGTGCAGCATGTGCAGATCCCACTTATCGCTGTCACCGCGCAGGAAAAGGTTCAGCGACTGGCTTTGGCAGATAAACGGCGTCCGGTCAGCGGCCAGTTCGATGATCCAGCGCTGGTCGAGTTCAAAGGCCGTCCTGAAGACGGCTTTTTCATCCGCACTGAGACAGTCGAGATGCAGAACGGACCCCTCATGCTGGAGAATCGATGTCCAGATTTCAGGGGTGTTCATGCCCTTCTTCTCCAGAAGGGCCTCAAGATGGCGGTTCTTCACTGTGAACGATCCGGACAGCGTCTTGTGCGTGTAGACGTTGGCCGGGATCGGCTCGATCCCGGCCGAGGTGCCGCCGCAGATGATCGAGATCGATGCCGTCGGCGCCACCGCAAGCTTGTTCGAGAAGCGGGCCATCATGCCGACATCGCGCGCATCCTCGCATGGGCCCCGCTCCTTTGCGAGCTTCACCGAAGCCGCGTCGGCGCCTTGCCGGATATGCTTGAAGATCATCATGTTCAGCGCCTTCGCTGGCGCGCTCTCCAACGGCACGCCCTGGGCCTGCAGGAAGGAATGAAAGCCCATGACACCAAGACCGACCGAGCGTTCGCGCCTGGCCGAATAAACAGCCCGGCTCATTTCCGGCGGAGCGCGCTGGATGAAGTCCTCCAGCACATTATCAAGAAAGCGGAAGATATCCTCGAGGAACTGAGGCTCCTTCGACCAGTCCGGGAAGGTTTCAGCATTGACTGAAGAGAGGCAGCAAACCGCCGTGCGGTCCTGGTTGCGGTGGTCCAAACCGGTCGGCAGCGTGATCTCTGAACAGAGGTTCGACTGTGTCACTCGCAAGCCGAGCCGACGCTGGTGAGCCGGCATCGCATTGTTCACGGTGTCGGTGAACAGCAGGTATGGCTCACCGGTCTGGATGCGCAGCTCGAGAATTTTCTGCCAGAGCTTGCGGGCATTGACGGTTTTCAGGACCTGCCCGGACTTCGGGCTGATGAGGCCAAATTCCTCGTCATTCCGCACCGCTTCCATGAAGGTGTCGGTGATATTGATGCCATGGTGCAGGTTGAGACTCTTGCGATTGAAGTCGCCGGACGCTTTGCGAATCTCGAGGAACTCCTCGATTTCCGGATGGTGGATGTCGAGATAGCAGGCCGCCGAACCGCGGCGCAGCGAACCCTGCGAAATGGCCAGGGTCAGAGAATCCATCACGCGGATGAAGGGGATGATTCCCGAGGTCTGCCCGTTCTGGCCGACTTTCTCCCCGATCGAGCGAACATTGCCCCAGTAGGTGCCAATCCCGCCGCCATTCGAGGCGAGCCAGACGTTCTCGTTCCAGGTTTCGACGATGTCATCGAGCGAATCGCCTACCTGGTTCAGGAAGCACGAGATCGGCAGGCCGCGATCAGCCCCGCCATTTGACAGGACGGGCGTGGCCGGCATGAACCAGAGTCTTGAGATGTAGTCATAGATGCGCTGGGCATGCGCCGCATCATCGGCAAAGGCGGCGGCAACGCGCGCGAACATGTCCTGATAGGACTCTCCCGGCAGGAGGTAGCGATCGTCGAGGGTCTTCTTGCCGAAATCCGTCAGCAGGGCGTCCCGCGACGGGTCCGTCACCACCGAAATCGTATTGACGACGGCCAATCGTGCCCCGCCACCTGCTTTGGGCTTACCCTTCCGGAGAGCCGCCTCAGTGACAGATTTCTCGTTCGCCGCCGGCATGCCGACACCTCCTCATCTTCCTGCAGTTTCTGGGATTATCAGGACGGGCGACCACATGTCGTCTCCGTCCGTTTCCCTGACACTACATATAGTGGCCGAAGGTTAATGACGGGTCAACACGGCATTTTTAAATCTGTCAAAAACGCCGTGGAATATTCCTAAATGACCGGTTAACGCGTCACGTCCTGGGCACGATACTATACGCCAGATCAACTGAATTTGCGCGGGATTTCATAAGGAACCAGACGAGCGACCCAGGCAAAAACTCGTTAGGGCTGCTCGGTTCCCCGCCTGACCCGGTTGGCGAGCGGCCTGTCCACCGCCTGGCTCCCGAGAAGAATATGCGGGCGCGAGTCGGCCCGTGCAAGGGAAAGAATCGGTTGTCCGCCCCGCCAGATCGCCCGGGGTCAATGCTATTTCCGCGGGGGCACCGCTTCCATCGCGAGGGCGCTGGCGGCATGCTGGACGCGCAGATGACGCTTCAGCGTTACCAGCAATGGCGGGAGGAGCAGATGATTTTTCGTACACTTGTCCTATTGGGGTTATGCATAATGTTCGCAGCGGCACCGATGGCCGCCGCACCTGAACAAGCCGCGCCGCCATCCAAACGATTCACGGCAGACCGCGTGTTCGACATCGAATATGCAAGCGATCCGCAAGTGTCCCCCGATGGCAGCACGATCGTCTATGTCCGCCGCTCGATGGACAGGCTAACTGACCGGAATATCGGGCAGCTCTGGAGTATTGACGTCGCCAGCGGTGCTCATCGCCCCATGGTGATTGCCCCCGAAGGTGCAAGCGCTCCGCGCTGGTCCCCCGACGGTTCGCGCCTTGTCTACTCAACCAGCGCGGCCGGCAAGCCGCAGCTGAACGTCTTTTATCCCGATACCGGGAGGAGCCATACGCTTGCCCAGTTCCTGCAGCCGCCGTCGCAGCCGGTCTGGTCTCCTGACGGGCGTTTCGTCGCCTTTTCCATGTTTGTTGCGTCTGACAAGCCTGCATTCGCAAAAGCGCCGCCGGCCCCTGAAGGCTCGAACTGGAGCGATCCGGTCCGCGTCTTCGATCAGCTGACTTTCCGATTCGACGGCCAGGGCTACCTGAAATACGGGACTACGCAGGTCTTCGTCCTGCCGGCCGAGGGCGGTACACCCCGTCAGGTGACATTTGGTGACGCCTCTCTTGGCAACCCCGAATGGCTCGGCCGGGACACGCTGCTGGTTACCGGAAATCTCTCCGAGGATCGGGATCATTTCCCGATCGAGCGGGATATCTATGCGGTTAGCCTTGCAGACCTGTCCATCCGGCAGCTGACCACGCGTCTTGGCCCGGATCATTCGCCGGTCGTATCACCCGATGGCACGACGATTGCCTTCCGTGGCTACGATGACGAGGTGCTTTCCTACCAACAGGACCGGCTCTTTGTCATGAGTCCGGATGGCTCCAATGTCCGTCAGATCGCGCCGGACTTTCCCGGTAATGCCGGACCAACCCTGTGGGCTCCGGATGGCCGCAGTCTTCTGGTACTTTCACAGGACTATGGCGTGCTGAGCCTGTTCCGAATCACGCTCGACGGTCGCACCACGAAACTTGTCACGAACATCGGCGGCACGTCCATCGGACGGCCCTATGCCGCTGGAAGCTTTTCGGTAAGCTCAGGGCGGCGGCCTGTCATCGCCTACACGGCCGGTTTCAGTGACCGGCCGGCAGAAGTGGCCGTCGCAGCGATTGATGGCCGGAATGCGCGTGTCCTTACGGCGCTCAATGACGACATCCTCCCTTATCTGGAAATGGCGCGCACAGAGGAGATCAAAATACCGTCGCGCCATGACGGGCTGGAGATTCACGCATGGGTCGCCTTGCCGCCTGACTTCCGGGCCGATGGCAGCTTCCCGATGATCCTGGAAATTCATGGCGGCCCCTATGCCATGTATGGCCCCTTCTTCTCCAGCGAACTGCATCGCTACGCCGCCGAAGGTTATGTGACGGTGTGGGCCAATCCCCGCGGATCCACAGGCTATGGCGAGGCCTTCGCCCAGGCCATTGATCGCGCCTATCCGGGCTATGACTATGAAGATCTCATGACCGTGGTCGATCATCTCGTCGCGCGCAATTACGTCAGCGCGGACCGCCTGTTTGTGACTGGCGGCTCCGGTGGCGGCATCCTGACGGCCTGGATCGTGACAAGAACCGACCGGTTCGCAGCCGCCGCTTCGATCAAGCCGGTTATCAACTGGCTGACGATGGCTCTGACGGCAGATATTGCGCAGCTTGTCCGCAGGCACTGGATACGGGAGGATCCGTGGTCCAATCCCGAGGCTTTCCTTGAGCGCTCCCCTATCCGTTATGCAGACCGGGTGAAAACGCCGACGCTTCTGCTTGTGGGAGAAGAGGATTGGCGAACCCCATCCTGGGAGGCCGAGCAGTTCTATACCGCACTGAAAATGCTTGATGTCGATACGGCGCTGATCCGCGTGCCAGGAGCCTCGCATGATATCTCCGGCCGGCCGAGCCGCCTGATTGCACAGACAGACAACGTGATGGGTTGGTTTGCCAAGCACGACCCTGCGCGGCAGGTCCCGGCTTCAGAGGCTAGCGCTTCGGATTGATCATGGCAGGTTGCGTATTTGAGAGTCTCGAACGCCTGGCAGATCGCAATATCGATGCCACTCCTGCGGTCTACACTCGGCTGTTCGCCCGTTATCCGGAGTGCGAAGCCATGTTTGCGATGGACAGGGACGGCGGTGTGCGCGGCGCTATGCTCCGGCACGCCCTGGAATGCCTGATTCATGACATAGAAGGTCGCGAGACGGGCAAGAACTTCATCGTGGCCGAACGCAACACCCATGATGGCTACGGGATTCCGAATGCATTGTTCGATGTATTCTACGAGGTCATTCGCGATAGCTTGCGTGATCTTCTGGATACGGATTGGACCGAAGAGACCACTGCCGCCTGGACTATCGCCATAGAAAGCTTGCGCCAGACGGCGGACTGAGCGCTAGCGCGCAGGGACATGCGCCGCAATAAGGTGAGGGCCGGGTTCGGCGAAGGCGCGCGCGAGGGCGGCGTCGAAGTCTTCGGCGGTGGTTGCGTTTACAGCCGGCACGCCCTGCGCTGCGGAGAGTTTCACCCAGTCGATCTCAGGCCTGTCGAGGCCGAGGAGGTCTGCGGCAACGCGGCCCGGATTGCCGGCACCCGTGCGGGCCAGCTCGATATTCAGGATACGGTAGGAGTGGTTGACGAAGACGACATTGACCACATCCACCCCTTCGCGCGCCATGCTCCACAGCGCCTGGTTCGTATACATCCCCGCCCCGTCGCCTGTCAGGCACAGCACTCTTCGTCCGGGAGCCCCGAGCGCCGCGCCGAGCGCCAGCGGCATCCCCTGCCCGATTGCCCCGCCGGTCAGCATCATCCAATCATGCGGGCGCGCGCGTCCCGTCATCAGGAAACTCGGCAGGCCGTTCGAGACGCCATCATCGGAGACGAAGCTTCCCTCTGGCAAATGCCGTGCGATCGAGGCGCCGACACTGGTGGCAGTGAGCGCTCCGCTTGGCGCATCGGGAATCTCCAGCGGCGCGGAAGGGGCCACGTCTTTCGCCCCGAGCGCATCGGCGAGGGCAGCGAGGATGGCAGCGCTGTCGCTTTCGGGACCGCCGAGCAGCATCGGCATGCACCCCTCCGGCACGAGCAGGCTCGGCTTACCGGGATAGGAGAAGAAGGCGACGGGCGCCTGTGTGCCGGCGATCAGCATCAGGTC
>DAIRTA010000012.1:0-26388 GCA_036804125.1 Hyphomonas sp.
AAGTGTAAACCATGTGATCAGAATGAACTGTCAGCTATGTCCCGATAAGGACATTCTTGTTCCTGAAAACGGCTTAAAAAGCCCTGAATGGCAAAGTGGCTTCCGGGAGGTGCCAGGAGCGCACTGGGGCCTGAGGCGTCGGGCGGGGGATAGCCTCAGGGAAAGGCCAACCGCCCGTTCGGGTGGTTCAAAGCCTCGCCTGAGATCCTGCAGTCCGGTTTTATGATATGTCCGGCATCCCCTTCCGCGGCGCAATATCGACAACCTATTTCGCGAGCGAGGCACCGATGCCTTTGATGAAAGCGATCCCGGCGCATGTGAGGACTGCGGTACCTCACTTCAGCCCACTCATCTGTACACACTCATTTCAACCATCAGGGTAATATCGAGAGGAGGGCCGATTCCAAGTAACTACGGGACGCCGCCTTTCGCGAGGGGCATGAACTTCTCGCTGCTTCACACTTGCTCGTCCGCGATTAGCAGGAACGGATATGCATATGACTGACAAAGCCTTATGAGTGACTTGGCTGTTGTGCGGCAGGTTTTCTGAAGGCGTGAGTCCAGGCAATCATATTCACGAGACACAGAAGGCCGATACCGGCGGTGAAGACCAGGCCCGGACCGTCACCGGCGAGTCCGGCCGGCGAGAAGACCAGATAGGTGGCGACGACCAGTGAGAGAAGTGTGATCGCGACGGGTGGCGTGAACCGCCAGGGGGTCATGTCAACCTTCTGGTGAGGCTCAAATGTCCATGGCGTTTCGCGCGGGCGCCAGTGAGCGGCTGCAAGCATGATGCCCACCTCGATAACAAACAGTACAGCATACAGATGGAGGAAATGCAGCGTGACGACGTCTTTGAAGACGAACTGTGCCAGTCCATAGGCGATGAGGTGAAAGACAATAGCGATCTTCGCTCCGATAGCGGGCGTTCGCTTTGTGAACAGGCCGACAAGGACGATGGCGACTATGGGTATGTTATAGAAGCCGGTAAAAATGCGGATGACCTGCCACAGCCCTTCCGGGGCGAAGAACAGGAGCGGCGCGACTATGAAAGAGAAGATGGCGATAACGACACTGGCGATCATCGCGACACGGACGGCTTCGCGGTCGCTTACATTTCCGCCCCGCATGGGGGCGTATACATCAAGGCAAAACAAGGTAGCCGCGCTGTTGAGCAGGGAATTGAACGAGCTGAATACTGCGCCAAGCAGGACAGCGAGGAAGAAACCCATCATCCAGACCGGGAACACGTCCCGCACGAGCTGCGGGTAGGCGAGATCGATTGAGGCGAGGCCCGGCCCGTATAGATGAAAGGCGATTACGCCGGGCATCATCATGAACATCGGAACGAGGATCTTGAAGAAACCGGACAGAAGGACACCCTTCTGTCCCTCGGCTAGGTTACGTGCCGCCAGCGTGCGCTGAATGACATACTGGTTCGCGCACCAATAGAATAGATTGGCGAGGATCATGCCCGTGAAGATGGTTCCGAACGGGGTTGGATCATTCGGTCCGCCGATCGCATTGAGCTTTTCGGGGTTAGTTGTCGCAACCTGTTTCAGCCCGGCCAGGAAGTCACCACTGCCAAGAAGGATGAGACCAAGCACCGGAACGAGAGCCCCGACGATCAGTAGTCCGACCCCGTTGAGCGTATCTGAAACGGCAACAGCCTTGAGGCCGCCGAATACAGCATAGATCGCCCCGACGATTCCGATGACCAGAACTGTTACGACCAGAGCTTCGAACCGGTCCACACCGAGAAGTGTTTCCACATCGAAAATGCGGATGACAGCAATGGAGCCGGAGTAGAGAACAGAGGGGATCGTGACCAGCCCGTAGCCCAGCATGAACAGGATCACGGCCATCCTTTGTACCTGCTGGTCATAGCGGCTTCTCAGAAATTCCGGCAGCGTAGTGAAGGCGCCGGAAAGATATCGCGGCAGGAATATCATCGCCATCGCCACGGTTGAGACTGCAGCCGTTACCTCCCATGCCATGCTGGACAGATTGAATCCGTATGCAGAGCCGTTGAGCCCGATAAGCTGCTCGGCGGACAGGTTCGTGAGCAGCAGTGATCCCGCGATGAAGAGGCCGCCGAGATTGCGTCCGGCCAAGAAATAACCGTCTTTGCTCTGAACTTCCCCGCGTGCCTTGAGATAGGAGATCCAGGCGACCAGAGCCATGAAGGCAGCGCAACTGGCCAGAGTGAAGGTGAGATTCTCCATGCTCATGAAGTCAGTGCCTTCTCGCTCGAGCGCCGATTATTTGACCTTGGCCGGTGCTGTCAGCCTTTTCCGGCGTGGCTGCGGGATTCGAAGGCAGATGTCACCATCTGTCCATAGTGAAATAGAAGCGTTGCCCCCGGATTTGCCTGTGCTTTATGAACGCGTCCGATAATGATCGTGTGGTCACCGCCATCATGCGTGGCGCAGAGCGTACATTCGAATGTGGCGGCACACCCCCTGAGGATTGGGATTCCATGCTCCGAGAGATCATGGGGCAGTGAGGCAAACCCTCCCGCTGAACGTGCAAAATGATCGCATAGCGAAGACTGGTCTGCGGCAAGGACATGAATTACATACTGCGGCGCCCTGACAAAGGCATCATGTCTTCGTGATGCCTTGGCCGGCGCCCAGAGAACCAGCGGCGGTACAAGTGACAAGCTGGCGAAGCTGTTCGCTGTGATGCCGAGAGCGCCGTCTTGATCTACTGTTGTCACTACGGTCACGCCCGTAGCAAAGCGGCTGAGAGCATCGCGGAAGGCAAAGGGGTCCGCCGCCGGATCGAACGGCGAGGACAAACAGGACGCGCTCATCAAGCGACCTCCCTGCCAAGAGAAGCGGTATACAGTTCAAACCACGTCTCGCGGTCCATTGCGAAGCTAAAGGCTTGGTTGAAGTGTTGCATGCGATCAAGCCGGTTCGTGCCCATAACAGGCAATATCCTGGCGGGATGTGCGAGCAGCCAGGCAATGGCCACAGCGGATGTGTCAACGCCTTGCTCTGCCGCGACAGTCTCCAGGGCAGCGAGTAGCTTCGCATTCTTTCCGCGAATGATGTCGCCACCACCGAGTGGCGACCAGGCCATAGGGATGATACGATGCTCGTGCAGGTAGGCCAGATCGCCGTTCGTAAGCGGATTATGGTGCGATAAACTCAATTCAATCTGGTTCACGCTGAGCGGCGTCTTCATTGCGGATTGAAGCAGGCTCGTGTCGTGGGGCCGAAAATTCGAAACCCCCACCGCGCGAGCCTTTCCTGAAGCCACTAACGCATCGAGGGCTGGGCCGGTCTCGTCTGGATTCATCAGCGGATCCGGACGGTGGAGCAGCAGCAGGTCGATCGTCTCGATGTTCATCTGCCGTAAAGACATCTCAACAGACTGGTTTATGTGCGCCGCACTGGTGTCGTAATGCTTTACTCGCTTCCCGGCGTAGCGCCCGACCGGCGCGACGATGTCGCATTTTGTGACGATCTCGATCTTGCCGCGTAGCGCCGGTGCCTGCTTAAGGCAGGCGCCCAGCAGGGCTTCGGCGCCGTAATCGCCATAAATGTCTGCCTGATCCATCGTCGTCAGCCCCTGTTCGAGGCAGGTCTCGATCTTGGCCTGAATGTGTCGTGGTGATGTGTCCGGATCGTCGCCCAGCCGCCACATTCCATAGGCCAAACGCGAGAGTGTAAGGCCGTTGCCCAGGGACAGCCGCTCCATCAGACCCGCACCCCCAAGCCAAGGGGTGTTGCCGGCGTTTCTGCGGGGACGCGGCCATACACCTCCGGAAGTGAACATGTATCCAGTTGCGGCAGCACGCGCCGGCCGAACTCACGGCACTCATCGAGGTGTGGATAGCCTGAGAATATAAAAGCCCTGATGCCCATCTTCTGATAGGCCTCAATCTCGGAGAGCACCTGATCGGCGGAGCCCACCAATGCCGCGCCGCAGCCGGAACGGGCGCGTCCAATGCCGGTCCAGAGATGCCTCTCAATATATCCGAACTGGTCGGCCAGTTCCCGCGCCCTCGCCTGGTGAGCAACGCCGAGACTGATGCTGTCATGTGCCCGCTCACGGATCATCTGGCCATATTCATCGTCAAGTTTACTGACGATATACTCCGCATACTCACGAGCTTCAGCCTCGCTGTCACGAACGATCATGTGTACCCTCAGCCCATAGTCCAAGGTGCGGTCATGAGCCGCGGCCTTTTCGTGCACGGCTTTCATCCGCTGGGCTATCTGCTCCTTGGGTTCGGGCCACATGAGATAAACATCGCATTGCGCTCCGCAGAGCTCGAGGGCATCCGGGGAATAGCCCCCAAAATAAAGAAGCGGGCCTCCATTCTGCTGATAGGGCCTCGCAGGATCAGAAGGTATCTTCTTGATACTGTAGACCTCGCCATCATAGGCGATGTGGTCGCGCGTCCAGGCCTGCCGCAAGATCTCAACAACCTCATGGCTGCGCCGGTAGCGATAGGCGCTATCGGCGACTTCACCAGGAAAATCCGATGATATGACGTTGAGTGTCAGACGTCCCTTCAGCATGTGATCGAGCGTTGCAATTGTCCTGGCCAGCATGACGGGCTGCATTTCTCCGCAACGGATGGCAGCGAGGAAGTTGATCCTGTCAGTCAGGCTAGCGCAGGCCGCGACAAAACTCAGCGTGTCCTGCCCGACCTGATAGGAGGAAGGGCAAAGGATGTTGCGGAAGCCCTGTTTCTCCGCCTCAAGGGTAATGTCGCGGCAGTGCTCCCAGCTGGAACGCAGCCGCCCCTCAGGCACGCCGAGAAATTCGTAATCATCCGAGCACAGGGCAGCAAACCAGGATACCTCCAGAGCATCGAGATCAGCGGAACGCACAGGCACGACAGACATTGGGGTAGTTATCCTCTCGGCTTGCGGCCTCAGATTTTCGCTTGCGTATCACCGACCCATTCATATATCAATACTGGATCAATTTTTACTGGCAGCCTCGCCTGCCTTGCTCCATGATCCAGTCCAACGCCCTTCCAAAACATATTCAGCTTGCTGAAATGCTGATACGCGAAATAGTCGCCGGACACATTTCCGATGGCGCCCGCCTGCCGCCGGAGAGGCGCATGGCAGAGGAGCTCGGTGTATCTGTCGGCACGCTGCGTAAAGCGCTAGCCGATCTCCAGAACAAGGGACTGCTGGAACGGCGGCAGGGATCAGGAAACTATGTCCGTGCAAGACCCATGGTCGAGAGCGTCTATTCGTTCTTCAGACTGGAGCTTGCTGAGGGAGGCGGGATGCCGACGGCCAAGGTCATTGATGTTGTGAAATTGAGAAAGCCGGCCGATGCACCTTATTTCGGCCCGGGCATGGCTGCGCACTGCATACGGCGGATGCGGTCGCTGGACAAACTTCCAATCGCCATCGAGGAGATCTGGTTGGACGACCGGTTCATTGACCGGCTCCGGTCCCGCGACTTACCGGACTCTCTTTACTTCTTCTACAAGAAGACGCTCGGCCTTGTCATTTCCCGGATTGAAGACCGTGTAACGGTTCGCATGGTCCCAGACTGGGCGCCTGCGGAAAGCCCAATGCGGCCTGGTGAGCCAGCCGGGTTCATCGAACGTGTCAGCTGGGGCCAGGATGGCGAGCCTGCAGAGTATTCGCGAACCTGGTTCCATCCCGGACTGGCGCGATACACAAACCGTCTCCAGTGAAAGTTTGAGCATGGGCGACAAAATCTATGGCCTTGTCGGCTGCGGCATGATGGGGCGAGAACACATACGCAATGTCGCGCTTCTTGAAGGCGCGCGGTTTGGTGTTGTCTATGACCCGTTAGCGGACAATGCCGCGCGCGCGGCGAAGCTGGCAGGCGGAGCCCAGATAGCCGAATCGATTGATATGCTGAGCGACTATCCGGGGCTTGATGCCATAGTCATCTGCAGCCCGAATGTCTGCCACATACAGCAACTGGAGCAGATCGCCCGCCGGCATAGCCTGCCAATCCTCTGCGAAAAGCCGCTCTACACGCGGCCGGAGGATCATTCCCGCATCGAGGCCTTCGCCCGCTCATATCCGGCGCCGGTATGGGTTGCGATGGAATACCGCTACATGCCGCCGATTGCCGCCCTGATTGAGGAGGCTGACCGTGTGACCGGTGGCATAAAGATGCTTACCCTGCGGGAGCACCGGATGCCCTTCCTTGAAAAATACGGTAACTGGAACCGGTTCAATGCCAACACTGGCGGCACACTGGTCGAGAAGTGCTGTCACTTCTTTGACCTCATGCGGCTGATCCTGCGGTCAGAACCTTGCCGCGTCATGGCCAGTGCAGGACAGATGGTAAATCATCGCGACGAAATCTATGAAGGTTGCGCTTCAGACATCTGGGATGGCGGCTATGCAATCTTCGACTTTGCCAATGGCTCCCGAGCGATGCTGGAGCTTTGCATGTTTGCGGACGGAACAAAATGGAATGAAGAGATCTGCTGTGTTGGCCCTGCGGGAAAGATCGAATGCCGCGTTCCGGGCCCGCACCGCTTCTGGCCGGAGGCACTCGGGGAACCGCCCGTGCCCGAGCTTACCCTGTATCCACGCACACCCAGGAATCCACGCACACTCTTCTTGCCTATCGACCCCGAACTTGCCCGCGCGGGTGATCATCATGGCTCAACCTTTCACCAGCATGAACGCTTCCTGGAGGTGGTACGCGGAACTGGCCGGGTCGAAGTCACCCTCGAGGATGGCGCGAAGGCGGTTCGGATGGGTCTTGCCGCTCAGCAATCAGCGCTGGAACATCGGGTGATTGACATTGCCTGAAGCAGGTCGTTCGGGAGATAAGCTCAGGTCCGCGTCCGGCGCGCTCCTGCCAGGGATACTTGTATCGGCCCTCATTGCGATGGCCGCTCAGTTTGTGTCTGAGCATTATGGTGCACCGGCCATGCTCATGGCGCTTGCGTTCGGCATGGCCCTAAACTTCCTCAGCGAGCCTGGCAGCTCGACTGCAGCCGGGATCACCTTCACTGCGCGCGATATCCTTAAACTCGGCGTGGTGCTGCTTGGTGCCCGCATCAGCTTTGATCTTGTCGTCGCACTTGGATGGCAGATGTTCGCGCTCGTCCTCACGGCTACGATAGCCACCTTGCTTACAGGCCTCGCGATCGGCCGACTGATGCGGAAAGAGGCGGCTTTTTCGGTTCTGACCGCAGGGGCAGTTGCCATCTGCGGCGCGTCAGCAGCGTTGGCAATATCGGCTGTGCTGCCAAAGACGGAGCGGTCCGAGCAGCAGCTATTCTTCACAGTACTGAGCGTTACCTTGCTCTCCACACTTGCGATGGTCTTCTATCCGATCGTCCTCAGCCTGTTTGACTTTACCGATGCGGAGGCCGGGGCCTTTCTTGGAGCAACGATCCATGACGTAGCGCAAGTGGTCGGGGCAGGCTTTCTGATCTCTGACGAGGCGGGAAAAACCGCAACGCTCGTCAAGCTGACCCGTGTGGCCCTGCTGGCGCCGGTTGTTATCGCGCTGTCTATCCTGATGCGGCAGGCGCCAGATCCTGATGCGCCAAAATCTGCGCGCCCGCCCATACTGCCTTTGTTTGTGGCTGGCTTTCTCGTTCTTGCCGCTTTCAATTCCTTCGGCCTCATCCCGGAAGCGGCTCAAGACATAGCCATAACCATCTCACGCTGGGCCCTGCTTGCAGCCATTGCGGCGGTTGGCCTGAAAAGTTCACTGAAATCAGTGATGTCACTTGGCGGGCTCGCTGTTTGCCTTGTCGTCGCAGAGTCGCTTTTCCTTGCCGCCTTTATTTTCGCCGGCTTGTCATTCCTGTGATGCCAGGAATGACCGACCATTGGTTCTTTTGGAATTGTTGCCGGAAAGCCTCCGTGTGACACAAAAATTGATACACAATTCATGTAGCCTGTGGACGCCCGACAGGAGTTCTGTCAGCACTGTCACATTAATATAACAATTGTGGAGTCCGTTCAGGCTCCAAGGGAGGAACGCATGTCGGTACATTCTTACTCGCCGCTGGCCCGGCGCGGACTTTTTGCTGCGTCTGCATCAGCGCTCGCGCTCGGTATCGCCCTCCCGGCGTCAGCGCAGGAGACGGCAGAGGAATCCGGGCTCGTGCTGGGCGCTGTTACCGTTACGGCCCAGAAGGTCGAGGAAAACCTGCAGGATGTCCCGATCGCAGTGACCTCCGTTCCTGGCGGCCTGCTTGAGGCGAGCGGTACCTACAGCCTTGAGAAGATCGGTGATCTTGTTCCGTCGGTGACATTCCGGAAGGGAACAACAAACGCAAACAGTGCCTTGGTGATGCGCGGTGTCGGCACGATCAGTTTTTCAATAGCGGCCGAGCCCAGCGTATCCACGGTGGTAGATGGCATCGTACTCAGCCGGTCGGGGCAGTCATTCATTGACCTGGTTGATATCGAGCGGATCGAAGTCCTGCGGGGTCCACAAGGGACGCTCTTCGGAAAAAACGCCTCCGCAGGCCTGATCAATATTGTCTCAAGAGGTGGGACGGCGAGCCCGGAAGGCGAACTGCGCGCTGAGTATTTCGAGGATGATGAATATCGCCTGCGCGGTTCATTTGCCGGCCCGCTCAGTGATGATGGCTCGGTTACGGGTCGCATAACGGCCTTCTACAGCGATTTCGACGGTCACATCCGCAACAAGTTTGACGGTAGCAAGATAAACGGTTTCCAGCACCAGGGTATCCGGGGCATTCTGGATTATGATGCCGGCGCGGCCCGCTATCGTCTGATTGCGGATTATTTCAAGGCAGACGATGACTGCTGCGCTGAAGTTACAGGAGTTTCACGCGGCGCTCTGGATCCCGAGTTAGGGTTTGATGCTGCCGGGGAGGACACGCGTATCGTCAACCATAACCTTGTCACCCAAAGCAAGGACGATCAGACAAGCCTGACCGCATCAGGCGATTGGGACGTTTTAGATGCCCACACCTTCAGCCTCATTGCCGGCTGGCGCAGATGGGAAAATACCGAGATTCGAGAAGGCGACTTTCTCCCCCGCGCCCTTGTTGGTACGGCTCAGTTGCATGATGTCGGCGTTGTCGAAACGGACCAATACTCTCTCGAAGCCCGCTTAGCGTCTGCGCAGGACCAGAGTATCCGATATCAGGTCGGTGCATTTATCTGGCGATCCGAGAACGCGCAGGACTTCACTCGTGAAGTGATCAGCTGCGCCTCTTCGACATTGCCAGTGGATGCGGCAACCGGTCAAACCCCGTGCAATCTGGCCGATACAGTCAATACTCTTTTCCCCACGGCTACATCGCGCAGCGATGTGACCGTCGACAACATGGCCCTCTTCGGCCAGCTCGACTATGATGTCACCGAAAGGCTGACACTTACTGCGGGCTTGCGATTTACGAGGGATGAACTCGACTACACCCATGTCCGCGCACCAGGTGTCAACGCGGCAACCGGGCTTCCGGCAACGGGGCCAGGCGTATCAGGAAACCCTGCGGGCGGGACCATTGCCGGAGGCGGCAACGGCACGAACACCTCGAGCGGCAGTTCGTCCAATGACAACATCTCCGGCAAGCTTGTCGCCGCTTACAAGGCAACGGACGACCTGCTCCTCTATGGCAGCTATACGCGCGGCTACAAAGGACCGGCGTTCAACGTGTTCTTCAACCATACAGCACCGACCAATGCAGTGCCTATCGATGAGGAAACATCTGACAGTTTCGAGGTTGGGTTCAAGTCGCGATTTGCCGAAGACCGTGTTCAGCTCAATGCGGCCATTTTCGATGCGACCTATGAGGGTTTCCAGGCCAATAACTTCGTGCTGCTCAACAACACGATCATCACGAACCTGACGAATGCGGGCAAGGTGCAAACTAGAGGGTTCGAAGTCGATGCCCTGGCCCTGATTGCTGAGGGGCTGACGGGACGACTGGCGGTGGCGTATGCGGATGCCAAGGTTAAGGAATTCAACCCCAACCCGTTGACCAATGCGCCGGATGCCCGCAACGGAACGCGCCTTCCGCTCGCGCCAGAATGGAGTTGGAGCGCAGGATTGGACTATGAGACAGAAGTCATGTCTTTCCCCACCTATCTCAGCACAACATATGCTTATACCGGCGACCAGTTCTCAGACCTTGGTGAGGGCGGCCCGCTCGAAAGCTACTCGCTCTGGAATGCCAGCCTTGGCTTCTCTGACGCAGAGGACCGTTACCGGTTGACTTTCCATGTTCGGAATATCCTCGACGAGAGCTATGTGCAGTTGAACACCTCAAACGGGCAGCGCCTGCACATTCCGCGCGATGCGGATCGCTATGTCGGGGTGTCCCTGCGTGCAAGGCTGTTCTGATTGCACGCATAGTCAGGCTCGATCACAGCCCGGGGTGCAAACCCCGGGCTGTGTTGGTTTTTGACTACGGATAAGTGTCAACGAAACCGGTATCGCTTCCGGTGTTCAGGCGGGTCCTGGCCAGAGCAGCGTCTGGCGCATCTTCGTCAGCACTGCCGGAAACAGCGTCCGGTCGCCCAGCGCCCGTGCCGTCACGAGCCCGCCCTGCAGCAGGGTCATCGCACCAATCGCGCGCGTCCGGCTGTTTTCGGGCGAAACGCCGGACGCTGAGAGCGCCGCTGCCATTTCGTCCACCCAGCCGGCAATCAGCCGCGCCGCTCCATCCGTGAGCGGACCGGTTGGCGCTGAGGAATTCAGCACAGCCAGGACACAAGGCACTTCGCCCCCCTGGTATAGATCGTTGACTGCGCCGATCATGCCATCCACCCTTTGGGCAAGCGGCGCGTCGCCGCGCAGCGCGGCAAAGACCCCGGCTTCGAGAGCGTCCCTCGCGTAGTCGATCACAGCGGCGGCCATGTCATCCTTGCCGCCCGGAAAATAATGATAAAGGCTTGAGCGCCCAAGCCCCGTTGCCGCACTGATCTCACCAATCGAGACGCCCTCATAGCCATGATCGCGGAACAGCTTGTAGAGCGTTCCGACGAGGACGGCGCGCGGGTTCGTGATGTCAGGCGACATGTCCTTCTCCTAGTCCTCAAAACCTACCAATATTTTCACCTCACTCATGAGTGTACGGTGGACAGGGCATTTGTGTGCGATCTCCAGCAGGCGCGCGCGCTGTTCTGAATCAAGCGGGCCATCCATCCGCAGCGACACAAGCAGCTGATCGACCTTACCCTCTTTCGTCTCGCAAGTGTCGCAATCAGCCGCGTGAATCTTACCATGGCGCACATCGACCGAGACGTGCTGAAGCGGCCAGTTCTTGCGCGCAGCATACATTCGCACCGTCATCGAGGTGCAACTTCCCAGCGCAGCGGCCAGCAGATCGTAGGGGCCGGGACCGGTATCCCCGCCGCCAACATCTTCCGGTTCATCAGCAAGAAAGGCGTGTCGGCCCACGGCGACACGGTTCTCGAAAGCGCTCCGTCCGGTTTCCTCGACCCGCACCGTCCCAGGCGCGGGCGCTTCCGGTGACCTTCCGGAGGCCCGCGGCAGGTAACGGTCTGCCCAGCCGGCAATCGCTGCGGCGGCCGCCTCCGCCTCGCCCGGCCCGGTCAGGAAATGGTTCGAGCCATCGAGCGAGATGAAACTCTTCGGGTGGCGCGCCGCCGTGAACAGCGCCGTCGCATTCTCGATGCCCACCGTCCCGTCGGTCGGCGCATGCAGGATCAGCAGCGGCTTCCTGAGGCTTTGCACATGTGCCTCGAGCGACTGGGCGCGAACATCCTCGACAAAGCCGCGCCGGACCACGAATCGCCGCCCGCCCAGCGTGACCGGTGCCTCGCCCGCCCGTTCGATCTCGGGCAGCGCGCTTTCGAACTGGTGAAGGACATGCGCGACATCCGACGGTGCGCCGATGGTCACGATTGCCTCGGCATCCGGAATCCGGTGCGCCGCCGCGAGAATGGCCGCCCCGCCGAGGCTGTGGCCGATCAGCAAGCTTGGGGCCTGGTAGTGTGTGTGCAGCCAGTCCGCCGCCGCGACGATGTCATCCACATTGGCGCTGAAGCTCGTCTCTGCAAAATCACCGTCACTTGCCCCGATGCCGGTCATATCAAAGCGCAGCGTCGTGATCCCGCGTGCCGCCAGCGCCCGTGATACCTTCACCGCGCCGGTCTGGTCTTTGCCGCAGGTGAAGCAGTGCGCGAACAGGGCATAGGCGCGGGGCGTGCCGGCGGCCTGTTCAAGCCGGCCGGACAGGCGCTGGCCCGAGGGGGTGTCGATTGTCACGGATTCAGTCATGACGATGCTTTCCGGAAAAGAGAGTAGGTGAAAGGGCGCGGGAGGCCATCTGGGCAGATGCGCCCGGGCGGGTAAAGGCCCGACAGGTTTCCGCCGGGCCTCCATGCCGCTCCGGGCATCAAAGGATCGTGATTTCATCCGGCCAGCGGGGGCAGGGGTCAGGCCGCTTGCGTGACAGCGACCCGGGGGAAATCGACTTCGGTCGCAAACACTTCATTGATGTAGTTGGTCAGCGTGTTCAGCGCGACATGCGCCACGATCTCGACCAGTTGCGCATCCGAATAGCCGGCGTCGCGCACCACCTGCAGGTCCGCGTCGCTGACATGGCCGTGCTCCCGCGTGACCTTCACGGCGAAGCGCACGGCAGCGTCGGCCTTTGCGTCCGTCGATATGCCGGCCCGGTTGGCGGCGAGTTCAGCGTCTGACAGCCTGGCGATAGTCTTGCCGATATAGGTGTGGGCGCTGTTGCAATACGTGCAACCATTGATGTTGGCGACGGCGAGCGCGATACGTTCACGCGTGGCCGCATCCAGCGCGCCTTTACCGAGTGCGCCATTGAGGCCGAGATAGCCTTCCAGCGCCGCCGGGCTGTTGGCCGTCAGCCGGAACAGGTTCGGCACGGAGCCGAGGGATTGCTTTACATTATTGAGAAGGGGCCGCGCGGCTTCCGGGGCCGCTTCGATAGAGGCTGGTGTGGGTATGCGTGACATGGGGTAGGTGTCCTTTTGAGGCCTGCGCACCGCACCATCGCGCTGCGCCCCAACCAAATAGTAAACCGAACGTTCGGTACAATATCGATCACGCAGGCGTGTAGGCCTTCGGGGGCAATCAATGCGGCGAGGGGCTGGCAACAAGCGATGCGAGCGTTGCGGGCACCGACCATTGTCAATCCCGAGCCTATACGGGATGCGGTCGCGGGTGCGGGTGAAGCCGTAGAATGTTGACCTCTTGAGCTGTTCCGCGAGCTTCCGGCCTCTAAACGCGCGCAGAGCCCGTTCTGCACCGGCTTGCCAGGCGCGGAGAAATGCCAGGCGATACCGCGAACCTCTGCACGGGCCATGATTATGTTCTATGAGAACTCAGCGCGATTTTTGCGAGACGATGATAATTAGCTCCTACCGGTGCGCAATCATCATGCCCAGCTCTCGTTAGGTAGCGAGAACAAAATAGTCGCTGTACAAACAATATTATTACTTTTTGAGCGCATCGTTCAGTTGTGGCTCCGGCCACCACTCTTATGGTTTTGCGCCAGATTGATATTCGTCATTTCTTACACTTGAACCATAGGACATGCCGTCTGTGCAGAGAGTATTCTGCTGCCTATATGGACCAGTCCTCAAAGCCCATGCCTGCCCGCCTACGGAACATTTCAACATCTGAAGAAAGCAATTCAGAAATCTGTTTCCGGATGGAGTCAGGGAAGGGTGGTGGCGGTGCTTTCGGCTCCTTAAGGGCAAGCTGGGCCTTGGCAAAGTTTAAAACCGGACGCGGAAGGGCGGCGCGCAAGGTGGTCCCTAGCTCCGACCTGCGTAACTTGCTCCACCAACCTGGCGTGCGCGCGAGTTCATCGAAGGAGTTCTGGGGCGCGATGTCAGCTGGGATTGGCAAAGAGCGTATGTGCAGTGCTTCGCATATAGTATCGATAACATCTGAGGGCTGGTTGACCAGCATGCTGAAGTCAAGAATCGTTATGCCATCCCCGAACTTCTCCCAGAATGGAAGAAGGCAGGCGTAATAACTACTTGTGTGAAGGATATGCCTGCCAGACCAAGTATGAAGGAGATTTTCAGGAGCGGGCAGGTTATCCTCTATATAATACACCATCTTGTAATGAGATATGGCCCGTTCGACTGGGTCGCGGGCAATGAAGAATATTTTCATTGCCGGATTAGCCTGATGGAGGAGCTCGGCCGCCTCAGGATTAATGTCGGTCTTTGAGTAGTTAGGAGAAATATCGCCCCATAAGCTAGCAGCGTCATCAAACTGCCGGGCGTACCAGGAGTGACCTCTGGCCATGGACTTCTGCGAGCAGAAAAAGTCAGTTTCCTTCATGTGCGGCACGCAAATACCGGGAACATTCCGCAACATTTCATAGATCTGTGTCGTTCCGGCACGCATGGCGCCGATGACCGCAAAGTCTGGCCGGTCCTTGTGCGAAGATGAATTCACGCTTCAGCCACCCATTGCAACAACGTATTCAGACGTTCTGCCATCAATCAACGAGCCGAATAGTATGCGTCTTTCGTGGCATAACAGTGACAGAGGCCCGCCTGTTCATGCATGTGCCGCGCCAATCCTGCCGTTCTGATCGACACTTGCTCTCGAACCCAGGCGGCCGAATAAAAAGGCGCGAAATAGTCCGGCAAGGGGCATTGACGAGATGCCTGACATGTCAGGCTTGCTCGATTGCGATAAATCGGCATAATTAATGCCAATAGTTGGCCGTGGTGGGGCTAATGTCGCTGAAGTCTGCAATCTTCTCGAATGTTACTGCCAAGCTCACGAGTGAACGCCGCCTCGAGGCTTCGAGAGTGCGTGCAGAAAGGAAAAGAGTGAGGGCGGGCAGTGGGCATGTCCTGGAATATTTTCATCAGGTAGATGATCCGTACTCGCACCTGGCTGCTCAGGCGCTATTGGAGGTTTCCCGCCGTTATTCCGTCGAGATACGGCCATATCTCGTAGGATTGCCAGCAGACTGGGCTGCCCCAGAGCGGGAAAAGCTTGTCAAGTATGCCCGACTGGATGCCGCTCGCCTGTCACGAGTATCCGGCCTGTCATTTGCTGATCCTGGGTCGCAACCGGATACCGGTAAGGTCTATCGCGCTGCGGCATTTCTGGCGGGCACCATAGGTGACCATGATTGGTTGGAGCGCGCTGTCGCCGCTGGGGAGGCGCTTTGGACGGGCGGGGATATTCCAGAGCCTGGAAGTAATGGTCCGCAGCCGGCATGGGAACAAGGTGAGGCGCGCCGCGACTCACTGGGGCATTTCATGAGCGCGATGATTCACTATGCAGGAGAGTGGTACTGGGGCGTTGACCGCCTGCACTATCTTGAAGCACGTTTGATGAGTCTTGGTGCCTCTCGGCCCGGAATGCCTGACGTGCTGGCATTCCTGCCGCCTGTCTCGCCGTCCAGCGAGATGCGGCGAACGGGTGCAGAACTGCATTGGTATCTGTCGTTCAGAAGTCCGTATACTTACATAGCTGCCGAACGGATCAAGGCGATGGCCGAAACATATGGCGCTGAACTAAGGCTGCGATTCGTCCTGCCGATGGTCATGCGCGGCCTGCCTGTGCCCCGGATGAAGCAGGTGTATTTCATGCTTGATGCCGCGCGTGAAGCGAAACGCGCGGGCGTTCCCTTCGGGCGCATCGCTGATCCGGTTGGCAAGCCCGTCGAGCGTGGATACTCGCTTATCCCATGGGCCCGAGAGCAGGAACGAGGGATGGACTTTGTGCTGAGTTTCATGCGTGCGGTCTGGTCGGAGGGCGTAGATGCCGGAAGCGACAGGGGCATGCGCCGAATTGTTGAACGCGCGGGCCTTGATTGGACTCGTGCGCGCGACATCATTGGTAACGAAGACTGGCGCCAAGAAGCTGAAGCCAATCGCGCCGAGATGATGCAACTTGGCCTTTGGGGCGTGCCATGTGTCCGTGTGGGCGAGACGGCCGCATGGGGGCAGGACAGGTTATGGGTTGCTGAAGCCGCGCTTCAGGCTTTTCCGGACAAGGCCCCTCGCTTACACAGGGAAGGATCCGATGCCCGTGATCAATAGGAAGCCGCCGGGCGGATCCAGGCAGGGGCAGGTCTACTTTTTACGTGGGCCTTATGGATTCTTCTATTTCAGAGGCCGCGGCTTATGAGGTGGCCGGTCTGGACTCTGATGGGGGCTGTTTTGCTGGCAATTCTGGCGTTTGGTCTTTTCCAGTTCCTGCAACCGCAAATCGCTGAGCGCGCATTTCGCCACGCCGTCTCCGAGACTATCGGCCGAGACCGGACAGCGGCACTCGAAGAAGGGCTGCATGTTTACATCTGCGGCGCAGGCTCTCCGATGCCGGATCCCTTCCGGTCCGGGCCTTGCCTGGGGATTGTCGCAGGCAATCACATCATCATGATTGACGCAGGATCAGGAGGCTCGCGCAATCTCGCGCGGATGGGCTTTCCAACGGGCCGTGTAGAGGCTGTCTATCTTACCCATCTGCACTCTGACCATATTGACGGATTGGGTGAAGCGATGCTCCAGTCGTGGATTGGCGGATCGCGCAAATCACCTTTGCCTGTCAGAGGGCCGAAAGGCACCGCTGGAGTCGTTGACGGGTTCAATGCGGCTTATCAGATCGATGCAACATATCGTACAGCCCATCACGGCACAGACATCGCTGACCCTGCCGGATATGGTGCGGTCGCAGATGAGATCATCCTGCCTGCAGGACCAGATGGGCACTCCGTCGTCTTCAATGACGACAGGCTCAGGATCATCGCCTTCAGCGTCGATCATGCGCCTGTGGAACCCGCCTTCGGCTACAGGATCGATTATCTTGGCCGCTCCATCGCATTAAGTGGCGACAGCAATTATCACCCCGGGCTGGTTCTTGCCGCGAAGGATGTGGACGTGTTGTTTCATGACGCCCTTGAACCCCGGATGGTACTTGCGATGAGTGAAGCTGCATCACTTCGGGGAGCTGACAGCCTTTCCGTCATATTTTCTGATATCCTCGATTATCACGCCAGTCCTGATGATGCCGCAAGGGCAGCGCGCGAAGCAGGAGCAAGGGAACTCGTTTTATACCATATCGTGCCCCCTCTGCCTTCGAGGCGTCTCAACCGCCTTTTCATCGGGACAGCCGGAGAGAGTTTCAGTGGCCGCATCACACTTGCAAGTGATGGTATGGTCATCAGCCTGCCAGCGGGAACGGATGAGATACTTCACAGACAGGGATTCTGATAAGACAATGAACGCAGGAGCGCTCAACCATGACGAGTGCAATCGATATGAAGCATCATGAGTGATCCAAAAGTAACCCATTTGAAAACTGAACCAGAGGTCGAGGACACGATTGATGGCCGCCGCCTGCGCAGCGAGAGGAGTCGTGAGCATATCGTCGAGGCGATGTTTGAATTAGTCCGGCAGGGTGACATGAACCCGAGTGCTGCCAAGGTCGCCGAGCAGGCCGGTGTCGGTCTCCGGACAGTTTTCCGTCATTTCGAGGATATGGATGGTCTCTATCGCGAGATGACCGCGCGTATCGAAGAAGAGGTGTACCCTCAGGTTCTGTCTCCCTTCGAAGCGCCGGACTGGCGCGGCCGCCTGCATGAGCTTGTTCGCCGGCGCGCGAAAATCTTTGAACAGATTTTCCCCTATCGTGTTGCCGGAAACCTGCGGCGCTTCGTATCGCCTTATCTGATGGATAATTATCGGCGGATGACGTTGCTCGAGCGCTCGGCCCTGAAGGGGATACTACCCGACAGTGTTACATCCGATGCGACCCTCACCGCGGCACTGGAAATGGCGACAGGCTTTCAGACATGGCGGCGTCTTCGTCAGGATCAGGGGCTTAGTCCTGAGGATGCGGAGTCAGTTATGGCCTTTACCGTCAAACAGCTTGTCGAGGGTCTGTGAAATCGCTTGTTTCTGTTTTCATTCTGATGGCCGCTGCGAGTTGCGGCGCCCGCTCTCCTGTGTTGCAGGGCGAGAGCCAACCCTGTGGCCTGAGCGCTGAAGATATGGGCCGCTACATTCAGGTCGCGGCAGGAAGAGTAAAACTTGGTGATGAGCCCCTCTATCCGGAGGAGGCTGGGGCTGCGGTTGTGCAAGTGACTGGCTTCGCAATCCAAGCCCATGAAGTTACCAATGATCAGTTTGCGGCGTTTGTTGCGTCTACAGGTTACGTTACAGACGCGGAGCGAGAGCGTGTTGGCAGTGGGTCAGCCGTATTTCAGATGCCGGACCAGTCGCAGCCTGAACTCAGCCCATGGAAGCTCGTCGATGGCGCGACGTGGGCCTCACCAGAGGGTCAACACTCTGACATAGACGGCCTGGGAAGCCTGCCGGTCGTGCATGTTTCGCTCAACGATGCACGTGCCTACGCGGCTTGGGCAGGCGGGCGATTGCCGACGGAGGCTGAGTGGGAACATGCCGCGCGCCTGGCGTTGCCTGACCCAACTGACCAGACATCAGGGGCTTTCGGCCCTCAGGGTGAACTGCTGGCCAATACCTGGCAGGGCATTTTTCCCTTCAGGAATACGGGAGAAGACGGCTTTCAGGGGCTGGCGCCCGTGGGCTGCTTTCCCCCTGACCGTCTAGGTCTTTATGACATGATCGGCAATGCGTGGGAGTGGACTGAAACACCGTATGGCTCAGCTACTTATACCATCAAGGGCGGATCGTATCTTTGCGCCCGGAATTTCTGCCGGCGATACCGGCCGGGCGCGCGTCAGCCACAGGAGCCGGATTTTTCCGCAAGCCATATAGGATTCCGGATTGTTAAAGATATTCCGTCTTCGGATGGTCAATTCGGCCAGTAGACATACTCATCTTCCGACGAAACTCGATCTGCTGCCGTTTTGTCGATAGCGATCGGGCTTTCGATTGTTGAGGGGTAAAGCGGCGGCCTGGAATTGTCCCAATGCGCATCGATGCGTTCCCTCAACTCAATCAGCTTATCCGGCCGGATGTCAGCAAGGTTCACTTGCTCGGTCGGATCTTCTGCGAGATTGAAAAGCCAAGCTTTCTGCTGACGGCCATTGAGCTGCAGTTTCCAGTCACCGGCCCTTATCACGCGGTAGTGGCCGCTTGACCAGTAGATTGCATCATCCGGCCGCGAGATGCGACCCGTTCCAGTTGCTGCAGGCATAAGGTTTTGCCCGTCGATAATAAGGTTCTCAGGCAATGTCGTCCCCGCTGCGGCAGCTAGCGTCGGCATCACATCGATATGGGCCACGGGCGTATCGACAACAGTGCCTTCCTGAATACGGGCAGGCCATCGGATGAACAACGGTACTCTGATGCCGCCCTCGAACAATGTGATTTTCCACCCCCGGTATGGGGCGTTCACGTCAGCCAGCCCGACATAGCCAGCCCCCCCATTGTCAGAAGAAAAAACAATAATTGTGTTCTCCGCCAATCCCTCCTCTTCAAGCTTGTCGATGATACGGCCAACGCTGCGATCGAGAGATCGCACCATCGCGGCATATACCCTTAATCTATGTGGCTCTATGGCCCCCACCGCCTCATAGTCTTCCATGGTGGCCTGCAGGGGCGTATGGACGGCCCAATGGGCAAGATAGAGAAAGAATGGGCGGTTTGCATTAGCCTCTATCACCCTCAGTGATTCATCCGTCCACCAATCAGTAAGGTAGCCGCCAGGCTCAAACCAGGGGCCGCCATTGAAGTTCGCTGCATACTGCATCCGTGCCCACAGAAAGATATCGATGGGGTCGAACTCTAGCCGTGCGTTCACGACGCCTGGATGGTTTTCGGGCAGGAATAGCCCGCTGGCCATATTCAGGCTTTCAGCAAAGCCTTGTGCATTCGGGCCAAACGGCCCATTGCCGAGATGCCACTTGCCAATATGAACAGTGTGATATCCGCGTTCGGAAAGCAGATCGGCTATAGTGACTTCTTCAGGCGGCAGGCCTTGTTCGGCGAATGGCGGCGCAGCTCGTGATGCCACGCGATCCCAGATTACTGGTGGAAGCCCGCTGTCAGAGGAATTGGCAAACATCGACACAATGCGGCCCATTCCATCCGGCATAGGCGTGTATTCAAATCCCGTACGCGTAGGGTAGCGGCCTGTCATCAGCATAGCGCGGGACGGCGCGCAGGTCGCAGTACCGGAATAGGCCTGCGTAAAAAGTGCTCCAGAGGCGGCAAGGCGGTCGATGTTTGGGGTTGGCACGGCCCCGCCGGCAACACCTCCGCCAAATGTGGTTATGTCATTGATGCCGAGGTCATCGGCGAGAATGATAATGATATTGGGCGGTCGCGCTTCCGGCGGGCTTTCACTTTCTTCGGGTCCCATTTGCCAATATACAGGCTGATGCGCCGCTACGACCGCCTTGTCGGCATGGGTCGCCAAGTAGAGAACTATCTGTTGGCGGTTGAGATACAAACAGGCTGAGGCAATACCGGTCATCGCCAGTAACGCTAGAGTGACAGTGCGCCACATTGGCAATCTCCCTATCAGGTTTCCGCCGAAGCGGATCGGCCGCGTGCCTTGATGATCCATCGCCCGAGCACGAACAGTATTGTCAACAAGCCCAGCCCTGCAGCCAGCAACCATCCCGCATTCGAGCGAACCTGGCGGGCGAAAGTATTGCGCTCGATCTGTGTGCGAATGTCATAGCCATCAGGAACTTCAAGAGCGCCAACCCGAGCCGAATATTCCGCATAGGATTCAAGCATGTATGACAGGAGTTCTGGTTGATCAGCGGCCAGATCACGTGTTTCTCCGGGGTCAGATTCGATATTGTAAAGACGCCATATCCCATCGCCATGGGGAGCCTGGTTTCGTGTGATCTTCCAATCGCCCATGAAAAGGGCAGAATTTCCGGATACCTCCATTCCATGCGCTTCTTCAGGGCTGTAGATCGCGCTTGAGGAGCCCTGCAGGATCGGAAAGAGGCTTCGGCCTGAAATCGGCCGGGCCCCATCATGCACAAGAGACGCCCCGGCAATATCTAAAATTGTCGGGACTATGTCTGTAACAAAGGCTCTCGCTTCAACGCGCATGCCAGCTGGTATTCGGGGTCCAGCCATGATGAGGGGCGCACGAAGGCCTCCCTCTGAACCATAAAATTTGAAGAGATCGAAAGGTGATGCTGCAGCCATCGCCCATTCAGGACCAATGAATCCATAGGAACCTCTCTCGCCAATTCCTTCCAGATTCAAGTGATAGCCATTGAAACGCATCCAGAAGCTTAGCCGGTGATCATCATCCCCGCGTGATGGTTCCGGGCCGTTATCCGATGTCACGACAAATATCGTGTCATGGTAAAGACCTTCGGACTCCAGATATGTAATCAGCCTCCCAATGGCTGTATCCATTGCCTCCAGCATTGCCGCGTTTACCTGCATTCGCGCAGCATAAAGTCTCCGGTCGTCAGTATTCAGATCTTCCCAAATGCGAAAACTATCGGGCATGGGCTTCAGGGCGGCGCCCGCAGGGATAAAGCCAAGTTCCTGCGCTGTCCTCCAGCGCGCTTCACGCAGCGCACTCCAGCCGGCATCATAAACCCCATCATATCCCGCAGTGAGGTCAGCAGGTGCCTGAACCGGTATATGGATAGCTTGGAAGCCCAGGAAGGCGAAGAAAGGAGCGTTCTCCGGTTTGTCTTGCAGATACTCAATCATCTTGTCCACGATAAAGTCGGATGAATAGAAATCATCCGGCAAGCTTGCAGGTTTACCGTCCTCAAACCAAGGCGCATCGCGGTAGTAGGGCATGTACGATTTGTCTTCCCAATTGTCAGCACCCGAAGCATCAAGGGCAAAACTTCGGTCAAAGCCATGATGGGAAGGAAGATCACCGGCCCCGCTGCCCAGGTGCCATTTTCCAGTCAGCAAAGAATGATAACCAAGCGGCTCTAGCCTTTGTGCGAGAGTCATCACGCCGGGTTCAAGCGACATTGTGTACCCTGGTTGGCCAACATGCTCTTTGGGCAGAACTTCGGGAATCGTGGCAACGCCAGTCTGGTGATTGTCCAAGCCTGTCAGCAGCATCGCCCGTGATGGTGCACAAAGCGGCGAAGTGCGGTATTGGGTGAACAGCGTCCCAGCCGCCGCGAGCTTGTCGATATTGGGTGTGCTGGCCTCACCGCCATAGACGCCAAAATCCATGAATGCAGCATCATCCACCAGGAGGATGACGATATTCGGCCGGTCAGGAGTCGCCTGTGGACACGCCGTTCCGGAGAAAAGGATCGCCACTATCAGGGCGAAGAAAAGCCTGTGTCGGGGTGCCGGCATTGTTCATCCGAAGAGAAGTCTCCCAGACATAAAACATATGGCACTATAAATGACAATTTATTGTTTTGGGTTTGAGTCTGCTGTCCGCGGTAGCTAAAATCGGACGGTTCGGCCACGAATCGCTCACACCCCACACGCTGGATTGTCCAGTTTACAAGGCGTAGCGCGCAGTCATTCCCGGCAAGTGTTCACGCATCAGCTTTCAGGGTATGCGCGAAGCGGGTGCTCAGATATCGATAGTGGCGATGACGGGCACGTGGTCAGACGGTTTGTCCCGGCTGCGCGCTGCGCGGAAAATTTCGACCGAAGAGAGCTGGTCCGTTGCCCTCGGACAGCACATGACATGGTCGATCCGAATGCCGCGATCCTTCTGGTAGGCGCCGCCCTGATAGTCCCAGAATGTATATTGATGGGCGCGGCCGTCACACTCGGAGAACGCGTCTGTCAGCCCCAGATACCGCAGCTTTCGGAACGCTGCTCTCGTGGCTTCCAGACCAAGAGCGTCCTCGGACCAAACGCTATCATCCCAACAATCAGACGGGCCCGGAATGACGTTGTAGTCTCCGGCAAGGACAAATGGAATCTCTGAAGCCAGCAGGCTACGGGTATGGGCAGTGAGAGCTTCGAGCCAGTTCAGCTTGTAGTCATAGCGCGGGCCCGGCACAGGATTGCCGTTTGGCAGATACAAGCCCCCGACCCTGATTGGGCAGGGCGACATGATTGTCGCTTCGATGTAACGGGCCTGCTCATCATCATAACCCGGCAGGTCGGAGATGATGTCCTCCATGGGGAGCTTCGAAAGCAGGGCGACGCCATTATAGGTCTTCTGGCCATTGACTGCACAGGTCCAGCCTTGCGCCTCGATCTCCAGATATGGAAAGGCATGGGTCTCGCATTTGAGCTCCTGAAGGCAGATCACATCCGCTTTAATCTCCTCAAGCACCTCAAGCACTGTCGGGAGGCGGGCCTTGATCGAGTTCACGTTCCAGGTTGCGATGCGCATCGGCTGACATTAGGCGCTTGAGCCCCATTGTTCCAGCGCCAGCCGGAGCCTATAATCGCGGAAGAGAGGAGCCTGACATGGCGCCGAGCTGGATACAACTGCTGATTGTCGTTATTGTGGCCTTGCTGCTGTTTGGCGGCCGAGGACGCATTTCGTCCATTATGAGCGATATGGCAAAGGGAATTGGGGCGTTCCGCAAGGGCCTGAAGGACGAGGAAACGAAGCCCATCGACAAGGATGACCTCGTTAACGTCACGCCCAAAAAGGACGAATCGAAAACATCGTCCTGACGCTCAGACGGAGGGCGCACCACCATGCTGCCCGGTATCGGGTTTTCCGAACTTTTCCTGCTTGCGCTTGCGGCCTTGATCATCATCGGTCCGAGGGATCTGCCGATGATGATGCGAAGAATCGGCCAGTTTGTCGGCAAGGGCCGCAGAATGGCTAACGAATTCCGTGCGGCGTTCGATGACATTGCCCGGCAAAGCGAGCTTGATGATCTCAGGAAGGAGATCGAAGCCTTGAAGCGGGGCAATGCCCTGACTGAAGCGCGCGAAGAGCTCGAAACCTATGCCGACGAAGTAAACCGATCCGTGATAAAGAAAACGGGGGGAGAGGGGGGCGGACCCTCATGAATACGGTCCCTCCGGCCGACGAGCAGCCTGAGATCAAAGATGATGAGGTTGAGGCCAGCCGGGCGCCCTTGCTGGATCACCTGATCGAGCTGCGTAAGCGACTCATATTCTCCCTTCTCGCTCTGGCAGCTGCAACAGCAGCCAGTTTTTTCTTTGCCACTGAGATTTATAATTGGCTGGTCAACCCGTTCGCGGCCATCGCTGAAGATATCCGGGGCGCCCCGCTGGAATTTATCTATACAGCGCCGCTGGAGTATTTTTTCGCAAAACTGAAGCTCGCCTTATTCGGCGGAATTTTCATAGCGTTCCCGATCCTGGCCTGGCAGATTTATGCCTTTGTCGCGCCCGGTCTTTATAAGTCCGAGCGGGGTGCATTCTGGCCCTTTCTTGTCAGCGCCCCGGTGCTGTTTGCGCTGGGCGCTGCGTTTGTCTATTTCCTCATGCTTCCGCTTCTGGCGCGCTTCACAATCTCTATGGAGCAGGTCGAAGCGGCTGGAACAACCATTCGCATGATGCCGCGCGTCGGGGATTATCTCTCCCTCGTTATGGCGCTGATGCTGGCGTTTGGCTTATCTTTCCAGCTGCCGATCGCGCTGACGCTGCTGGCCAAGATTGGCGTTCTTTCGGCAGCAACGCTCCGCAAGGGCCGCAAGTACGCACTTGTGGGAATTCTCGCCTTTGCTGCAGTGTTTACACCACCAGACGCCGTTTCCCAGATCCTGCTGACTGTGCCGGTGTATCTTCTGTATGAGTTGTCGATCCTGTGTGTCGTCCTGATCGAGAAGCGCGCCAAGGAGGCTGAGGCGGCCCTCGCCGAGTAATTTTTCCTGCGGTCGAGCGTTGCATTCTGCTTGCAAGTGCCCGAGTAAAACGAAGTTAAAACCCTCATCCATCCGAACTCAGGGGAGTTTCGTCTTGGCGCGCGTAAGAAGCGTACTCCTTGTGGATTTCGACAATATTCTGGGGGCTACCCACCATAACTTCTCCACTGCGAAGGACGATACTGCAGAGGCCCCTGAATTGGTTGCGAATATCGCCAACTGGGTGCTCTGGCTGGAGGATGGGGCATTGTCTGAACGCGGGCGCCGGCGTCAGTTTCTGAAGAAGCGTGTTTACTGGAATACCCAGTTTGACGGCTATCGCAGTGCGTTTGAGGCTGGCGGCTTCGAGGCTTACAACTGCCGTGCGCTGGCCAAGCGCAAGATCAGTTCCGGCAAGAGCTCGGCAGACATCGTCATCACGATGGATGCTGTCGAGCTGGCGCTGACGCTCAAGGATCTTGAAGAGATCGTCCTGCTGACAACCGACTCCGATTTCGTGCCGGTCGTGAACCGGATCCAGTCTCCCAGGCTGAGGATCGTGACCTGCGGAAAGGAGACGGACCCGACTTATTCGCTATACTCCCAGCATGCTGATGATGTGATCCATATGGCGGCCTTGCGCGAGGCTTTCGGCTATCAGCGCCCGCGCCGCAAATGGTACCGCCTGCGTACGCCGGCGCCGGTCGTGACGACGCCCGAGACAGCCCGGGAACGGGCCTCGCCCTTGATCGGCCGTATTCGCGCGGCCCTCAAGGACACGAGTGAGAACGGTGAGGTCCGGCATGCTCCCGAGCTTGTCAGGGCCGCCGGGATCATCTGCCAGATCGGGGAACGCATGCCCGACCAGCTTATCTCCCGGTCCAAGATCGTGAAGGCCCTGTCGGCCATGGAGGAATTCACACCGGTATTTGATGGCGGACGCAAAGCCTGGCTCGGCTGCCGGAGTTATGCCCGGATGATCCGCAGGCTTTCCGAGGTGCGGCCCGAAATCGAAGTGCGTATGCTCACGGGCCGCCGCATTGAGGTGACCTACCGGGAGCCCGCCGAACAGGCCCCGGCCATGCGGCATCGGCCTGTATCAGAAGCGTCGGCGCCCCAAGCGGTTCAGGCTGAGCCGGCGAACGCCTGATCGCAGTCTCGCAGGGTGCCAGTGGACAGGGCCGCGCGGCACAGCTTAGAGGCTTGGGCAGAGCCCTGAAAAGAAGTCAAAGCCCGAGCCACCCCCATGTTCGACATCCGCGCGATCCGCGAAACCCCTGACGCTTTCCGCAAGGCCTGGAACCGGCGCACGGACGGGCTCGGCTCGGTCGTCGATGAGATCCTGAAGCTGGATGCAGACTGGCGCGCGGCGACCTCCACCAAGCAGGAGGCCGAGAGCGCGCGCAATGCGAACTCGAAGCTGATCGGTCAGGCGAAGGCGAAGAAGGACGAGGCCGAAGCCGCCCGCCTGATGACGCTGGTGGCCGACGCCAAGACCGCAATAGAACAGGCCGGTGAGGCCGAGGACAAGGCGCGCAAGGCGCTTGACGAGATTCTCATGGGCCTGCCCAACCTGCCGCTGGAGGAGGTGCCGGACGGGGCGGATGAGACGGGCAATGTTGAAATCCACACCTGGGGCGAGCCGCGCCGGATCAATGATCCCAGGGACCATGCCGATCTCGGCGAGGCGCTGAAAGGGCAGGGCGGGTTCTCGCTCATGGACTTCGAAGCCGCCGCCCGCATGAGCGGCGCCCGCTTCGTGGCCCTGCGCG
>DAIRTA010000013.1:0-3004 GCA_036804125.1 Hyphomonas sp.
ATAGCTGGGCCGAAGGCCTGCCGGACAATATCTTCCGGGAGGTCATCACCCGGCCGACACAGCTCCTGACAAAGCACCTCCGGGATATGGGCATCACTGTGCCGATTATCGGCTTCCCGCGCGGGGCGGGCGTGATGCTGCCCGATTATGCTGCGGCCGCCGGTGTGGATGCGGTTGGCCTGGATACGGCGGCTGTGCCCTCCTTCGTGAACGCCTCCCTTCCGGAGGAGATGCCGGTCCAGGGCCATCTCGATCCGCTCCTTCTGGTCGAAGGCGGGGCCCGTCTGGACGCGCGGGTCCTTGAATTGCTGGACGCTTACAAGTCCCGGCCCCATATCTTCAATCTCGGTCATGGTATCCGGCCGGAGACGCCTGTTGCGCATGTCGAGCGCGTGATTGAGCTTATCCGGACGGCCTAGAGGTATTTGATGGGACGCAGGATAGCCATCGTATTGTTCAATCTGGGCGGGCCGGACAAACCGGCCTCTGTTCAGCCTTTCCTGCAGAACCTGTTCAAGGACCCCGCCATCATCCGCGCGCCCGGCCCACTGCGCTGGCTCCTGTCTCGCCTGATTTCGCGAACGCGGGCGCCTTCAGTGAAGAAGAATTATGCGATGATGGATGCCGGCGGCGGGTCACCCCTGCTCGGGGAGACGCGCAAGCAGGCCGAAGCGCTTGAGCGTAGCCTGGCCCAGCGCCTGCCCGGCGATGAGGTGCGCTGCTTCATCGCCATGCGCTACTGGCATCCGTTCACGGAAGAAGCGGCAGCGGCAGTGAAAGCCTGGAATGCGGATGAAGTCGTCCTGTTGCCGCTTTACCCGCAATTCTCGACGACAACCACCGGTTCATCCCTCACCGCCTGGCAGGCGGCCTATGATGGCCCGTCCCGCACGGTCTGCTGCTATCCCTTCGATGAGGATTTCATTGCCGCTCATCTCGAGCGCATCCATCAGGCTTATGAGGCGGCCGGAAAGCCTGGGGATGTCACCCTTCTATTGTCCGCACACGGCCTGCCCGAACAGGTCGTGCGCGATGGCGACCCCTATCAATGGCAGTGCGAGACCCTTGGCAACAGGCTGAAGCCTAGGCTCCCGGCCGACTGGGAAATCATCACTTGCTACCAGTCCCGCGTCGGGCCGCTCAAATGGATCGGGCCGCCGACTGAAGCGGAGGTGGAGCGGGCCGCTGAGGCCGGCCGCAATATCCTGATCGCACCGATTGCGTTTGTGTCCGAACATATCGAGACGCTGGTCGAACTCGGTGAGGAATACCGGGAAATCGCCGAGGCGCATGGCGCAGCGAGCTATACCCGTGTCGAGGCCCTCGGAACAGCTTCAGGTTTCATGCGGGCCCTGACCCGCCAGGTGCTGGCCGCGCTCGAGATGCCGGGCACGCTTCGTTCCTGCTCAGGCGGCCGGCTGTGTCCCGCGGGCTGGTCGGGCTGTCCGCATCAGGAAACGGCCGGGCCGGTCGAACCCGCCATCGCAGAGCCAGCGCTTTGAGCGCCTGACATGCTCTATCTCTGGGTAAAGGCCGCACACATCATTTTCGTGATCGCCCTGATGGCGGGGCTGCTGGTCTATCCACGATACAAGATTCACCAGCTCTCAAGCGCGCCGGGCGAAGTGCTCTTCGAGACCATGCAGGAAGCCTCCAAACGCCTGCAGCGCGTCATCCTCAATCCCAGCCTCCTCCTCACCTGGGCGCTGGGACTTCTCATGCTGGCCCTTAATCCGGCCCTGCTCGAGCGGCCCTGGATGTGGGCAAAGCTCGCGCTCGTCCTCGCCCTCTCGGCCCTTTATGGCTATTTTGCTGCCCTCGGTAAGAAGATCGACCGGGCCGAGGCCGTGATGCCGGCCGGACGCCTCCGGCTGATGAACGAGCTGCCCTTTATTCTCATGGTCGGCGTCGTGATACTGGTCATCCTCAAGCCGGCCTGACGGCCTGCGCGCAAAAGCCTTGACGCCGTGCGCCCAAATCGCGCATAGCCGCGTTTCAGGGCGTTGTCCTTCGCCCTTTCCCCCTTCCTTTGCTGGCTCGCCCGGCCTCCCCCACACAATCCGGATCAACGGTATGTCGACCTCACTCCTTGAGAATCTCACAAGCGTCACGCTGCGTGAGCTGAAGGCCAAAACACCTGAAGAGCTTCTGGAATATGCCGAGGAGCTCGAAATCGAGAACGCCTCCTCGATGCGCACCCAGGACATGCTGTTCGCCATCCTTAAGGAGCTGGCCGATAGCGAGGTCGAGATCACCGGACAGGGCGTGCTCGAAGTCCTGAGCGACGGTTTCGGCTTCCTGCGCTCGCCGGAGTCGAATTACCTTCCGGGGCCCGATGACATCTATGTCAGCCCCGAAGTCCTGAAGAAGGCGAATATCCGGACCGGCGACACGGTCGAGGGCCCGATCCAGGCCCCGCAGGACAATGAGCGCTATTTTGCCCTCACAGATGTCAACCGGATCAATTTCGAGGAGCCGGAAAAGGCCCGGCAGAAGGTCCATTTCGACAATCTCACCCCGCTTTATCCCGAGCAGAGGCTGAAGATGGAAAGCAAGGACCCCACCAAGAAGGACCGGTCGGGCCGGGTCATCGACATCGTCTCCCCGATCGGCAAGGGCCAGCGCGCCCTGATCGTTGCGCCTCCGCGCACCGGCAAGACCGTGCTCCTGCAGAATGTCGCCGCGGCGATCGAGGAAAACCACCCCGAATGCTATCTCATCGTTCTCCTGATCGATGAACGACCCGAGGAAGTCACCGATATGCGCCGGTCGGTGAAAGGCGAAGTCGTCGCCTCGACCTTTGACGAGCCCGCGACAAGGCACGTTCAGGTTGCAGAGATGGTCATCGAGAAGGCGAAACGTCTCGTCGAGCACAAGCGCGATGTCGTCATCCTGCTCGATTCGATCACGCGTCTCGGACGCGCTTACAACACCACAGTCCCCTCCTCCGGCAAGGTGCTCACCGGCGGTGTCGATGCCAACGCCCTGCAGCGCCCGAAGCGGT
>DAIRTA010000013.1:3104-25219 GCA_036804125.1 Hyphomonas sp.
GGCAAGGTGCTCACCGGCGGTGTCGATGCCAACGCCCTGCAGCGCCCGAAGCGGTTTTTCGGCGCCGCACGGAATGTCGAGAATGGCGGCTCGCTGACGATTGTCGCCACCGCCCTGATCGATACCGGCTCGCGGATGGACGAGGTCATCTTCGAGGAATTCAAGGGCACCGGCAATTCCGAGATCGTCCTTGACCGGAAGGTTGCCGACAAGCGCACCTTCCCGGCGATGGACATCATGAAGTCCGGCACCCGCAAGGAAGAGCTGATCACGCCGCCGGACCAGCTCTTGAAGATCTACATCCTGCGCCGCATCCTCGGCCCGATGGGCACGACAGACGCCATCGAGTTCCTGCTCGACAAGCTCAAGCAGACCAAGACCAATGATGAATTCTTCGAGGCGATGAAAAACTGACGGGCGAGGCATCATGGCAGGATCGGATACGATCTGTGCGCTGGCTTCCGGTCCCTCCCCTTCGGCCATTGCCATCATCCGCATCTCCGGACCGGCCGTCGCCGGGATAGCGGCCGCGCTTCTCGATAGCGGCCTGCCGCAGCCCAGGCGGGCCTGCCTGACGCCGCTTCGCGACCCTTCCGGCGAGCTGATCGATCAGGCCATCGCGCTCTATTTCCAGGCCCCTGCCTCCTATACCGGAGAGGACACGCTTGAGCTTTTCCTGCATGGCGGCCCCGCCATCATCCAGCATGCGCTCGACACGCTGACAGCGATCGAGGGGGTGCGCCTCGCCGGGCCCGGCGAGTTCACCCGCCGCGCCTTCGAGGCCGGCAAGCTCGACCTGACCCAGGCCGAGGCGGTCGCCGACCTGATCGAAGCCGAAACGCTCGGCCAGAAGCGCCAGGCCCTGCGCCAGGCCTCCGGCGGGCTGTCGGAAATCTATGCCGGTTGGCGGGGCCGGCTGACCGATAGCCTGGCCGCTCTCGAAGTGCTGATCGATTTTCCCGATGAAGGCGACACCGGCGGGGCGAGCTATGCGCCGGCGCAGCAGAGCCTCGATGCTATAGTCACCGAGATCGAAAACGCCCTCGGTGACCGCGGCCTTGGCGAGCGTATCCGCGAAGGCTTCCGGGTGGCGATCATCGGCGCACCGAATGCCGGCAAATCGACCCTGCTCAACCGCCTCGCCGGGCGCGACGCGGCCATCGTCACCCCCGAAGCCGGCACCACGCGCGACCTGATCGAGGTGCGCCGCATCATGGGTGGCCAGGTCGTCTGGTTTGTCGATACGGCGGGCCTGCGGGAAACCCCGGATCCGATCGAGGCCGAGGGCGTGCGCCGCGCCCGCCAGGCCGCTGCATCCGCCGACCTCCGGATCATCCTCATCGATGCCGGCGCGCCGATGGCTCCCGAGAGGCCGGCCCTCGACGAGGAGGCCGACACCCTGCTTGTCTATAACAAGTGCGACCTTGAGGCGGGTGGCCGGCCCGGTGATCGCGGCCTCAGGATTTCGGCCCTGACCGGCGCCGGTGTCGAGGCCCTCGAACAGGAGATCCGGCAAAGGCTGGCCGGGCGGCTCGCCGGGCTGGAGGCGCCGGTCATCACCCGCGCCCGCCACCGCCGCGCGCTCGAAGCCGCGCTCGCGGCGCTCCAGGCGGCGCGCGCCGGCCTTGCCTCCGGTCTCGGCGCCGAGCTCGTCGCGGAGGATATCCGGCTCGCTGCCCGCCAGCTCGGCGGCGTCATCGGCGCGGTCGATGTCGAGGATGTGCTCGGCCGGATCTTCTCCGAATTCTGCATCGGCAAGTAAGCCCTCCCCTCCCCTATCGCAGAATCGGGTCTAGGGGGGCGGGCCGCGCCTTGCTATATGGGCGGCTGTCCGGAGACACGTAAACAGATGGTTAAGCCTGAAAATTCCCTCGAATTCGATGTCATCGTCATCGGCGGCGGCCATGCCGGCTGCGAGGCGGCGGCGGCTTCGGCGCGCTTCGGCGCGCGCACGGCGCTGGTGACCCACAAGCTCTCGACCATTGGCGAGATGAGCTGCAACCCGGCCATCGGCGGTCTCGGCAAGGGCCATCTCGTTCGCGAGATCGATGCCCTCGACGGGGTCATGGGCCGGATGGCGGACAAGGCCGGCATCCAGTTCCGGATGCTCAACCGCTCCAAGGGCCCGGCCGTCTGGGGTCCGCGCGCGCAGATCGACCGGGCGCTTTATCGCACTGCCATGCAGGCCGAGCTTGCGGACTATCCGGGCCTCACCCTGATCGAGGACGGCGCGGAAGACATCATGATTGATGGCGGCGCCATTGCCGGGATCATCGGCCAGTCCGGCCGCCACTATCATGCCCGGCGCGTTGTCATTACCACCGGCACCTTTCTCAAGGGCGTTATCCATATCGGTGCCCGCCGCGTCCCCGCTGGCCGGGTCGGCGAGGCCCCGGCCATCGCCCTTGCCGACACGCTCTATGGTCTCGGCCTTCCGATGGGCCGGCTGAAGACCGGGACGCCCGCCCGGCTCGACGGCACGACGATCGACTGGGACCAGCTCGAAATGCAGCCCGCCGATGCCGATCCGGTGCCGTTTTCCTTCCTGACCGAGCGCATTACCGTTCCGCAGATCGCCTGCGGCATCACCTGGACGACGGCGCAGACCCACGCGATCATCGCCGACCATATCGGGGAGTCGGCGGTCTATTCCGGCGCGATTGCCGGGCGCGGCCCGCGCTATTGCCCGTCCATCGAGGACAAGGTCACGCGCTTCGGCGACCGCGACCGCCACCAGGTCTTCCTCGAGCCCGAGGGCCTTGAGGACGACACGGTCTATCCGAACGGGATTTCGACCTCCCTGCCGGAGGCCGTGCAGGACGCCTTCATCCGCACGATCCCCGGCCTCGCCGATGTCCGCATCCGGCAATACGGCTATGCGATCGAATATGACTATGTCGATCCGCGGGCCCTTGGCCCGGACCTCGCCGTCAAGTCGGTCGAGGGGCTGTATCTGGCGGGCCAGATCAATGGCACGACCGGCTATGAGGAGGCCGCCGCGCAGGGGCTGATGGCGGGCTGGAATGCGGCCCGCGCCGCGCGCGGTCTCGGCCCCGTCATCTTCGACCGGGCCGAAGCCTATATCGGCGTCCTGATCGACGACCTCGTCACCCGCGGCGTGACCGAGCCCTATCGGATGTTCACCTCGCGCGCCGAATACCGCCTGGCGCTGCGCTCGGATAATGCCGACCAGCGCCTGACGCCGCGCGGCCTTGCCGGCGGCCTGGTCGGTGAAACACGCGCGGCAATGTTTCACGTGAAACACTCCCGGCTCGAATCCCTGCGCGAAACGCTCAAATCGCGCACGCTTTCGCCCGCGGCTGCCGCCCAGCGCGGCTGGTCCGTCAATCAGGATGGCCGCGTGCGCAGCGCCTGGGAATACCTCTCCTATAAGGACATCACCTTTGCGCATCTCGCCGGGGCCTGGCCGGATCTGTCCGGCACCGATACGGCGATTGCGGCCCAGATCGGGATCGAGGCGCTTTATGCGGCCTATCTCGACCGGCAGGCGGAAGATGTCGCCGCGCTCCGCCGGGATGCGGCGCTCATGCTTCCGGGCGACATCGACTATGCCGCCATTGGCGGCCTGTCGCATGAGGCCCGCCAGAAGCTTTCGGCGATCCGCCCCACCACTTTGGCGCAGGCCGCCCGTATCGAAGGCATCACACCCGGCGCGCTCACGGCGCTGCTCGGCCATGTCCGCCGGTCGCGGAAGGCAGGCTAGGCCGTGATCGAGGATGGGGGGCGCGGCGCCTTTCTGGCCGCGCAAAGTGTTTCACGTGAAACATTGGAGCGGCTCGATCGCTTCATCGCGGCCCTCGATGCGGGGCGCCGCCGCGCGAATCTGATCGGGCCAAGGGAGTGGCCCCAGATCTGGACCCGGCATATCGCGGACAGTTACGCCCTCATTGACCCTATTCCGGACCAGGCCCGGATCGTCGATCTGGGGTCCGGCGCAGGATTCCCCGGCCTGGTCGTGGCGGCGGCGAAACCGGCCGCGACGGTCACCCTGATCGAGAGCACCGGAAAGAAGTGCGCCTTCCTGCGGTCGGCCATCGAAAGCATGGGCGTTCCCGCCGCCGTGCATCAGGGCCGGGTCGAAGAGGCGCCGCTGTTTCCGGCCGATATTGTCACCGCGCGGGCCTTTGCCCCGCTGCCACAGCTGATCAGCTATGCCCGGCCCTGGCTGCAATCCGGCGCAGAGGGGCTTTTCCTCAAGGGCGAACGCTGGAAAGAAGAATTGACGGCGGCCCGCCAAACATGGATTCTCTCCTCAGAAGCGATTCCAAATCGCTCCGGTGGGTCAGGCGTCATACTCAGGATAAGGGAGGTGCGGCCGCGCCATGACTAGGCCCCGTATATTCGCAGTCGTGAATCAGAAGGGCGGCGTTGGCAAAACGACGACTTCCATAAACCTCGGAACCGCCCTTGCGGCGGTGGGGAGGCGGGTGCTCATCATCGATTTTGATGCGCAGGGCAACGCCTCCACCGGTCTCGGCATTTCTCAGGCCGAGCGTCTGAGAACCTCCTACGATGTTGTGGTCGACCGGATACCGCTGGAAGAGGCGGTCCTGTCCACGATCGTTCCGCGCCTCGACATAGTCCCGGGCAACGAGAACCTGTCCGGCGTCGAGATCGAGCTCGCCTCGGACTCGCGGCGCTCCTATCGCCTACGCGAGGCGCTGCACGGTTATATCGAGCGGGCAGCAGCAGGTGGCGGCCTCGTCGCCTATGACCATATCCTGATCGACTGCCCGCCCTCGCTGTCATCGCTGACGGTCAATGCCATGACCGCCGCCGATGCGCTGCTCGTTCCGCTGCAATGCGAGTTCCTTGCCCTCGAGGGCCTGTCGCAGCTGATGAAGACAGTCGAGGTCGTTCGCGCCGGCCTCAATCCGACACTCGAAATCCAGGGCGTCGTGCTGACCATGTATGACCGGCGCAACAGCCTGTCCGATGAGGTTGCCAACGAGGTTCGCGCGGTCTTCGGCAGCAAGGTCTACAACACCGTCATCCCGCGTAATGTGCGCCTCTCCGAAGCTCCATCTTTTGGTAAGCCTGCCTTACTATATGATTACCGGTGCCCAGGCAGCGAAGCCTATATCCGCCTCGCCTCTGAAGTCCTTCAGCGCGAGCGGAGCCGGGCGGCGTGAGCGAGAGTGGCCAAGAAGGGAGAGCCCGAATGAGCCGTCTGGGGAGAGGATTGTCCGCGCTGATCGGCGAGGTCGAGGCGATGAACACCGCCGCGCGCGAAAGCGGTGACGACGCGGCAGCCGGCAATGGCGGCGACGTCCGCGAGATCGATATCGAGAATATCCGGCGTAACCCGGCCCAGCCCCGCCGCTCGTTCGACGAGGCGGCCCTGCGCGAGCTTGCCGACTCACTCAAATCCAAGGGCATGCTGCAGGCGATCCTGGTCCGGCCGGACCCGCGCGATGCCGGCAAGTTCCAGATCATCGCGGGCGAGCGCCGCTGGCGCGCGGCGCGTATGGCCGGCCTTGGCCGCATACCGGCAGTCGTGCGCGAGGCCGATGAGCTGGAGCTGCTCGAGATCGGCATCATCGAGAATGTGCAGCGATCCGACCTCAACCCGATCGATGAGGCCGAAGCCTATGAGGCGCTGCTCAAGCGCTTCGGCCGGACCCAGGACAGCCTCGCGTCCAGTGTCGGAAAAAGCCGCGCTCATATCGCGAATACGCTCCGCCTGCTCCAGCTGCCCGAAGCCGCCCGCGCTCATGTGCGGGCCGGGCGGATAAGCGCGGGCCATGCCCGGGCGGCGCTCGGCGCTGCGGATGCTGCCGCGCTGCTCGAGCAGGCGGTCCAGAAGGGGCTCAGCGTTCGCGATGTCGAGGCGCTGGCGCGGGAGGGGCGGGACAAGGCGAGGCCGCTGTCCCAGGCGCCCGGCACCGCACCGGGCAAGACGCTCGACACCGAAGCCCTGGAAGCCGATCTCAACCGGCAGCTCGGCCTGCCGGTCGATATCCGGCATGGGCCGAATGGCGGGGAAGTGCGGATCCGCTACCGCGATCTCGAACAGCTCGACTATCTGCTGAAGCGCCTGACAGCCCGGCGCCCATCCTCGGCGGCCTAGCGCCGCGCCGCCGCCCTGGCAATCTCACTCATCAGTATGCGGACTGTTTGTGTGTCGGTGCCGGACAGCTGTTTTGCCTGCCGTTCCGACAACTCGACCCGTTCCAGGATTCGCAGGGCGCGGCGGACAGGCCAGTTGCGCAGCCGCTCGGCATAGGCGGGCCATTCGCTGGGCCAGACCGGCGGGCGCAGCGATTTGCCCGGGCTGGGATCGCCTGCCAGCATCTTCTCATGCGCCGCGACCATGCGCAGCGTTTCGTTCTGCAAGGCGCGCAGAACCGTGATACCGCCGGTTCCGGACGCGAATATCTTCTCCAGCGCGGCCTGCGCGTCGGCGGCCCGGCCATCAAGGGCGGCGGCGACCGCGCTTCCGATTGAGGCCGATGCGCCGGTTGCCGAAAGCCCCTCGATGTCTTCGACATCGATCGGCCGGCCGAGGCCAATGGCGTACAGGCAGAGCTTCTCGATTTCCCTATTGGCGATGGCCCGGTGGCCGGAAAGGCCATCACAGAAGGCCGAGAGGGCAGGGGCCGTCAGGCTGGCGCCCGCGTCACGGAGCGCCTGGCTGACGCGTTCGCCGACATCCTTGTCGGTTTCGGAGAACAGCTGGAGGGCGGCTGTCCGCTTTGCGCCTTCCGCTGCGGCCCGCAATTTGGAACGGGGTGGCAGGGGGCCGGTTTCAATGATCAGCTTTGCGGCAAACCGATCCGCTGCGGCGTCACCGGCCCCGATCATATCGGCCAGCAGGACGGCCAGCTTGTCACCGCTGGTGCGCAACCGGACGATGCGGGCCTCGCCGAGCAGCGAGACGGCCTCGAGCGCCTCGGCAAGGCTGGCCGGGTCCTTGCGGACAGCCTCCTCGTCAAGCCCCGATACAACGGCTTCCGGATCCCAGGACGCGGCAAGTTGGCGCCCGGCATCGGCAACCAGGCCTTCATCATCGCCAAACAGGATCGCGGCCCAGACGTCCTTGGCCGGGCGCTTGGCGAATTTCAGCGCGTCCCGGCCCTTCAGCAGCATCAGCCCGCCGCCAGCTTCAATCGCAAATCATCCGCAATCCGCTTCGCCAGCTCCCGCATCGCCCGGTCCTGGGCGCCCGTCTGGGCGGAGATGTCGCCGAACGGCCCGCTCGGCACGACAAAGCCCGTCTCGACATCCACCGAGCCGCGCACATCAACGGCCTCGCCCCGCAGGCTGTAGCGCCCGGTCGCGACGAGGGTCGAACGCGAGGCTGCGCCATCTGCAAGGATCGAGAGGCGGGAGAGCCGGTCATCAAGATTGACACGCAGAACGACCGGCTCTGCCACACCGGGCAGTCCGGTTGACAACTCCTGCTCCAGCGAACGGCGCAGCATGTAGCCCGCGCGCCCGGGGATCGGCTCGATCTCGATCAGGCCGGCCGCGACGCTCCCGGCCGTCTGCGGCGCGTAGGCGGGCTGAAAGCCGCAACCCGCAAGCCCGAGCATCATGATGGCGGCCAGCAGATACCTCATGCGACGACGATATTCACAATCCGGCCCGGCACAACAATTGTTTTCCTGATCGTCTTGCCCGCGACGAGAGCCGACACTTCCGGCAGTTCCAGCGCGGCCTCCTCGATCGATTGCGGAGTGAGATCGCGGGCGATGGTCATTTCAGCCCTGCGTTTGCCGTTGATCTGGATCGCCATCGTGACCGAAAGCTCTTCGAGCAGCGCTGGATCGGGCTGCGGCCACGCCGCAACGGAAACCAGCCCGCTTTCTCCAAGGCGCCGCCAGCAGCTTTCGGCGAGATGCGGCATGAACGGCGTCAGGCAGCGCGCCAGCATGGACAGGCCCTCGGCGCGCGCACCGATCAGCTCGGGCGGGCCGGCCTCAGCCCGCTTCAACTGATTGACCCATTCATGGATCGTGGCGATCCCGGTATTGAAACGGAAATCCTCGATGGCTCTCGTGACGGCCTGCACACTCCGGTGGGACAGGCGCCGCAGCGCCAGCGAGGCGTCATCTGCCGCCGGATCAGGGAAGGGGCCCTGGGCGGGCAAGGCGTCAACCAGTGACCAGACACGCTGGACGAAGCGGGCCGCGCCGTCGACGCCGGACTGCGTCCATTCCACATCCCGCTCGGGCGGCGAGTCCGACAACACGAACCAGCGCGCCACATCGGCGCCATAGGCCGCAACGATGGCGTCCGGGTCGACCGTGTTCTTCTTCGACTTCGACATCTTCTCGACCGGGCCGACCGAGACAGGACTGCCGCTGGCGGCCTCGACATACGCATTGCCGCGCCGCTCGACCGCGCCCGGCTCGATCCATCGGCCATCTTCGGTCCGGTAGGTCTCATGCGTCACCATGCCTTGCGTGAACAGGCCGGCAAAGGGCTCGCCCGAGGCCAGGTCCAGCTCGCCGGCATCGCGCATCGCCCGCGCGAAGAAGCGCGAATAGAGAAGGTGCAGCACCGCATGCTCGACGCCGCCGATATACTGGTCGACCGGAAGCCAGTAGGCCCGCTCGGCCGGATCCTCCGTGCTCGCAAAGCGCGCATAATACCAGGAGCTGTCGACGAATGTATCGAGCGTGTCGGTCTCGCGCCGCGCCGCCTTGCCGCATTTCGGACAGCCCACATGCTTCCAGGTGGGGTGCCGGTCCAGCGGGTTGCCGGGCGCATCGAAGCTTACATCCTCCGGCAGGATCACGGGAAGATCCGCCTCCGGAACAGGCACGACGCCGCAGGCCTCGCAGTGAATGACCGGGATGGGGCAGCCCCAGTAGCGCTGGCGCGAAACACCCCAGTCGCGGAGGCGATAGTTTACCGTGCCGCGCCCCTGGCCAGCCGCCTCGATCCGTTCGATTGCGGCGCGCTTGGCCTCCTCGATCGACAGCCCGTCGAGAAAACCCGACTTATATATCTGTCCGGGCCCGGTATAGGCCTCGGCTCCGATCTCGAAGCTCGCCGCATCCGCCCCCGGCGGCAGGACGACCGGGAAGACATCGAGGCCGAATTTCCGGGCAAAGTCGAGATCACGCTGGTCGTGCGCCGGGCAGCCGAAGATCGCCCCGGTGCCGTAGCCCATGAGCACGAAGTTGGCGACCCAGACCGGCAGGGTGCGGCCGTCCTCGAAGGGGTGCGCAACCGTGAGGCCGGTATCGAAGCCAAGCTTCTCGGCCTTCTCGATCGCTTCCTCGCTGGTGCCGGTCTGAGCGCATTTCGCGCGGAATGCCTTCAGCGCGGCAGAGCTCCCGGCCAGTTGAACCGTCAACGGATGATCCGGGGACAGCGCAAGGAAACTCGCCCCTAACAGCGTATCCGGCCGGGTGGTGAAGACGCTTATCCCCTCCTCGAAGCCCTCCGGCGCCCTGGCTGTGAATGCAAAGCGCATCTCGAGCCCTTCCGACCGGCCGATCCAGTTGGCCTGCATGGTGCGGACCTTTTCCGGCCAACGCTCGAGCGTCTGCACCGCTTGCAGAAGGTCATCGGCATACGCCGTAATCCTGAAAAACCATTGCGTCAGCTCGCGCTGCTCGACCAGCGCGCCGGAGCGCCAGCCGCGCCCGTCGATCACCTGCTCATTGGCGAGCACGGTATTGTCGACCGGGTCCCAGTTTACCTTCGAGGCCTTGCGATAGACGAGGCCTTTTTCCATCAGCTTCAGGAACAGCGCCTGCTGCGCGCCGTAATAGTCCGGATCACAGGTTGCGAACTCCCGGCTCCAGTCCAGCGACAGGCCGAGCTTCATCAGCTGCGCCTTCATCGCCGCAATATTGGCATAGGTCCATTTGCCGGGAGGCACGCCGCGTTCTATCGCGGCATTCTCCGCCGGCATGCCGAAGGCGTCCCATCCCATCGGGTGGAGCACATTATAGCCGCAGGCGAGACGGTAGCGGGCGACGACATCGCCCATGGCATAATTGCGCACATGCCCCATATGCAGCCGCCCGGACGGGTAGGGGAACATCTCGAGGATGTAGGCCTTGGGGCGCATGCCCGCCTCGTGGGGCGGCCTGGCGCGGAACAGTCCGGCCTCGGCCCACGCCCTTCGCCAATCGTCTTCCGCCGTCTGCTGATCATAGCGGCTGGCCATGGCCTAGGTCCTGTCGTCTTGATGCGCGTGTGTCGCAGGCAGGCCGGCTTAGCCCATTTGCGAGGAATGCAGAAGGCGGGCCCGGTCCAGGATCCGGTTCTCCAGCTGGATCGCCGTGTCCGGGTCGACCGGCGCGTCGGACCAGCTCCCATCCTCGCTGGTCTGCCGGAAGACATTCACTTTGATGCCATCGGCCCGCAGCCGGGAGTCAAGGATGAAGACCGTCGCCTTGATGCGTTCGCCGGGCGCATTCGGGAATGTGTGCCAGTCATAGATGATGGTGCCGCCGAGCGGATCAGCGCTGACCATCGGGAGCGATTGCAGCGTATCCAGCGTTGCGCGCCAGAGAAAGGGATTGACGGCGCCAACCGGGGCCTCTGCGGCCGGACGGTTCGCCCGCGAGCCTTGCCCGGACTGGCAGGCCGGCAGGAAAAGGAGGGCGCACACGGTCGCAGCGAGTAAGGGCCTGATCATTCCAGCGGGTTCCCAAGTGAAGACGGCATGTTTACCAGCAGGCTATATCAACTGCGCCTGAAGCTCGCCAGATAGCATGTGCGCAAAGAAGCAGGCCGGCGGCCAGGCGTCGCGGGCGCCGGGAAAGGAGCTTGATGAGACCGATTGTTCTGACCGGCCTGATGCTGTCGGGCGCGCTCTCCGCCATGGCACAGGATGTGTGGGATGAGCCGGCCGGCATCGAAACCGCGGGCACGGCGCAGCTGGGCCTGTCCTATGCCGGCGGCGGCTGGGGCCGCCCGGACTACCACCTCAGGCTCGGCGCCGAGGCCAATTATGTGTTCGAGACGGGTCTCGAGCTGGGTGCGCGCGGCGAGCTCGGCGTGCAGTCAGGCTTGCGCCCGCGCGCCGGCTTCGGCGGCATCCTCGAGCCGCTGGGGCCGCCCGGTTCCGGCGATCCGGGCGCCTTCAGCGGGCTCGCGCGCGGCGCCGATGCCGGCGAAGACGGCGGCGAAGTGCTTCTGGAGGCGGCGTATCTCTATGCGGGCGGCGGCTATGGCGAGGTCAGGCTCGGCCAGGATTACGGGATAGGCGAGCGCTTCTTTGAGACCGGCCCGCAACTGTTTGATACCGCCGCGCTGGTCAATCCCGACTTCGACCCGACGGGACTGGCGATGATCCGCACCGAGGCCGATTTCACCGGCCCCTCCCTTAGGGCAAGCTATGCCAGCCCGCGCCTCCTCGGGCTTCGCGCCGGGCTGTCCTATGCCCACAGGGCGCCGGACCGGGAATTGCGGCGAGACCCCCTGCGGAGCAGCGCAGGCGACAGGGTCCCGCGTGCCGATGACATCTTTGAGGCCGGCCTCAGCCTCATCCGCCGGCTGCCGCGCAGCGGCGTGCGCCTGCGTGCGGCCGCGAGCTGGAGTACAGCATCCATACCAAGGAGCCTGGCTCAGGATGCACAAAGCCGTATGCAGGTCCTTTCCGCGGGCGGTGCCCTCGCCTTCGACGGGTTCGAGATCGGCGCCAGCGCGCTGACGAGCGATAACGGCTTCCGCACGGGGGGGCGATATACCGCCTGGACGGGCTCGGCCGCCTATACGGTCGGGGATTATCAGCTGGTTGCAGAGTATGGCGAGGCCCGCGACCGCCGGGCGGCGATCGAATCAGACAGCTGGAACGCCGGACTCCGGCGCAATTTCGGCCAGCATGTCACGCTTGCCGGCGGCTGGCGCAGCACAAACACCCGTCTTTCGGGTGATATGGCGGCGTCTTTGCCCCAGGTTCGTGCCAGCGCGGAGGGAATTGTGATCGAAATCACACTGCGCCGCGAATAGTGCACCCTGTCGGCATCTTAATCTTCCTTAAGGACCCGGTGCACTATATTGGTGGTGTGAATTGGGAGCTGAGCGTGAAACGTCTGGCGTGGATATCGTGTATTGCCGCAGCGACAGTGCTGGTTCTGCCTGCTGTCGCCCAGGAGCAGGCAGAGGTGTCACGCTCGCTCGGCATCGCCACGCCAACCCCGTCCGAGACGCCCGCCGCCCAGTCCGAATGGTACAGGCAGTTCACCGCCTCACGTCCTGCCGACACCCTGCCGCAATGGCAGGGCGAGGCTGTTTCCGATTTTTCGGTAACCTTCGGTAATAACCAGCGCTGGCAGTTCAACCTCGACAAGATCACCCGCCAGGGTGAGACGTTCCTGCCGCGTGAAGAAATGCAGGCCGGGGCGACCTTGCGGCTGTCCCCGCGCGTGTCGGTCGGCGGTGAGGTCAGCATCGGCGCGGATGAGTCCCGCGATCCGGCGCGCTGGGAAGAGCGCGACATCGAAGCTGGTATCCGCCTGCGCTCGGCCTTCCGCTTCTGATCGGGCCGTCACGGCCCGACACCGTCTCCGAACACCTCCGCGATACCCTTGATGGCCGCAAGGCCCGCCAGGCCGGCAACGGCGCTGCCGGAGCGCGCATCGATGCCGCCCAGGGCATAGACCGGCTTCGGAGAGCTAAGCCGCAGCTGACGGAAGCGGGTCAGGCCAACAGTCCGGGCGGCGGAGCGGCTCTCGCTGGGGAAGACTTTTGAAAAGACGATGGCGGAGACCGGCAGCCGCGCTGCGGCCCTCAGCTCGGCCGGAGCGTGCGCACTGCAGGTCTGGAGGCTGAACCGCTGTGTCCAGCGTCGTGCCTGATGCGCGCAGCGCGCGGGCCAGTGCACGCCGGAGGCGTTGAGCTGCATGGCCAGGTGCGGGTCGGCAGAGACAAGCAGCGTCAATCCTCTCTGCCGGCAGAGCGAGGCTATGGCTTCGCCGTCCCCGAGGCGCTCCGGCGATCCGAAATGCCGAAAGACCACGCCCCAGCCTGGCGGCAGGCCAGCAATCACCGGCAGCGGATCGGCAATGCGCGCCGGATCTGTCAGGAATAGCGCTGGCGGCAGGCCGGCCGGGAAATGCCGCCGCACCTGGCGCGCCGCCCTCAGCAGCTTGCGCCGGCCTGCATCTTCCGCTTTGTCGGTTCCTGGCATGACCCCCGCGCTCCTCGACCAGATATCACGGCGGCACAAGGACATCCTTGCAGAGCTTGCCGCCGCCAGAAACCCGCCGCCGCGCCTCCTCGCTGTCAGCAAGGGGCAGGATGAGGACCGCCTTGAGGCCGTTCTGGCCTGCGGTCAGCGGCTGTTCGGCGAGAACCGCGTCCAGGAAGCCCAGAGGCGCTGGGCGCCGCGCCTTGAGACCGGCACCGGAATCGAGTTGCACCTGATCGGCCCGCTGCAGACCAACAAGGTCCGCGACGCCGTTGCCCTGTTCGATACGATCCAGACGCTGGACCGGCCGAAGCTCGCCCGCACGCTGGCGGAAGAATGTGCGCGCAGCGGCCGCACGCCCGGCCTGCTGATCCAGGTCAATACCGGCGATGAGCCGCAAAAGGCCGGGGTCCGCGTCGCCGGGCTGGAGGCGCTGTTGCGGCTCAGCCGGGACGAATGCGGTCTCCACATATCGGGCCTGATGTGCATCCCGCCCGTCAACACGCCTGCCGGGCCGCATTTTGCCCTGCTGGCCCAATACGCCCGCGAACTCGGCCTGCCCGAAGTGTCGATGGGGATGAGCGCGGACTATGCGTTGGCGGCGCAATTCGGGGCGACGCTCGTCCGTGTCGGCTCAGCGCTGTTCGGCACGCGCGAAAGCTGAACCGTGATCACGCCTGCAGGGCCCGGCCCAGCGCCCGCAGGGGCGCCTGCTGTATCTCCGGGATGGCGCCGTCCGCCATCGGGCCGACATTGATCAGCAGGTTGCCGCCCTTGCCGGTAACATCGCGGTAAAGCGCGATGAGTTCCTCCGGACCCAGATAATCCTGCGGCCGCTCGGCCTGGTTATAACCGAAGCCGAGCCCGAGGCCGCGGCAGGCCTCCCATTTGCCCTCTGCGGGTATGACGCCCAGGCCGAACTCGACACAGCGGAAATCACCATGCGGCGCAGGTGTTTCCTCCTGCCGGCCGGAAGCGCTGCGCGCCTTGAGCATGGCATTGAAGCCGGCGCGCGTTTCCGGGTCCCGCAGCGAGTTGAAGAAGCCCTCATTGGCAAACCACCGGTCATTGGTCACGCCCTCGGGCACGCGGCTGTAATAGTATTCGAGCAGGCGCGGCACATCCTTGCCATTCGGCCAGCAGATATCGTTCCAGAAGACATCCGGACGATAGCGCTCGATCAGCTCCTCCGCCTGTGCCAGGGCGTAGCGGCAGTAATCCGCCTCGGTCGGCACGCAGGCGAACATGTCGCCGATATTCGCGATCGGCGTGTTGCGGAAAGTCCAGTCAAGACCCCCGGAATAATACAGGCCATAGCGCAGGCCGCGCTCCCGGACCGCTTCGCCAAGCTCACCGGCAAAATCCCGTTGCGTGTTCCAGCCCGGCCGGTGGGGATTGGCAACGCCCGTGGGCCAGAGGCAGTATCCGTCATGATGCTTGGTGACGAACACGACATACCGCGCCCCGCATGCGGCGAAGAAGTCCGCCCACTGACCAGCATCGAAAGCCGCAGAGGCGGCATCGAATTCCGGCCGGAAATCCGCATAGGGCTTGCGGCCATAAACTTCCGCATGACGCAGGCAGGTGGGGCTGCCCTCCACGCGCAGGGCGTTGTCATACCATTCCGAATAGGGCGTGAGCACGGCGCTTCGCTCGAAATCCTCTCCGATGAGGTCATGGATGGCACGTCCCGGCGGGGCCCAGGCCGGGATAGTGAACAGGCCCCAATGTATGAAGATGCCGAGCTGGGGTGTTGCAAACCATTCAGGACAGGGGCGCTTCGTCATGGCCGGCGTGCTCCGTTCACGCATCAGGGCCAATGGCGATCACAGTGCTGGCCTGCAGCGCCCGGATCACCCGGCGCAGGTCCGTTTCACTGAGCGCGATGCAGCCCTCGGTCGGGGCATAGTCATCTCTCGCGACATGCATGAAGATGGCGCTGCCGGCTCCCGGCACCGGCGGGTCATCATTGTAGCCGAGTTCAGCAACCAGGTCGTAGACAGGGTCGGCGCGGAACAAATCTTCGTGATGGACCGGAGCGGGCAGGGCGACCCAGCGGTTATATCCTGGTGCGGCCGGGTCGTCACACCAGCCATCGCCGGGCTGGATCACCAGCACGGGCAGGGCGGTCTCGGGCGGCTCCACACGGTCGGCACGGTACCAGATGCGGCGCACAGGCCAGCGGCCTTGCGGCGTCGCGCCATCGCCTTCGCGCTTTTGATCGGCGGGGGTCAGCCCGCTGCGCCCGAGCGCGCAGCGCAGCCGCACCCCGTCTGTTTCGAGCCATCCGCCTGGATGAACTGTTATGACGGAAGACATTTCCCTGCCCGCATTGAAAGTGACGCCAGATTAGGATGTGATAACAATAGAGATCGCGCGGCTTGCTCCGGCACACCGCTCGCTAGGCGCGCCGACTGTAGGAGATATATCGATGCTCGGGCAAAAATATATTCTTGTCATCGATGATGACGAGGCGTTCCGGGACGAACTCCGGGAGCAGCTGGCGGAGGCGGAAGGCTTCCGCGTTACGGCCGCCGCTGACGGGGAGGAGGGGCTGGAATGTGCCCGGGAAGGCCGCCTCGATCTCGTCATCCTCGATGTCGACATGCCGGGCATGAACGGCATTGAAACCTGCCGCCGCCTGCGCGAGCAGGGCGTCAAGGTGCCCATCATCATGCTGACGGGCCGCTCGGGAGAGGCAGATACCGTCGGCGCGCTGGATGGGGGGGCCAATGATTATGTGACAAAGCCGTTCCGGCTGGCCGAGCTGCTCGCGCGGATCAAGGCGCAGCTGCGCAGCTTCGAGCAGACCGAGGACGCGACCTTTGAAATCGGCCCCTATGAGTTCCGGCCATCGGTGAAGCTTCTGCGCACGCCGGAAGGCAAGCGGATCCGCCTGACCGAGAAGGAAACGGAAATCCTCAAATACCTCTACCGCGCGGGCGGCAAGCCGGTGGCGCGGGAGACGCTGCTCTCAGAGGTCTGGGGCTATAATGCCGGCGTGACCACGCATACGCTGGAAACACACATCTACCGCCTGCGCCAGAAGGTTGAGACCGACCCGTCGAATGCGCGCCTCCTGCTGACCGATCCCGGCGGTTACAGGCTGCAGCCCTGAAGCGGCCCTGAAAAGCGCGAAGCGGTTTCCGGACAGGCGCCGCGGCGAATCAGTACCCCCGGGCCAGGGCCGGATCAGGGCCGGATCAGGCCCGGACCCTCACCGAGACCGGCGCGTGATCCGACGGCTTCACGCCCCCGCGCCAGCCGAGATGGACGCGGTAGGTTGCCGGATCGACATCGCCGAGCGCGCCCGCATTGGCCCAGATATGGTCGAGACGGCGGCCCCGGTTGGAGGCCGCCCAGTCGCGGGCGCGATAGCTCCACCAGGTGAACAGTTTCTGGTCCATCGGAACCGCCAGCCGGGCAATATCCGTAAAGCCGGCCTGCTGGCGGGACTCCTCCAGCCGCCCGGTTTCCTCCGGCGTATGCGAGACAATGTTCAGCAGCTGGCGGTGCGACCACACATCATTCTCGTAGGGGGCAACATTGAGGTCTCCGACCAGCACCCGCTTCGCCTTGGGCAGGGACCGGTAGCGGCCCAGCTTTTCCAGGAAATCGAGCTTGTGCGCGAATTTCGGGTTCACGGACGGGTCGGGTACATCCCCGCCGGCGGGCAGGTAGATATTGTGGATTTCAAGCCCGCCCGGCAGCCGGGCGGCAATCACACGGGCATGGCCTTCGCGGCACAGGTCCGGTGTCTCGGCCGCTTCGATCGGCAGCCGTGACGCGATGGCGACACCGGCATGGCCGCCCCGCTGGCCCTTTCGCAGGATGTGGCTGAGGCCCATCGCCCGGAAGGCCTTCTCCGGGAACTCTCCGTCGAGGCATTTGGTTTCCTGAAGACAGATCACATCGGGCGCCTCGGCGGCTGCAAAGGCGGCGACATTCTCTGCCCGCAACCTGACGGAGTTGATGTTCCAGCTGACGATATGGAGGGCGCGCGGCATGCGGCCTGCTAGCAAGTATGGCCCAAAAAGCAACGCGCCCGAACGCGGGGGAGAGTTCGGGCGCGCCGGATACGCGTTTCGTATCTGTCAGCTGCCATATGGCAACTCATCAGCGAGAGCAGGTTGTCACAGCGGGGGTCAGTGCTGCGCGGAAATCTCCCATCCGATTGTGGTATTTTCGCCACACACTGCCCGTGACTGCAAGTAAAATTATCGTAATTGCCCTGCGGATTGCGCCTAAAGGTCGCGCAGGATGAACAGCCGCGGATTGAGGCGCACGCCGGACTGCACATCCATCAGCCGCACGCTGGTGAGCCCCTGATTGGCATCGACCGTGTTCCACCCCAGCAGCGACTTGTCTGTCTCCGACAGGATGACGGTCAATGTGCCGTCCATTTCGCCGCTCGGGTCCCTCAGGGTAATCTGAAGCTGGCCATTGCGCTGGCTGACATCCAGAATCTCGGCCTGGCGTTCAAAATCGAGTGTTTCGGCCAGCAGCAGGGACAATGGCGTCGAGCGCAGGGGCACCCGGTCGGTCGTTTCCAGGTCGCGATCCTGGATGGCGACGGTCGTTCCGTCACTGACGAAAAGGATCGGGGAGGGCTCGTCATAGTCGAACCGCACCCGGCCCGGACGGGACAGGGCAAACCGCCCCTCGCTGAACGAGCCGTCGGGCGCGATCTGCTCGAACCGCCCGCGCGCCGTCCTGACAGCGCTCATGGCCCGGGACGCCTCCGCCAGCACGGCGCTGCGCTCGGCGCCTGTCAGGACCGCCGGGGCGGGCTGGGAGATCGCCGGCCGGGCAAGGGAGCCGGGCTGCTGGAGGGCCGCCGTCAGCGGCGTATAGGCCAGAAGACTCGTCAATCCGGCCAGGGTGAGCAGGTGAAGCATGGGCTGGGCCTCCTTTCGACCACGCAGGCATATAGGCGCAGGGTGCCTGAACCCCGGATAAATGGGTTTTGAGACGATCATTCACAGCCGCGACAGGCCGCCGCCCCTCTGATTGTCCTGGGTGTTCCCATCCGGCCGTCTTGTCACGGCTTGCGCAACAGACGCCAGCAGCCCATCTTCGTGCCAGGACAGAAAGGCATAACTATGAACAGTGCAGCGCTCCAGCACACCAAAGACAGCACCGACCAGACTTTCGTGCCGGATGTTATCGAAGCCTCGAAGGACCAGCCGGTCATCGTGGATTTCTGGGCGCCCTGGTGCGGCCCGTGCCGCACGCTGGGGCCGATGATCGAGAAGGCGGTGGAGGCCAAGGCCGGAGCGGTCAAGCTGGTCAAGATCAACATTGATGAAAATCCCGGAATCGCCGGACAGCTCGGCGTGCGCTCGATCCCGGCGGTCTTCGCCTTCGATCAGGGCCGGCCGGTCGACGGGTTTCTCGGCGCCTTGCCGGAGTCGCAGATCCGCCAGTTCATCGACCGGCTGCTTTCCGGAACCGATGAGGCCCAGATGATTGACCAGGCCCTCGCCCAGGCCGATGCGGCCAGCCAGGCCGGCGACATCGCCACGGCGGCTGAAATCTACGCAGCCATCATCCAGCAGGAGCCGGAGAACCCGGCCGCGATAGCCGGCCTTGCCCGCTGCTATCTGGCCAATGGAGACAAGCAGCGGGCGCTGGCCACGCTGGACATGGTTCCGGAAGGCGCGCGCAATGACAGCGTCGTGAAAAGCGTGCGCACGGCCATCGAGATGCGCAGCGAGTCCACCAAGAGCCCCGAACTCGACGCCGCGCTGTCCGCCGTGATGGCGGCGCCCTCCGACCATGCCAGGCGCTTCGCGCTTGCCGAGCAGTATGCGGCAGCCGGAAAATACGATCAGGCGGCCGACCACCTGCTGATGATCCTTGCAGCCAAGCTGGACTGGGAGGGCGGCAAGGCCCGGGACAAGCTGTTGCAGGTTTTCGAGGCGGCCGGGCCGACCGACACCGTAACGATTGAAGGCCGCCGGCGGCTGGCGTCGCTCATGTTCGCGTGACGCGGGCGCGCTGTTGACTGTCGCCTGCCATCGGTCGCCGAGGACTGAATGATGGCCCATTACCGCAAGATCGAGGACCTGCCCGGAACACTGGCGATCTTTCCGCTGCCGGGCGCGATCCTGTTCCCGCGCTGGCAACTGCCGCTCAACATCTTCGAGCCGCGCTATCTCAACATGATCGATGATGCGATGCGGGGCGCCCGGCTGATCGGTATGATCCAGACATCCGGCGGCCCGCGGGCGCATCCGGAGGTCTGCCGGGTGGGATGTGCCGGACGGATAACCACCTATTCCGAAACCGAGGACGGGCGCTATCTCATCACGCTCACCGGCATATGCCGCTTCGCTGTCCGGGACGAGCTGGAAGCGAGGACGCCCTATCGCCAGGTCCGTCCCGACTGGGCCCCGTTCGCCTCGGACCTGGCGCCGCCCGGCGAGGCGGGGCTTCCGAGCCGCAGCGACCTCGTGGCCGCCCTGCGGGCCTATACCGAAACCCACGGCCTTCAGGCCGACTGGTCGGCCGTGACCGATGCGCCGCTGGAAACCCTTGTCCATGCGCTGGCGGCCGGTTGCCCGTTTGATGTCACGGAAAAGCAGGCCCTGCTCGAGGCGCCGGACCTGAAATCGCGCGCCGATACGCTGATCGCGCTTCTCCAGATCGGAAGCACGGGCGATAGCGGCCCGATGCAATAGTGACGAGACGGAGTTGAGCATGGCGCCCCCCGACAAGGATGACAGGACAGAGGAGCCGAAAGTCGATCCGCGGCTGCTGGAAATCCTGATCTGCCCCCTGACGCGCCAGCCGCTGAGCTATGACCGGGCGAGCGCCGAGCTGGTGTCGCGGAATGCGCGCATCGCCTATCCGATCCGCAACGGCGTTGCCATCATGGTGCCGGAAGAGGCGCGCGATCTCGACGCCGGCAATGGCGGTTCACCGGAGAAGCCGGAATGACCGGCGGCGCCTGGCCGTCAAGGCTGGTCTTCCGCAGGCAGGCGGGCGAACTGCGCATCGAGTTTGATGATGGCCAGACAGGGGTCATTGCCTATCCGGCCCTGCGCCGGGCGAGCCCGTCTGCCGAGGTTCGCGGGCATGGCAGCGCGCCGCCGCCTCCGCAGCCGCCTGTCCCCGAGGATATACAGGTCATCGCAGCCGAGCCGGTCGGGCGCTATGCCGTCAGGATCCGGTTCTCGGACGGGCATTCCACCGGACTTTATACCTGGAGCCTGCTTCGCGCCCTGGCCACCGGCCGCTGACCCTGCCAGCCATCATTGCATCAGGCGGGGAAGGTGCGCCTGGTCGGCGCTCGCCTGCCGGGCGAGCGCGCGGCGCAGCGGGCCGACCCGGCTGGCCGCAGTCAGCGCCGCTGCCCGCAAAGGCTTGAGCAGCGCATTGTCATTGGAAAACAGCCGGTCGATGGCATCGAGGCCAAGCGCTGTTGCTGTCGCATCGAACCGCCGCCATTCCTGATAACGGGCCAGCACAGGCGGGCTGCCGGTATCGAGCCCGGTCTCGCGGGCATCGGTAATGACATCGACGAGGGCGGCGGCATCCTTGAAACCGAGATTGAGGCCCTGGCCGGCCAGCGGGTTTATCCGGCGGGCCGCATCGCCCAGCAGCACGCACCGCGGCCCGGCCATCCGGGTCGCGATCCTGAGGACGAGCGGGTAGGTGTAAGGCGCAGCCAGCAGGCGCATCGGGCCCGCGAAGGAGGCAAAACGCTGGTTGAGTTCGGCCTCGATGCTCTCGGGCGGCAGCCCGGCCAGCGTCTCGGCCGCGCCGGACTTCATGTACCAGGCGAAATTCGCCCGGTCGCCGGGCAGGGGAAGGGTGGCGAACGGGCCTTCGGGCGTGAACAGCTGGCGGGCAATGCCCTGGTGTGGCCGCTCCAGCGCGACATCGGCCGCGAGCACCGACTGTCCGTAATCGCGTTCTTCGGTGGTGATGCCGGCGGCGGCGCGGACGCGGGACTCGATCCCGTCACAGGCCGCGACGAGCCGGGCAGACAGCCGCTGCCCATCCTCGAGCCGCACTGTGGCCTCGCCGGGTGAGGTTTCCATTCCGGCAAACCGGACACCGCGAACAAAGGTCAGGGAGGGCTCGGCCGCAGCAAGCGTCTCGAGGCTGTCGCGCAGCAAGCCGGCCGGAACCATCTGGCCCAGAGGCTCGGACGCGTCACCGCCGAGATCGGCGGCCGAAAAGCAGACCTGCGGCGCGCCGAAGGCATGCGTGCCGCCATCAACGGCTTCGAGACCCCATAGGGGCGTTGTCGCGGACTCAAGCGCAGCGTGAACGCCGGTCTCGCCCAGCAGCCGCCAGCTTCCGCGCACGATCGCGAAGGTCCGGCTGTCGGGCGGGCGCGGCGCTCCGGCCGGATGGGCATCGACCAGGACCGTATCAAATCCCGCGCGCGCGCTCAGGATCGCCAGCGCCGCGCCAACCGGGCCGGCCCCGATGACGATCAGGTCGCACACAGGCGGGTGTGATGAAGCGGGCGCCGTCATGCAGCCGAGGTAGCTGCGGGGCTCTGCGGCGTCCAGTCTTGGCGAGATTTTGGGCGAAACGCCGCAACCCTGCACACTGCTTGACCAGTGGGCGCCTGAACGGGCCTGCGCCTCGATACGATGTGCGACATCTTTGGGCGGGGGCAATCATATCACGCACTGAGGAGCGGAATTCCGCGCTCAGAGGGTCAATTAACAGGAGGGGCCAATGGGCCAATTATTGGGGCGAGCCGTCCGGGCGGCCATGCTTATGCCGGCCGGCGTGATACTGGCCGGTTATGCCATGGCGCAGGAGAGTGATCTGGCCGAGCGCCTTGCCGCGCTTGAAGAGACGGTGGCCGGCAGCGCCAGCTCGTATGTCGACAACAGCTATCTGTTCCTGATCGGCGGCCTGATCGTCATGTTCATGGCGGCCGGGTTCTGCATGCTGGAATCGGGCCTTGTGCGGTCGAAGAATGCGGCGATGCAGTCCACCAAGAACGTATCCTTGTTTGCCGTTGCCG
>DAIRTA010000014.1:0-21086 GCA_036804125.1 Hyphomonas sp.
TCCATTGCGCAACAGGCGGCAACTTGCCCCCAAGCCTGCCATCGGGCAGGATTGCCTTCAGCGTTTCTTCGACGCCCGCAACGCCGCCCGGACTGGATGTCACATCTTTCTCCGTCAAAATGACGCCCTAGAGATAGGCTTCACACAGTGCCAGGTGAAGCCGGAGAGTTTTCAAATCACATGCCCGATACCGTTGCCCGTTCCGAGACTGCCATAGCCGATGCGGAGGCGGCCGCCGAGGCGCTGGCGCGCGTCAGGACAGAAATCGCCAAGGCGGTGTTCGGCCAGGAAACCGTCATCGAGCTGTCGCTGGCCGCCATACTGGCCGGTGGCCATGCCCTGCTGATCGGCGCACCCGGCCTTGCCAAGACGCGGCTGGTCGAGGCGCTGGGGTCAGCCCTCGGCCTCGGCAGCCAGCGTATCCAGTTCACCCCGGATCTGATGCCCTCCGACATCATCGGCTCGGAAGTGCTCGACGAGGCGCCCGGCGGGCAGCGCTCCTTCCGGTTCCTGAAAGGCCCCGTCTTCACCCAGCTGCTGATGGCCGACGAGATCAACCGGGCGAGCCCGCGCACCCAGTCCGCCCTGCTGCAGGCGATGCAGGAGCGGCATGTGACGGTGGCGGGTATCCGCTATGATCTGCCCCGGCCCTTCCATGTCCTTGCGACCCAGAACCCGATTGAGCAGGAGGGCACCTATCCCCTGCCCGAGGCGCAGCTCGACCGCTTCCTTCTCAAGATCGATGTCGGCTATCCCGATCCCGAGACCGAACGGCGTATCCTGATCGAGACAACCCGCGGCGCCGAGACCGCCGTGCGCCCGGCCTTGGACGCAGCCGGGCTGATGGCGATCCAGACCCTCGTGCGCGACATGCCCGTCGGGGAGAAGATCGTTGCCGCCATCCTTGCGCTGGTTCGCGAGGCCCGGCCTGAACAGTCGGCCGATGAGCGCGTGCGCCGCCTGGTGGACTGGGGCCCCAGCCCCCGGGCGGGACAGGCGCTGATGCTGGCGACACGGGCGCGGGCGCTGCTGCGCGGGCGCCTGGCACCATCGATCGAGGATGTCGAGGCGCTGGCCGAGCCCTGCCTCGGCCACCGGATGGCGATGCGCTATGATCCGTCCGGGGACGCACCAAAGCTTGGGGAGCTGATCCACGACCTTGTCCGCAAGGCGGGCTGAGGCCGCGGCGGATCGCATGACCCCTGCCGCCGATCTCCGCGCCGAAGCCGAACGCCTCGCGCGCCAGCTGCCGGCGCTCAGCCTCAAGGCGGAAGCTTCCGAAGCAGCGCATATCGGCTCGGCCGGGCGCCGGCGCGCGGGCAATGGCGAGACATTCTGGCAATACCGGCGCTATGCGCAGGAAGATGATGCCGGACGCATCCACTGGCGCCGGTCGGCCAAGGGGACAGAGCTGTTTGTCCGCGAGACCGAGCTTGAAACCGCACGCACCGTGCTGTTCTGGAGTGATCGCCACCCCGGTTTCCACTGGAAGGGCGAAGGCGACCTGCGCACCAAGGCGGAAGAGGCCGTGATCCTGATGCTGGCGCTGGCAATCCTGATGTCGCGCGATGGCGAACGGATCGGCGCGCTCGGCTCGGGGCGCAAGCCCGGCTTCGGCAAGCGGGCCATCGACCGCCTCGGCGGCGAGCTGGCCGCAGGCCCGTCAGGCGGTTTCCCGGCGGTCCCGCGCACGCCCGCCCTGGTTATCCTCGCCTCCGATTTCTATGATCCGGTCAGCGAATGGCAGGCCCGCCTGGCGCCGCTGGCCTCGCGCTGCCGTGAGGGTGTGCTCCTGGCGGTCTCGGCCCCGGCCGAGATCACCTTCCCCTTCGATGGCCGCACCCGGTTCTCCCGGCCGGGGACGCCGCTTGAAAGGGTCATCGGCCGCGCCGAGACCCTGCGAGAGGACTATCAGGACAGCTACCGGCGGCACCGCGCGGCCCTGTCCGCCCTGGCCGAACAGCTCGGCTGGGGGTTTGCCAGCCATGTCACCGGGACGCCGCTGATCGACATCGCCGCAAGGTTGAAGGCGGCGGTTGAGCGTTTCGGGGCCAAGCGGTGAACGCGCTCGGCCCGTTCCTGCTCGGCGCGCCGATGGCGCTGTTCGCGCTGCTCGCCCTGCCTGTCATCTGGTGGGTGCTGCGGGCCACCCCGCCCGCACCGAAGGCGGCCGAGTTGCCCTCCCTGCGCCTGCTTGATGATATCGCGCCGCGCGAGGAGACGCCGGTGCGCACCCCCTGGTGGGTCTGGCTGATCCGGACACTGGCCGTCCTTGCCGCAATCCTGGGTCTGTCTCAGCCCGTTTATTCACCGGCCGGCAGCGGCACCGCCGGCGAAAGCGGCAGCGTGCTGGTGGTGGTGGACAATGGCTGGCTGTCCGCGCCGCGCTGGGGCGAGATCACCAATGCCGCCAGTGCGACGCTGGACTCCGGCGGGCGCGACGCGCCGGCCCATCTCCTGCTGACGGCGCCGCAAACCCTCAACCAGCCCCCCGGTGAACGCATCAGCCGCGCCGATCTCGCCAAGCGGCTTTCGGCACTGCGCCCGGTCGCCTGGGGCACCCACCGGGAGGATGCACGCCAGCGGCTGGAACAAGCCGGGCTGCGGCCCGGCCGGATCTTCTGGGCGAGCGACGGCATCGACACCCCGGAAGCGCGCGCCTTTGCCGAGGCCCTGAGCGCGCTCGCCCCGCTGACTGTCTATGCGGCCCCCCCGCAGGGCCCGGCCGCCATCACCGGCCTCACCGCCGGAGCGGACAGCGTGACCCTGCAGCTTGCACGCGCCGATAGCCGGGGCACCGCCCGCGCCTTCGTGTCCGCCCTGACACAGGACGGATCGGCGCTCGCCTCGGCCGAGGCGGTCTTTGCCGATGGCGCGCGCACCGCCGAAGCGCAGTTCACCATCCCGGCAGCGGCGCTCGCCCGCATCGCGCGCTTCAACGTGACCGGGCGGACCGGCGCAGGCACGGTCTGGCTCTGGGACTCGCTCGACCGTACACGGCGGATCGGGATCGTCGACTCAGGCATGACCGCGCAGCCGCTCCTGTCCGACAGGCACTATATCCGGCGGGCGCTGCAACCCTTCGCCACGATAACGGACGGCGATATCGAAACACTTGTCGCGATCGCTCCGGACGCGATCGTCCTTTCCGATGTCGGACAGATCCCCCGCGCCGAGGCCGAGGCCCTCGCCCGCTGGGTCGAGAGCGGCGGCGCGCTGATCCGCTTTGCCGGCCCGCGCCTTGCCGCACAGGGCGACGACCTGCTTCCGGTTACCCTGCGCCGGTCCTCGCGCGCGCTCGGCGGCGCGCTCGCCTGGGAGGAGCCGCAGGGACTTGCACCGTTCCCGGAGCATTCACCCTTTTTCGGCCTGAGCGTGCCAGAGGATGTCCGCATCAGCCAGCAGGTGCTCGCGCGGCCGGAGCCGGACCTGGCGCGCAAGACATGGGCGCGGCTGACAGATGGCTCGCCGCTGGTCTCGGCCGCGCCGCGCGGGGATGGCATGATCATCCTGTTCCACATCACCGCGGCGCCGGACTGGGGCGACCTCGCCCTCTCAGGGCTGTTCGAGCAGATGCTGCGCCGGGCGATCACGGCCGGGCGCGGCGAGGCGGTCGAGGATACCGAAGGGACCTACATGCCGCAGCTCGTGCTCGACGGGTTCGGGCGGCTGACCGCTGCGGGCACGCAGGCCGCACCGATCCGCGCGGCTGACTTTGCCATGACCCGAACCTCCGAGACCAACCCGCCGGGGCTGTACCAGGGCCCGGCAGGAACCCGCGCGCTCAATGCCGGGGCCGGCGCCGAGCTCAACCTGTTCACCGGCTGGCCTGCCGCGGCCCGCCTTCTCGGCGATGCCGAGGCGCGGGCGCTTCGCCTCGGCGGCCCGTTGCTGGCCCTTGCCGGCGCGCTGCTTGCGCTCGATCTCATCATCGCCCTGTTCGTGGCCGGACGGTTGCGGCGCCGGGCGCGGCCGGCGGTGGCCGGATTTCTTATGGCGATGCTGGGCGCATCGCTGCTCGCGCCCATCGCCGCCGAGGCGCAGCCGACACGCTATGAGCTCCACCCGGACGGCACCTACCGCCCGGTCGCCGGGGCGCAGGTCGTGCGCGTTCCGGGCGGCGACACGCCGGCCAAGCAGGTCGAGGCGGCGCTGCAGATGCGCTTTGCCTATGTCGCGACAGGCGACGCTGGCCTCGACCGGCGCACCCGCGCCGGCCTGGCCGGCCTGTCCAATGTCCTGTTCACGCGCACCTCGGTCGAGCCCGCAGAGCCGCACGCGCTCGACCTCGAGAGCGATGCGCTGGAACTCTACCCGCTGATCTATTTCAATGTTCCCGAAGGCGCCGCACCGCTGAGCGAGCGGGCGATCCAGCGTCTGAACGCCTATCTCCGGGCCGGCGGGGCCCTGATCATCGATACACGCGCTGGCGGGACGGTCGGAACACAGACGGATGTCACCCCGCTCGAAACCCTGCTGGCCGGGCTTGACGCCCCGCCGCTCCAGCCCGTGCCGATCAATCATGTGCTGAGCCGCAGCTATTACATCATCGATGATTTTCCCGGACGATTCGCCGGGCGCAGGCTCTGGATCGAACATACCGGCGCCGGCGAGGCCCCGCGCGGCGACGGGGTCTCTCGCCTGTTCATCGGGGATGCCGACTGGGCCTCGGCCTGGGCAATCGATGAGAACGGGCGCGATCTCTATTCGGTCGATGGCGGCCCGCGCCAGCGCGAACTCGCCCGCCGCTTCGGCATCAATCTCGTGATGTATGTGCTGACCGGCAGCTACAAGGATGACCAGGTCCATATCCCCGCCCTGCTCGAGCGGCTTGGCGACCGGGACAATGGCGAAGGCGCCCGGCGCCTGCCGCGCAACCTGCCTGACGGCGACCGGCCATGATCGAAGCGGTCCGGCTGTCCCTGGAGCCGCTGCTCGGCTGGCCTTTGTTCTGGGGTGTCGCTGCACTGACGGCGCTGGCCTGGGGGGCTTATGCGGTGCTTGGCGGACGGGCCTGGCTGGTGCGCGCGCTCGGGCTTCTCCTGCTCTCGGCGGCGCTGCTGAACCCGGCCATCGTCCGCGAGGAACGCGAGCCCCTGCCCTCGGTTGCGGCGATCATCCTCGACCGTTCCGAAAGCATGCAGTTCGGAACGCGGACCGAGGCGGCCGAGACGGCCTATGCCGCGCTCGCCCGGCGCCTCGGTGAGGACGCCTCGCTTGAAGTGCGCACGATCGAGACGAGCCGCAGCGATGACGGAACCTATCTCTACAGCGCGCTGGAAGGGCTGATGGCCGACGTGCCGCGCGACCGGATCGCGGGCGCGATCCTGATCACCGACGGCCAGGTCCATGATCTTCCGGACACGTCCGATACCGAAGCGCTGATCGGACCGCTGCACGGCCTGATCGCCGGGGATGAGCGCGAAGGCGACCGGCGGGTCGAGATCGTCAATGCGCCGAATTTCGGCATCGTCGGCGAACAGGCGGGCCTGATCGTGCGCGCCGATGATCCGGACGGCGGCGAGATCGAGCTGTCGCTTTCCCTCAATGGCGGCCTGCCCGAGCGGGTCCGCGTGCGCGCCGGAGAAGAGACGCGCATCCCGGTCGAGATCGAGCGCCGGGGCGAGAACATCGTCGTGATCGAGGCGCCGCCGGGACGGCAGGAATTAACGCTTGCGAACAACCGCACGGCAGCCCTGATATCGGGCGTACGCGACCGGCTGCGCGTGCTGCTGGTGACCGGGAAGCCGAACCAGGCGGGCCGCGTCTGGCGCGACCTGCTGAAATCCGACCCCTCGGTCGATCTTGTCCACTTCACCATCCTGCGCCCGCCCTTCAAATCGGACTTCGCCGCGCCGGACGAGCTTGCGCTGATTGCCTTCCCGACCGAGGAGCTTTTCCAGGAGAAGCTGACCGAGTTCGACCTCATCATCTTCGACCAGTATGAACGCCAGGCCGTCATTACCCAGACCTATCTCGCCAACATGGCCGATTATGTGGCCGGTGGCGGCGCGCTGCTGATCGTGGCGGGAGAACAGTTCGCCGGACCGGCCAGCCTGGCCCGCTCGCCGCTCGCCGCGGTGCTTCCGGCAAACCCGACCGGCACGATCCGGATCGGGGAGTTCACCCCCGTCCTGACCGGGGCGGGCGAGCGCCATGCGGTTACCGCGCCGCTGGCCGGGCAGCGCTGGGGCGGCTGGATGCGCGCCATCGACGCCCGCCCTGTCGGGGGGGATGTGCTGATGAGCGGGCCGGACGGCCAGCCGCTCCTGATCGTGGACAGGGTTGGCCGGGGCCGCGTCGGCATGCTGCTGTCGGACCAGATCTGGCTGTGGGCCGGCGGGCATGATGGCGGCGGGCCGTTCGCCGAGCTGATCCGCCGCGTGGTCCACTGGATGATGAAGGAGCCCGAACTCGAGGAACGCCGCCTCAGCCTTGAGGCAGGGCCCGAGGGGGTGCGGGCCGAATTGCGCACATTGCTGGATGCCGCCCCGCCCCTCGAGATCGAGACGCCGGATGGCGACCTCTTGCGTCCGGACTGGCAGGAGACCGGCCCCGGCCAGTTCGCAGCGGAAGCGCCCCTGAGCCAGCTCGGCATCTACCGGGCCCGTGCCGGGGGCCTCGAAGCGGTGGCCCTGAACGGGCCGGCCAATCCGCGCGAATATGCTGACCTGACATCGACGACGGAGTTGCTCCTGCCGGTCGCGCGGGCCACCGGCGGCAGCGTCTTCCGGCTGAATGCCGCCGGCACCAACCTGCCGGACGTGCGGCGCATCGGCGGCCAGCGCAGTGCCGCCGGCGGTGACTGGATGGGCCTGCGCGAGCGCGGGGCCTATGCCGTGCGCGCCTCAACCAGCCAGACCCTGCTGCCGGGGCTTGCCGCGGCCATCGGTATCATCCTCCTTTTGCTGCTGGCCTGGCGGCGCGAGGGGCGGTAACGCGCCCTTCGAGCACAGACGCATCGCCGGCCAGATCCCGGATCAGGATTCGGGCAGGATCCTGCGGCCCCGGCAGGATGAGCCGGCCCTTTGGCGCGGCCGTGAAGCCGACTTCGCCGAACAGTTCCGGTGCCCCGATCAGAAGCGCCGCCGGCCAGCCCGCCGCCCGCCCCGCCTCAAGCGCCGCTGCCATGATTTCCAGGCTGAGCCGGTGGCCGCGATGTTCCGGGGCCACGGCTACGGGACCGTAAAACAGCGCGCGCGAGGGCCCGACGACCAGCGGCCAGACCCGGCACACGCCGATCACCTGCCCATCATGCAGCGCCACACGGCTGATCTCCGGGAGGGAACAGGAAAACTCGCGCAGGCGCTCGGCCGTCTTGGCAAAATGCCCCGGCCCGAAGGTGCGATCGAAAAGCGCTTCGATCGCCTCGGCCTGGCGGGCGGGATCTTCCGGCAGGATCTGCAGCATGGCGCGCCGCCATAGGGCGGAACCGCCGGGCCAGCAAGGGGCCGACAGCAAGGGGAGAGTATCAGAACGCGGCGTCAGGGTCGCTGCGCAGCGCGCGCGAGACGTGCTGCTTCAGCCGCTCGGTCAACTCGGTCTGATCCCCCTGAAGCGCGTCAGGCTCAATCGGGTGGCCGAAAGTCATGCGGAACGGCGCGCCCCGCTTGTTCAGCAGCTCATGGAACAGCGTAATGTCGCGCAGCTCGTTCGAGATGTTGCAGAGCAGGTAGTAGAGCCGCGAATTGCGCGCATCGATGTTCAGCGGAACAATCGGTGCGTCCTGCCTGCGGGCGAGGCCGATCACGGTCGGGAACCAGTCTTTCTCCTCAAGCTCTCGTCCGACCTTGCGGGCGAGACGGCCGGACGGGAAGATCACCACGCATTTCTCCGCCTCGAACGCTTCGCCCGCGCGCCGCAGGGTCTCCCGGGTCTTGGCCGGGGTGCGCTTCTCGGCAACCCATTCGACCGGGATCATGACATCCTCGAAATCCGGATTGACCCGCAGGGCATCGGCATTGGCCAGGAAGACGGTATCGCTCCGCCGCTGTTTCAGGAGGTCCCAAACGGCCACCCCGTCTGCGAGCCCTGTCGGGTGATTCGCCGCGATAATGACGCGGCCTGCCTGCGGAACCCGGTCGAGATGGCTAATGTCAAGGCTGACCGAGAGGCGCCCGGCCAGCCGGTCGAAGGCCTCTGCGCCGGGCAGGTCCATCAGCTCGTCGGCCATCCGGCGGGCCCGGCGATAACCCAGCACCGGATAGAGCGCGGCCTTCAGCAGCGGCCAGGCCGGGCTGGCGCGCAAAGAGGGGCAGCGCTCCTCGATCAGCGTGTCCACGATATGGACATCTGACCGCTCTGCTGCGGGAAGAAACGCCGAAACGCGGCGTTCCGGAAGGCCCAGCGGCTTGCTCATGACGGACCGGCCCTTGCGGCCAATTCCCCCTCAATATTCCCGTAAGCATAGGGCCTGGCGCTGAGTCTGGCTAGCGCAGTCCCTGCGCGGCCGGAAAAAGGATCGAATTTCAACACTTCCGAAAGCTTCGCTTTACCAAGCTGCAACAGGCCGGTGGCACATTCAGCCCAACGGACCCCTGGCGGCTTTCCCCTCCGGAGCGGATCATCATCAGACTGAGGTAGCGTCATATGAAAATTCTCTGGGTGGAAGATCACGAGCCGGTGCGCGACATGCTGGCGATTGCGGCCGACAAGGCGGCGCGCGCGCGCGTGCAGATCGACCTCGTGATGGCGCCGACCCTGATGGCGGCCGAGGCGCGGGTGCGCCTTGAACGCTTCGACCTCGTCGTCATCGACCTCAGCCTGCCCGACAGCGTCGATCCGGACATGACGATTGCCCGCCTCGCCAATATGGGCAAGTACCGGCTGGCGGTCGTTTCGGCAACGGAAAGCCGGGACCAGGCCGTGGCCGCCGCCCTGCGCTGCGGCGCCAATATCCATCCCCAGGCGATCTTCAAGGCCAACCTGCCGTTCAACCGCTTCATCCAGCGGCCCGAAAGCTTCGAGGATTTCCTGCTCGACCTGATGCCGCCGGCCGCTGCCGGCGCGGCCTGCGCCGCCTGACGGGGCCCGCCCCTTCCGCTTGCACCCCAAGGCCGGGACTTGCTAAGCCGCGCGGGCAATCTTCCGGGCGGCTTCTGGCTGGTCCGGCCGCAAGGAGCCCCGGCCCATGGATGCGTTTCCCTTCCCGGTGACACTGGGCCTGATCGCCATCAATGTGGTGGCCAGCCTGATCGCTTTCGGCAACGAGACCTTCAACCGGCAGAACATCCTCTGGGTCGGCCCGATGCGCGAGCGCGGCGAATGGCACCGCGCCATCAGTTCCGGCTTCCTGCATGTCAACGGGCCGCACCTGCTGATCAACATGTACGGGCTTTTCATGTTCGGCCCGATCGTCGAGCGGGCGCTCGGCGGCACGGGCTTCGCGATTGTGTATCTCGTCTCGCTGATCGGCGGCAGCGCCTGGGCCTACCTGCACAACCGCAACAATCCGGATTACCGCGCGGCGGGCGCATCAGGCGCGCTGTCCGGCATCGTGCTCGCCTTCTGCATGATCGCGCCGTTCACGCTGCTCCTGTTCCTGTTCCTGATCCCGATGTGGGGCATCGTGTTCGGTCTCCTTTTCATCGGGCTGAGCTACATCCTGTCCCAGCGCGAGAACCGTATCATCGGGCATGAGGCGCATCTTGGCGGGGCCGTGACCGGCCTGATTGCGACCATCCTGGTCAATCCGGACGTGCTGGTGCGCTTCCTGGCGCAACTTTCTGCCCGGCTCGGCTGAGGCCTTCGCATGCCAGGGATCGAGACGCGCTATCGCGAGCGGATTGCAGCAGGACAGCTGGCGCCCGATCCGGCCCAGGCCGAGGCGGCCGCGCGGCTTGAAGCCCTGGCGGACAGGCTTGCGGGCTACAGGTTGCCCGGCCTGTTCACGAAGCCGAAGCCGGTCAAGGGCCTGTATCTCTGGGGCGGAGTGGGGCGCGGCAAGTCGATGCTTATGGACCTGTTCTTTGCCGTTGCCAAAACCGAGCCGCGCCGGCGGGTGCACTTCCATGAATTCATGGCCGATGTGCATGAGCGTCTCGATACATGGCGGCGGATGGACGAGGCCGGGCGGCGGCGCTCACCCTACCGGGTCAAATCCGCCGGAGACGATCCGATCCCGCCGGTGGCGCGCCAGATCGCGGCCGGGGCGCGGCTGCTCTGCTTCGATGAGTTCCAGGTGACACAGATTGCCGATGCGATGGTGCTCGGGCGGCTGTTCACGGCCCTGTTCGCAGAGGGCACTGTCGTCGTTGCAACCTCCAACCGGCATCCGGATGATCTTTATGCCGACGGCATCAACCGGGCGCTGTTCCTGCCGTTCATCGCCCTGATCAAGGACCGCTGCGAGGTCTTCGAACTGGCCAGCGAACGCGATTACCGGCTGGAGCGGCTGACCGGTGCACCGGTCTGGCACAGCCCGCTTGGCCCGGCCAGCCGTGCGGCGATGGATACTGCCTGGCAGCAGCTGACCCTCGGCGCCGAGCCGCAGCACTGCCTGCTGACCGTGAAGGGCCGCAAGCTGGAAGTCTCCCGCGAGGCGGCCGGGGTCGCACGGTTCAGCTTTGACGAGTTGTGCGCGCGGCCGCTGGGCCCGCTCGACTACCTGGCGATCGCGTCCAACTTCCACACGCTGCTGCTGGAGGACATTCCCCTGCTGACACCGGACAAGCGCAATGAGGCGGCCCGTTTTGTCGCGCTGATCGATGCGCTGTATGAAGCGCGGGTAAAGCTGGTGGCGAGCGCGGCGGAGGAGCCCGGCGGGCTCTACCCCGCCGGAGATGGCGCCTTCGAGTTCGAGCGCACGGCCAGCCGGCTTTATGAAATGCGCTCGGCCGACTATATTGCAGAGGAAAGGCGCGACCTTCTGGCTAACTGAGGCCTTCACCTGATCGTGAGACGCCTCTACCACAGATGTGCCCTATTCCCTATTTACAGCTTGGTGTGAAAGGGATCACACCCGTGCGGACACATAGCCCGCCGCCGCCATGCGGGACGGGCCGCCCGGACAGGCTCTGACAGCACGGCCAGGCCGCCGGAAACCGGGACTGGCCAGACAAGGAGGGTTAAAGATGGCGAAACCGCCAGCCAAGGAACGCGCGATTGCCCTCAGTCCTGAGCAGGGGCTGAGCCGGTATCTGAGCGAAATCCGCAAATTCCCGATGCTTGAGAAGAATGAGGAATTCATGCTGGCGCGCCGGTGGCGCGAGCATGAGGACCCCGAAGCAGCCGAGAAGATGGTGACCTCGCACCTGCGCCTGGTGGCCAAGATCGCCATGGGCTATCGCGGCTATGGGCTGCCGATGGCCGAGGTCATCTCGGAAGGCAATGTCGGCCTGATGCAGGCGGTGAAGAAATTCGACCCGGACAAGGGCTTCCGCCTTGCCACCTATGCGATGTGGTGGATCCGCGCGGCGATCCAGGAATACATCCTGCGCAGCTGGAGCCTGGTTAAGCTCGGCACCACGGCGGCCCAGAAGAAGCTGTTCTTCAACCTGCGCCGCCTGAAAGGCGAGATGCAGGCGCTGGAAGAAGGCGACCTGAAGCCCGAACAGGCCCGGCTGATCGCCGAAAAGCTTAATGTCACCGAGGACGAGGTCTATTCCATGAACGGCCGGATGAGCGGGTCGGACGCTTCGCTCAACGTCCCGATGGGCCAGGACGGGGACATGGAATGGCAGGACTGGCTCGCAGATGACGAGCCCGGCCAGGCCGAGACCTTTGCCGACCGGCAGGAATTCGATGCGCGCATGGAACTGCTCTCGCAGGCGATGGAAGACCTTTCCGAGCGGGAGCGGCATATCCTGACCGAGCGTCGCCTGATCGACGAGCCGAAGACGCTCGAGGAACTGTCCGAGCATTACAAGGTCAGCCGCGAGCGTATCCGGCAGATCGAGGTGCGCGCCTTCGAGAAGCTGCAGAAGGCCATGAAGCGGCTGGCGAAGGAACAGGGCCTGCCGGTTGGCGACTGACCGTCTTCGCATCGAACCGATTACAGACAGCCGCGACCCCCGGGTCGCGGCTTTTCTGTCGATCCGCGAGCGCGACCTGGCCGGCGGGCATGGCGGGCGCTTTATCGTCGAAGGCAAGGTGACGCTGGAGACACTGCTGACGCGCAGCCGCTTTGAGGTCGAGAGCCTGTTCCTGTGCGAAACGCGGCTGGCGCCGCTTTCGGGCCTGCTCACGCATGTGCCGGAGGGCGTGCCAGTCTATGTCGCGCCGCAGGCGCTCATGGATGCGGTGGCCGGGTTTCCGCTGCATCGGGGCGTTCTGGCCTGCGGGCGCAAGGGTGCGCCGCTCACGCCGGGCGATATTCTGCCAGCGGAGGGTCCTTCGACCGCGCTGATCCTGTCGGAGCTGTCCAATCATGACAATGTCGGAGCCTGTTTCCGCAATGCCGCGGCCTTCGGGGCAGACGGCGTGCTACTGGATGCGGCAAGCTGCGACCCGCTTTATCGCAAGGCGATCCGTGTTTCCTCCGGGGCGAGCCTCTGGCTAGCCTTTGCACAGGGCGGCAGCGGCGCAGACCTGATTTCAGCGGCGGAGGCGGCAGGATACGAGGTCTGGGCGCTGACACCGCGCGCGGAAGCAGAGCCCCTGCCCGCGCTGAAAGTTCCAGGCCGTGTCGCGCTGCTGCTGGGGGCGGAAGGCCCCGGCTTGCGCGCGGAGATGATCGCGCGGGCACGCCCGGTTCGTATTCCGATGGCGGAGGGGTTTGACAGCGTGAATGTGGCGACGGCCGCGGCGATCGCGCTGGCGCATGTGTTCGCGGCGCAGACATAGGCCTGGCGCTGGTCAGCCCGCTTCATCCTTCGACTTCGCTCAGCATGAACTCAGGGGCCGGGCACCCCACAAGCAAAGCGCAGGCGCAGCGGCGCTGAGCCCGAAGGGGTCAGCAACCACCGCGAGCAATCAAATCAAAAGACCCTTGGCCGTTCGTTGCGCGAGAGGTGCAGTCCGCATTCGGACTTTTCCTGTCCCGCCCAGCGGCCGGAGCGTGGATCCGACGGATCCTCTGCCGGCTGCGTGCAGGGCCAGCAGCCGATCGAGGGGTAGCCCTGCGCGACCATCGGATGACGCGGCAGGTCGCGCTGCACCATGAAGGCATCGACATCCGCTTGCTGCCAGCTGGCGAGCGGGTTGACCTTGTAGCGGCCGTCAGCATGCTCGAAGACCGGCAACGACAGGCGCGCGCCGCCATGGAAGCGCTTGCGCCCGGTAATCCAGGCGGAATAGCCACTGAGGGCGGGCTCGAGCGGGCGCACCTTGCGCAGCGCGCAGCAGGCATCGGTATCCGTCTGCCAGAGGGTGTTGGCGGGATCACGGGACAGGCGGCCGGCTTCGTCCGGATACAGGCTGCGGACATTCGAAAGGCCGAGGCGCGCAATCAGGGTGTCGCGATAGTCAAGTGTCTGCGGGAAGTGCAGGTCCGTATCGAGAAAGAGGACCGGCAGGCCGGGATCGACATCCGCGATCAGGGCGAGCATGACGGCGCTCTCGGCGCCGAAGCTCGACACATAGGTGATCCCGCCCGGCCATTCGCGCTGGATGGCGGCGCGCAGGATCGTCTGCGCCGAGGCGTGACGCAGTTCGCGATTCAGGCGCGCGAGACGCGTGGACGGCGGAGCCTCGGGGGGCGCGATCAGGCTTTCAAAGGCCAAGGGGTCTCTCCGGGAGGATTTACTTACGGCGTTGACGGAAGGCCGGGCTGGAAGGCGCGGCGGCAGGCTGGTAGACCACGGTGAATTCCGCCAGCGCTGCCTTCACCTCAGATAGCGTCGCCCGCCGGGTGGCATAAGCATCGAAGCCTGAACGGTGCATATAGAATATCTGATCACGCAGGACATGGCCGACCGCGCGCAGCTCGCCTTCATAGCCGTGGCGGCGGCGCAGGAGCTGGGCGAGGCTGTAGCCGCGCCCATCTGTATAGCGCGGAAAGTCGATCTCGATGAGGTCGAGCGACGGGAGAAACGGGACGAGCGCGGCCGGCTCGTCCTCCGGGGCAAGACGGACGCCTGCCGCCACCCTGCCCCGCTCCTCACCGGCCTTCAGCGCCAGGAAACGGGACAGTGAGACAGAGACGCGGCCGGTATCGGGCAACACCGCGCCGTCCGGGACAAAGGTCCAGGCATCCTCGATTTCCTGGCCGTCCTTAATCAGCGGCATACAGCGCCTCCTGGAAGGGTGGGTGGCCAAGGCGGGCGAGCGTGTCGATGAATTTCTCGTCCTTCGCGCGGCGGTTGGCGCGGTAGAATTCGACGACGCGGCGGATGGCGCCCGGCACGTCCTCTGCGCGCAGGCCCGGGCCGACGATCTGGCCGAGCGCGGCCTTCTCATCGGCGCGCCCACCCAGCAGGATCTGGTAGAATTCCTCGCCTTTGCGGTCGACACCGAGGATGCCGATATGGCCGACATGATGATGGCCGCAGGCATTGATACAGCCGGAGACATTGATGTGCAGCCGGCCGATGTCCTCCTCATAGGCCGGATCGGCAAACAGCTTTGCCACTTCCAGCGAGACCGGAATGGAGCGGGCATTGGCGAGATTGCAATAGTCGAGGCCGGGGCAGACGATCATGTCGGTGATCCGGCTCTCATTGGCTGCGGCGAGGCCCGCAGCATCGAGCGCGGCATAGATTTCCGGCAGGTGGTCGAGCGCGACATGCGGCAGGACGAGGTTCTGTGCATGGCTGACGCGGATGTCGGAATGGCCGAAACGCTCGGCGAGATCGGCAACGAGTTCCATCTGCCGGTCGGTCGCGTCGCCCGGCGCGACGCCCTGCGGCTTGAGGCTGACCGTGACGGAGGTGTGGCCTGCGACCTTGTGGGGATGGGTGTTGACCCGGACCCAGCGGGCGAAGGCCGGATCGGCCGCCATCGCCGCATCGAGACGCTTGGAGACGGCCGGTTTCACTTCCAGAGGCGGGGCGGAGAAATAATGGTGAATGCGCTCGATTTCTTCCGCAGGAAGATTGATTTTCTCCGCCGGGCGCTGGGCGGCGAACTCTTCCTCGACCTGGCGGATGTATTCGGCCTCGCCAAGCTCCGTCACGAGGATCTTGATGCGCGCCTTGTATTTGTTGTCGCGCCGGCCATAGCGGTTATAGACCCGCATGATGGCTTCCAGATAGTCGAGGACCTGGCTTTCCGGCACGAAGGGATTGACGAGGGTGGCGAGGACAGGCGTGCGCCCCTGCCCGCCGCCCACCCAGACCTCAAAGCCGGTCACGCCATCCTTCTGGCGGATATGCAGCCCGACATCATGCACACGGATGGCCGCGCGGTCATGCTCGGCCGCCGTGACGGCGATCTTGAACTTGCGCGGCAGGAAGGCGAATTCCGGATGGAACGTGCTCCACTGGCGGATGATCTCGCACCAGGGGCGCGGGTCGAGGAGCTCGTCCGCAGCGGCGCCGGCGAAATGATCCGTGGTCACATTTCGGATGCAATTGCCGGAGGTCTGGATGGCGTGCATCTCGACCTCGGAAAGCTCGGCAAGCACATCCGGAATGTCCTTCAGGGCGACCCAGTTGAACTGGATATTCTGGCGGGTGGTGAAATGGCCGAAACCGCGATCGTAATCGCGGGCGATACGGGCGAGCCGCCGGAGCTGGCGGGGCGAGAGCTGGCCATAGGGGATGGCGATGCGCAGCATATAGGCGTGGAGCTGGAGGTAGACGCCGTTCTGCAGGCGCAGCGGCTTGAACTCATCCTCCGTCAGCGTGCCTGCGAGGCGGCGCGCGACCTGGCCGCGGAACTGCGCCACACGCTCGGCCACAAGCCGGGCGTCGAATTCGTCATACCGGTACATCTTTAATGTCTCCGTGTCCGCGCGGCGCGCCTGACATGAGGCAGGCTCTGGGCGGTCATGCGACTTCCCGAGCTTCCACCTCCCCGGCGGACGCCATACAGGCAAAGCGGGCGCGCAGCGTTTCGCGCAGGGTCTCACGGCCGGTGATCTCGCCGGAAGCCGTGACTTCCATGAAATAGGGATCGGTGACGAGGCCTTCCTGCTTGATGGCCGCGGCAAGCCGGGACTCGGCCTCATGGCCAGCGAACACGGCGAGGCCGGAGGGGTCCTGTGTCCATGTCCCGTCCGGAGAGAGCCAGACGGACCGGCCGGTGGCGGTATCCCAGGCGGTGATCGCCTTCGGGGTTTCAGGTTTCAGCCTGGGGCGGACGGATGTCATGAGAATACCTCTCGGGACAGGTGGGACGGGGTGAGGACGTGTGCAGCCGGCAGGGACAGGCCGGAGACAAATTGGTGGAGGCGGCTTTGATCAAGCGGCAGGGCCGCGACCTCGCCGATGATCAGGAGCGCGGGGCCGGTTATGCCCTCCTCCTCGATCAGGAAAGGCAGCTCATCCAGCCGGCCGAAGACGCGGACTTCATCAGGCCGCGTGCCATTTTCGATCACGGCAACGGGCGTATCCGGGGCGCGCCCTGCGGCAATGAGATTTCTGGCGATGACCGGCGCCGTATCGACGCCCATGAACACCGCCACTGTCTGGGCCGGGCGGGCGAGCGCCGGCCAGTCGAGATCGGGAACATCGCCCGACTTTGCATGGCCGGTGACGAGTGTCAGGGTCTGGGCGTGATCACGATGGGTCAGCGGGATGCCGGCCGAGGCGGCGCAACCGAGAACCGAGGATATTCCGGGCACGACATGGGCCTCGACACCGGCTGCCCGAAGCGCGTCCAGCTCTTCCCCGCCGCGCCCGAATATGAAGGGGTCGCCGCCCTTGAGGCGGACAAGGCGCAGGCCCTCCCGGGCGGCGGCGATCAGCCTTTCATGAATCTCCGGCTGCGGCACGGAATGGTCGCCCTTTGACTTGCCGACGGGGATGCGGGCGGCATCGCGCCGGATCAGGGCGAGAATCTCCGGACTGACCAGACGGTCATAATAGACGGCATCGGCCTCCTGGATCAGGCGCAGCGCCTTGAGGGTGAGAAGCTCAGGATCGCCCGGCCCAGCGCCGACGATATGCACGACGCCGAGGGCCTCATCCGGATCGTTTGCGGCCTCGCGGATCAGGGCTTCGGCACGATCCAGCTTTCCGGCATAGGCGGCCTCGGCCGGGGCTCCCGTGAGAACGCGCTCCCAGAAACGGCGGCGCGCGGTCTTGTCCGGGATCGCCTCGGTCACGAAACCGCGGAGGCGGCCGGCCAGGCCGGCGAGCTCGCCGATATGCTGCGGCAGGAGCGATTCGAGCCGTGCGCGCACGGCCTTGGCAAGCACGGGGGCTGCGCCGCCCGACCCGATGGCCGCGACGATCTCGCCCCGGTCGAGGATGGAGGGAACGGTGAAATCGCAGTCTTCCGGCTGGTCGACGACATTGACGGGAACAGCGCGGGCGCGCGCTTCTGCCAGCATGGAGGCGCGGATCGCCGGATCGGGCTCGGCAATGATGGCGAGACGGGCGCCGGCCAGAACCGAGCCGGCTTTGTCACGGGGCACAATCTGCACCCGCCCGGAAAACTCCGCGCCAAGGGCGTCCGGCTCGAACCCGCCGACCAGGACGAGCTCCGCCGGAGAGGAAACAAACAGGCGCAGCTTGCGCGCCGCCTCCTCGCCGCCGCCGAAAACGGCAATGCGGGCGCCCTCAAGGTTAAAGAAGGCCGGAAACTGTCGCATGCAGGCAGGGATCCTGTGTTTAGGAGGATTGGACGGTGCACCTCACAAAACGCGCTTGACGCCGTTTGAGCAACGGGCGAGGCCTGCAGTGAGACATTAGAGAAACTATTGATGAGTGACCCCATGGACCGCCTGCCGCCGCTTAATGCGCTGCGTGCCTTTGAAGTGGCCGCGCGGCGGCTGTCCTTCACCCAGGCTGCTGAAGAACTGGATGTGACGCCGGGGGCGATCTCCCAGCAGATCCGCCAGCTTGAGGATTATGCCGGCACACCCCTGTTCAAGCGGACCGGGCGCTCGGTCCTGCTGACCGATGCGGCGCGGGCCAGCCTGCCGCTCGTGCATGAGGCGTTCGAGCGGATCGCAGAGGCTGCCCGCCTGATGCGCGCGCCAGCGCGCAAGGGCCGCGTCATGGTCTCATCCGCCCCGTCATTCGCTGCAAAATGGCTGGCGCCCCGTCTCGAAAGCTTTCACCGGTCGCATCAGGGGATCGAGGCCTGGATATCGGCCGATATGGCGCTGACGGACTTCAACACCGCCGATGCCGACTTCGCGATCCGCTATGGCCGGGGCGATTATGAGGGGCTGAAAACCGAAAAGCTGCTCGATGAGACCGTGCTGCCGGTCTGCTCGCCGCGCCTCCTCGAAGGGCCGGACGCCCTCCGCCGGCCGGAGGACCTGCGCCACCATACCCTGCTGCATGATGAAAGCCCCGAGACCGACCCCTCCTGCCCCGACTGGGCGAGCTGGCTGCGCGCCCATGGTGTCAGCGGGGTGGATGGCCGGCGCGGGCCGCGCTTCAATCAGGGCATCCTGGTCATCGAAGCGGCGGCGGCGGGCCGCGGGGTGGCGCTCGCCAAGCAGGCCATTGCAGCCTCCGACCTCGAAGCCGGCCGGCTGGTGGCCCCCTTCGCGCAAGGATCGACGCCGATTGCTTTCGGGTATTGGCTGGTCTGGCCGAAGGGCCGACACCTCTCCGAGGATGTCCGCGCCTTCATCAAATGGCTGAAGGAAGAGGCCGCCCGCAGCGAGGTCAGCGGCGTGTAGGCCCGGCCTTTCAGGCCTCGCTGAGCGCCGCCTCCACAAGGAGGAAAGCGGCGAGCCGGGCGCTGGCATTGCGGGCTGTTGCCTGTGTCTGCTCAAGCGCCTGCAGCGCTTCCTCGCGCTCGAGCGTAACAAATTCCCGCGCCATGGCCGCGAGGCGTTCATCGCCGTTCAGGCGCTGAGCGACACGCGCGGCCTGCTTGCCGGCCTCGGAGGCGGCTTCCCGGCGCCGCGCCTCGGAGCCCTTGCGGCTGGCCTCGGCAATGCGGCGCTTGCTCTTTGGCTTATAGACATCCTTCAGCGGAATACCTGAAGTCTGCAGGCGCTCGACCATGGCACTGGCCAGCGACTCGCGATCAGCCGGGGGCGGCGGATGGTCTGTGCCCAGATCGGAAATGATGTCGCGCCAGGCCGGGGCGGCCTCGCCATTGCGCGCCTCATAAGGAACCGGAAAATCGCTGGCACGCCGGCGCGGCACAGGCGCCGTCGGGGGCACATCGTCGAACCGCGCCCGCAGCATCAGCGGGTTGTCATCCCTCGGATCAGGCTCGCGCCCGAGAATGAGCGGGGGCTCGTCATCGTCGCGCGTTTCAGCGGCAGACAGGATCGCTTCGGCGCTGGCTTCAAAGAGATCCTCATCCGACGAGGCCCGCGAGGCGAGTGACGGAGAAGCGGCCGGGGGCGCAGCGGGCTCGCGCCGGGCCGGAGTCGGCGCTTCCGGGCTGGCGCTGATCGCCGGCACGGGCTTGGGAGCGTGACCGTTCGCCGGCGGCAAGCCGAGACCGCGCATGGCATAGCGGGCCTCGGAGGCCGCTTCCCGAAGGCGGGCCAGCGCTGCCGCCGCTTCCTCTGAAGAGGCACGGGCGGCATGGTTGATCTCGGCTGTCGCCCGGCGGGCGCCATCAAGCGAGGAGGACACCGCATCGCGCAGCGCATCACCGGTCGTCGCGGCGGCCGCTGCGGCGACTTCACTCGCCCGTACCGCCGCATCGACCGTGCGGCGCGACTGGTCGAGCTTGTCTTCGATCCGGCCGATCGAGAAGGTCAGTGAATCGGTGCGGGCAGCCGCTTCCTTGGCGAGGCCGTCAAGGGCTTCCAGCCGGCGGGTAAGGTCCTCGGCGGCACGGGCCATCTCGGTGAGACGTCCCTCGAGCGCCCGATCGGCCCGCGCGACCTCTTCGCTCGCTGCCCGCGCCGAATCAACCATCAGCTCGGCCTGCCGCGGAATGGCATCGCTCAGCGTTGCCATCTGGGCGCGCAGGTCACGGGCCAGTGTTTCAAGCGCTTCACGCTCGGTGTTCAGGCGTCCGGCGAGCTCCCGGGCATTGTCGGACGCCGCATACGATACCGATTCGAGCCGCAGGCGTTCATCGCCGATTTCCCCGGCCATGGCCTTCATGGCTGTCAGCGCGTGATTCATCGCCCGGTCGATCTCGGCCGAGGAGCGTTTCATGTCCTCGGCAAAGCTGATGCCCTCGGCGCCAGCCTCGCGGGCCGGGGCCATGAGCCGGGCCGCTGCCTCCAGCACAAGCGCGTTCGCCGCCGCGGCACGCCGGCTGGCCCGGGCCATGTATCCGGCCATCACGATCAGGGCTGCGGGCATGATGATGGCGGCCGCAACAGTAACCAGCAGCGGCGGGGGAGTCGTATCGAGAAGGCCAAGACCGCCAAGGCCATACAGGCCCGCGAGCGCGCCGCCGATCCATACCAGGGCGAGCGCAAAGGCGCTGCTCACCATCCAGTTGCCGCCATGGCTGGCTGCCTCATAGTTGCGTGACGCCTCTCGCCGCGCGAGATCGTCCCGCCCTGAGGGGCGCGCAGACGGCGTCTCAGACATGTCTGCCTGCATACTGGAAAATGCCCGGCTGGGCGAGCCGGGAAAACAGCCGGAACCGGGGTGACCGGTTAACGAGCTGAGAACAGGGCGAGACGGGCTTCGCTACCCTCATCAGCGGGCTTTCCGGTGTCTTTCGGCGCGAATTCCAGCCCGAGCCAGGCAAGCGCCATGGCGAGGATCAGGTTCCGCACAAGGATAAGAAGACGCGTCATGGTTCAGCCCATACCAATTTACGCAGTGAGAATATCATATCCAGAGGATGCCAGCAACCTCGGCAGATATGCGAGGCAAGGCAAGCCCCGGCCGGATTAAGCTTTCGATAAGCAGACCCGCGCAAGCTTGGGAAACTGCCGGAGACATATCCGAATGCCCGATGAGGCGCGCCCACCCCTGCCCGTGCTCGATACCGCGCATCTGAGCCGGATGACCGGCGGGGATGTCGCCCTGTCCCTCGAAGTGATCGAGATTTTCCAGCAGCAGGCCGTCATGTGGTCGCGCCTGCTCGATCCGAAGCAGGGGCCGCGGCAATGGGCCGATGCCGCGCACACGCTCAAGGGGGCCAGCCTCGGCATC
>DAIRTA010000014.1:21186-25016 GCA_036804125.1 Hyphomonas sp.
GCCGCGGCAATGGGCCGATGCCGCGCACACGCTCAAGGGGGCCAGCCTCGGCATCGGCGCGCTGAAACTCGCGGCTGCGTGCGAACGCGCCGAGAAAGCCGGGCGCAGCGACGTGCCGCCAAGCCTGACCGCAGCGGCCCTGCTGATAGGCGACATCAAGGATTTGATCGGTGAAACGTTGGAAGCCGCGGCCCGGGCGACTTACGATTTGACGTCTGCCGGGCGTTTCAGCGCATCGAAGTGTTCGAACTCATAGGCGATGCAGCGGTCGATGAGGGTGCGCCAGACCGGCTCGGCTATCGCCGGGGAGAGGCCCGCTTCGGCACAGGACGCCTTGACCTTGGCGATGACATCCTCAATGCGCGGACGGTCAAGCACGCTCGCCCGCGCGCCCTTGATCCGCGCGGCGGCCTCCATGAAGGACTGGCGCTCGGCCAGTATAGCCACGAGCAAGCGGTCGATCCGGTCGATTTCATAGCGCACATCCGCCATGGTCCGGGCCGTTTCAGCCGTGCTGCGGCGGGGATCGGAAGTATAGGTCGTCATATCGCGCGCGCCCTTGCTGAGCCTCACGCAGCGGTATATGGGCCCGGCGGCCGGCGCAAGCGAGGCGCCTGCGACCCGGCGCCGCCTTCAGCCTGCCGCAGCCTCGATCTTGTCCTGCGTCCGGGTCTCGAAATCGCTGGCCTCATGGCGCTCGCGCAGCTGGGTTTCCGGCTTGCCGAAGGTGCGGTTCACCATCCGGCCGCGCCTGACCGCGGGGCGTTCGGCTACCTGCTTCGTCCAGCGCTGGACATGGGTGTAGCTCTGCACGTCGAGAAACTCGCCGGCATCATAGATGACACCGGTGGCAAGGGCGCCATACCAGGGCCAGATGGCCATGTCGGCAATAGTGTAGTCCTTGCCCGCGATATACTCGGTCTCCGCAAGGCGCCGGTCGAGCACGTCGAGCTGGCGCTTCACCTCCATGGCAAAGCGGTCAATCGCATATTCGATCTTTTCCGGCGCATAGGCATAGAAATGGCCGAAACCGCCGCCGAGATACGGCGCCGAGCCCATCTGCCAGAACAGCCAGTTCAGCGTTTCCGCCCGCCGGGCGCGATCGGTGGGCAGGAAGGCCCCGAATTTCTCGGCGAGATAGACCAGGATTGAGCCCGATTCGAACACACGCACGGCCGGGTCTTCCGAGCGGTCAAGCAGGGCCGGGATCTTGGAATTGGGATTGATGCCCACGAAGCCGGACGAGAACTGATCACCCTCGCCGATATTGATCAGCCAGGCATCATATTCTGCGCCCGAATGACCCAGCGCAAGGAGTTCCTCCAGCAGGACCGTGACCTTCACGCCGTTCGGCGTGCCGAGCGAGTAGAGCTGGAGCGGATGCTTGCCGACAGGGAGTTCCTTGTCATGCGTCGGCCCGGCAACCGGCCGATTTATCTTGGCAAACCGCCCGCCGGACTCCTGGTTCCAGGTCCAGACTTTGGGCGGGATATAGGCGGTATCGGTCATTCAGGGCTCCATGCTTCAAACCCGGCCTATAAGGGCGCTCAGGCGCGGATTGACAAGCGCATGCGACTTCACCGTCAAGTGAGCAGGGCTGGAAAACCGATCAGACTTCCAGGAGCATCCGCTCGGGATCTTCCAGCGCCTCCTTGACGCGCACGAGGAAGGTGACGGCCTCCTTGCCGTCAACGAGCCGGTGATCATAGCTGAGGGCCAGATACATCATGGGACGGATGACGATCTCGCCGCCGCGCACGATCGGACGCTCCTCGATCCGGTGCATCCCGAGTACGCCGGATTGCGGCGGATTGAGGATCGGGGTGGACATCAGCGAGCCGTAGATGCCGCCATTGGAGATCGTGAACGTGCCGCCCTGCATGTCAGCGATTGTCAGGCTGCCGTCGCGGGCCTTCTTGCCAAGCGCAGCGATAGCCTTCTCGATATCGGCGAGAGACAGCTCGTCCGCGTCACGCACGACCGGGACCACAAGGCCCTTGTCGGTTCCGACGGCAACGCCGATGTCATAATAATTCTTGTAGATGATGTCCTGCCCGTCGATCTCGGCATTGACGGCCGGGATTTCCCGCAGGGCGCCAACACAGGCCTTCACGAAGAAACTCATGAAGCCGAGCTTGATGCCGTGGCGCGCAACGAAGCTGTCCTGGTGTTTCTTGCGCAGCTCGATGACGGCGCTCATGTCGACATCATTGAACGTGGTCAGCATCGCCGCCGAATCCTGGGCTTCCTTGAGGCGGCGGGCGATTGTCTGGCGCAAGCGGGTCATGCGCACCCGCTCTTCGCGCGGGCCGGTATCGCGTGGCGCCCGGCTCTCAGGCCCGCGCACGGCCGGTGTCTTGGCCTCGCTGACATAAGCCAGCGCATCGGCCTTGGTCGCGCGCCCGCCCTTGCCTGTGCCGGGGATATCAGCCGGATCAACCTTGGCCTCGCTTGATATGCGGCGCACCGAAGGGGCAACCGGGCGCTCGCCCCCGCCCGCAGTCTCTGCCCTTGCCGGTTCCGCCTTCGCGCTTGCGGGCTCTGCGGCCGCTGCGGCCTTGCCTGAACCGGACGCATCAATGCGGGCGATTACCGTTCCCGGCCCGACGCTGTCGCCCTCCTTGACGAGGAATTCGGCGATGACGCCATCGGCCGGAGCCGGCACTTCCAGTGCAACCTTGTCGGTCTCGATCTCGAGAAGGGTCTCGTCCTTCGACACCCTGTCCCCTGCTTTCATTGATACGGCCCCGACCGTGCCTTCGGTGACACTCTCGCCCATTGTCGGCACCCTGACATCCACCAGCGACCCGCCTGCAGATTTGGCGGCCGGCTTGTCCGCCTTTGCCGCGGGCTTTTCCGCCGCCTTCGGGGCCGCCTTGGCGGATGCGCCGCCAGCGCCGAGCCGGCCAAGCACGGCCCCGATCCCGACCGTCTTGCCTTCCTCCGCGAGGATATCCTCGAGCACGCCGTCCTCACCTGCGGAGACCTCAACCGACACCTTGTCGGTCTCGAGTTCAACCAGCACCTCGTCTTTCCTGACCGGGTCGCCCTTGGCCTTGAGCCACTGGCCAACCGTGGCTTCGGTAACACTCTCGCCAAGCGTGGGAACAAGGATGTCGGTCATCGGAGGGTCTCGGGTCCTGCAATAGGGATTTCGGTCAGGGAGTCACGATCCGGACTTCTACCGGGTCAGGCGACAGGGCGGCATTCAGGAGAGCCTGCTGCTCTGCCTGGTGTTTCGATGACAGGCCAGTGGCTGTCGCAGCGGCCGGGGGGCGGCCGGCATAGGCCGGACGGCTGTGCTGGCTGCCGGAATGGGAGGCGCACCATTCGATCTCGTCACGGATGAAGGCCCAGCCACCCATATTGCGCGGCTCTTCCTGGCACCAGACAAGCTCCGCCTGCGGGAAGCGCTTGAGCTCTGCGATGATCGACTTGCGCGGAACCGGATAGAGCTGTTCGATCCGCAGGAGATAAACGTCATTGATCCCGGCCTTTTCGCGGGCTTCGAACAGGTCGTAATAGACCTTGCCCGAACACAGGACCACACGCCGGATTTTGTCATCCGGGGCCAGCCGCACCTCCCCTTCACGGCCGGGGGTTTCCGCATCGTCCCAGAGGATGCGGTGAAAGGCTGATTTCGTGTTCATGTCGTCCAGCGTGGACACGGCCAGCTTGTGCCGCAGGAGCGATTTCGGCGTCATGATGACCAGCGGCTTGCGGAACTCGCGATGGATCTGACGGCGCAGGGCATGGAAGTAGTTCGCCGGCGTTGTCAGGTTGCAGACCTGCATATTGTCTTCAGCGCACATCTGCAGGAAGCGCTCGAG
>DAIRTA010000015.1:0-24766 GCA_036804125.1 Hyphomonas sp.
TCATTGCCAAGTCAGCTGTCGCGGCGGGGGCCGACGGGGTCTTCCTCGAATTCCATACCGATCCCGACAGGGCGCTGTGCGACGGCCCAAGCTGCCTGCCGCTGAGCGCCGCCGGGCCGCTTCTGGCGCAGCTGAAAGCCCTCTACGCCGCTGCGGCGGATTGAGCGCGGCGCCGCGACGCCGCTGGCCATAATCCATGACCGCTTCCCCTGCCTTCACCGTCATCATCGTGAACTATGATGGCGGCGCCTTTCTTCAGAAGGCGGTCGATTCGCTCAAGGCCCAGACCTTTTCGGACTTCGAACTGATCCTGGTCGATAATGCGTCCTCAGACGGCTCGGCGGGCCGCGTCGACCTGTCCGGGCTGCCATCCGCGCAGCTGATCTGCAACAGCGAGAATACCGGTTTCGCGGCCGCCAACAACCTCGCCGCATCACAAGCGGCCGGACAATGGCTCGTCATGCTCAATCCGGATTCGGTGGCCGACCCCGGCTGGCTGGCCGCGCTGGCAGGCGCTGTAGCTGCGCATCCGGGTTGCGCCTCCTTCACCTCGGCGCAGTTCCGCCTCGGTGAGCCCGGCATCCTCGACGGCGCGGGTGACGCCTATTTCGTCTTCGGCATTCCCTGGCGCGGCGGCTTTGGCCGGCCCGCCAGCGAGCTTCCCGGACCCGGCTGGTGCTTCAGCGCCTGCGGCGCCTCGTCCATGTATTCGGCGCGCCACTACCGCGAAGCGGGCGGGCTGGACGAGCGCTTCTTCTGCTATTGCGAGGATGTCGATCTCGGCTTCCGCCTGCAGCTTATGGGACATGACTGCCGTTTCGTACCCGGCGCGATCATACATCATGCCGGCAGTGGCATCTCGGGCCGGACAAGTCCGTTCACGATCTATCACGGCACGAGAAACCGGCTTTGGACCTATGCCAAGAACATGCCATCGGCCCTGTTCTGGCTGACCCTTCCGGGCCATGCGGCGCTCAGCCTGTACCTGCTTGTGCGCAGCGCCTTCACCCCGCGCTTCAGCCCGATGCTGCGCGGCCTCAAGGACGGCATTGCCGCGCTGCCCCGCCTGAGACGCGAGCCCCGGAGACGGACGGCAAGCCTGTCACAGCTGACACGCCGCATGGCCTGGAACCCGCTGACATTGAGCAGGCGGCGATGCCATGTCCGGGCTTATCCAATGCAGAAACAAGCCCCGCCGGTCCGTGCACTGCCTTGAGAAACACGGCCATAGCGGTAAATCCGATCAGGGGCTTACGCCCCCCGGGAACACAACCGCGCCGCTCCGCAGTCACCTGCATGCGCAGCCGGCCGGAATCAGGACAGATCTGTGGATGACAAAAGCCCGCGGAGATAGCCGCCATACTCATTTCGGTAGCCGGCGGCGAGTTTCTCGAGCTGTGCATCATCGATGAAGCCGCTACGCCAAGCGACTTCTTCAGGGCAGGCCACTTTCAGGCCCTGGCGCTTCTCCAGCGTCTGGACGAATTGAGACGCCTGGATCAGGCCGTCGAACGTGCCCGCATCGAGCCAGGCGGTCCCGCGCGGCATCCGGTTCACGCGAAGGCTGCCCTGATGCAGGTAGACGTCGTTTATGGAGGTGATTTCAAGCTCGCCCCGCGGCGAAGGCTGCACATCCCTCGCGATGTCGACGACAGCGGCGTCATAGAAATAAAGGCCCGTGACCGCCCAGTGGCTCTTGGGACGTTCGGGCTTTTCCTCGATCGAGATCGCCTTGCCATCGGCATCGATTTCGACCACGCCGAATTCGGTGGGGTTAAGCACATGATAGGCAAAGACTTCAGCGCCGGTCTCGAGCGTGCCGGCGCGCTGCAGGTCCCCGCGCAGGCCGGCGCCATAGAACATGTTATCGCCGAGCGCGAGCGCGCTTGGCCCGCCCTCCACGAAGGGCGCGCCGATGATGAAGGCCTCGGCGAGGCCCCGGGCTTCCGGCTGGACCGCATAGTGGAAGCGAATGCCCCAGTCCTCGCCGGTGCCAAGCGTCGCCTGGTAGAGCGGCAGAGCTTCCGGAGTGGAAATGATCAGGATTTCCCGAATACCCGCCATCATCAGCGTGGTGACGGGGTGATAGATCATCGGCTTGTCATAGACCGGCAGGAGCTGTTTCGACAGGCCCTTGGTGAGCGGGTAGAGCCGCGTGCCCTTTCCGCCAGCGAGGATAATACCTTTCATGCGTCCTATCCTCCTGATTGAATAAGTCTGCGAACACAGTCGCGGGCGCTCTCTTGCCAGGGCGGCAGGGCCACGCCGTAGTCCGCTTTCAGCAAGCTGCAGTCCAGCCTGGAATTTGCCGGCCTTTTTGCCGGAGTGGGATAGTCGGCGCTGGTGATACCATTCACGCGGGCCGTCGGCCCCCCGAGATCTGCACTTGTTTCAAGTATGAGGCTGGCAAAATCGGCCCAGCTCGCTTCACCGTCTGCGGTCATGTGGTAGACGCCGGGTTTGAGTGTCGTTTTGCCAGACAGAAGTCCCTCCGCGATCTTTAGCAACGCCTCGGCGATATCACCTGCATGGGTGGGATTGCCGATCTGATCCGTGACCACGCCGAGTTCGTCGCGCTGACTGGCGACACGCAGCATTGTCTTGGCAAAGTTCTTTCCGAACGGACTGTACACCCAGGCTGTGCGAAGAATGAGGCTGTCGGCATTTGCTGCCATAACGGCACGTTCGCCTGCAAGTTTCGAGCGCCCATAAACACCGAGCGGGCTTACAGGATCGGTCTCGACATAAGGGGCCGGCTTGTCGCCGTCGAAGACATAATCCGTCGACAGATGAAAAATCGGAATACCCGCGCTAGCGGCAGCCGCGGCCAGGTCTCCCGCAGCTCGTTCGTTAAGGGCAAAAGCTCCCGCCTCGTCACTCTCAGCCTGATCGACCGCTGTGTAGGCGGCCGCATTGATGACCAGATCCGGCTTGACATGTTCAATCGCCGCGGCGATCGAAGATGGAGCGAGGATATCGAGAGCCGGGCGGCCGAGCGCGACCAGCCGGACCCGGTGGCCAGCCGCCTGTTCGGCGATAGCCTGGGCAACCTGGCCGCTGCCGCCGGCCGCAAGGATGACAGGTGCGCGGGTCATGCCGTGACGCCTTCCGATAGCAAGCATATCAACGGTTCAGGTCGCAGATGCTGCAGCAAGCCCCAGACGCTGCCCGCTGTAGACCTTGTTACGCAAAGGAGTCCACCAGCCTTCATTTTCCAGGTACCACGAGATCGTTTTCCTCAGCCCTGAATCGAAATTCTCCTGAGCGCGCCAGCCGAGTTCCGTCTCAAGCTTGGTTGCATCAATGGCATAGCGATGGTCGTGCCCAGGGCGGTCGTCAACAAATGTGATCAGTTCGCTCCGCGGACGCGCGGCGGGCTGCAGCCGGTCGAGCTCATCGCAAATGGACTGAACAACTTCAAGGTTCGTGCGCTCATTCCGCCCACCTACATTGTAGGTTTCGCCAGGAATGCCTTTTTCCGCAATCAGTGCCAGTGCGCGGGCATGGTCTTCCACATAGAGCCAGTCGCGAATGTTATCGCCTTTCCCGTAGACTGGCAGCGGCTTTCCCTCGAGCGCATTTAGCGTAACCAGCGGGATCAGCTTTTCGGGGAAATGAAAGGGCCCGTAATTATTGGAGCAGTTCGACACGACGACCGGCAACCCGTAAGTGCGATGCCATGCCTTGGCCAGATGGTCGGAGGCGGCCTTGGAAGCCGAATAGGGCGAAGACGGATCATAAGGCGTTGCCTCGGTGAAGAGGCCTGATGGACCGAGCGAGCCATATACCTCATCGGTCGAAACATGGAGGAACCTAAAATTGTCACGGCGCCTGGCAGGCAGGCCGGCCCAATAGGCCCTCGCCACTTCCAGCAGGGTATAAGTGCCCATGATGTTGGTTTGCACGAAGGCCTGAGGGCCGGAAATCGAGCGGTCAACATGGCTTTCGGCGGCAAGATGCAGGATCTGGTCGGGCGCCGCCTCGTCCATGATATGGCTCATTGCTGCGCCATTGCAGATATCTTCGACCACGAGCCGGCAACGCCCGGTTGCCTCGGCTGCCGCGATCGAGGCCCGCGTCGCGGCATACGTCATTTTGTCAATCACAGTGACCTCGGCCCCGAGATCGAAAACACAATGCCTTACGACGGCTGAACCGATGAACCCTGCCCCCCCCGTAACAATAACTTTAAGCATCGGTTTTTCTGCCCTTGGGAGAGTACTGTTGCCAATCCCCATGCCTCTAGGCTAACGCCCCCACCATGACAAGTCAGCCGCATTGATCGCAAAACTTAAAGGCCTCGCTTACAGTATATGTCCTATACTGGGCCGCTCTGACGCCGTGTTTGCCCGATTGCCAATCGCGACACGGAAAATAGAGTAATGGTTCCTGCTCATGAAACATGATCACACGGGTTCTGCGTTGAAACCTTCTGAAAAACTTGTCCCGGTTCCTGATCCGGTACCCGCTGAGGCGCGTTCGCACATCGTCCTCGTGCTCGGCATGCACCGCTCTGGCACGAGCGTCCTGACACGTGGATTGAGTGTGCTTGGCATCGACCTCGGGGACAAGCTGATGCCCCCGGCAGCAGGCAACAATGAAAAAGGTTTTTTCGAAGACATGGAAGTCGTTGACCTGAACGAACGCCTGCTGGCCCAGATGGGCCGCCAATGGCATTCGCTCGAGCCAATCGAGGCTTCCGTGCTGGAAGGGCCTGACCTGTTCGACTTGCGCGTTGAAGCGACTGCGCTGCTTAACAGTCGCCTCTCCCGCCACTCGCTGTTCGGGCTCAAAGATCCGAGAATGAGCGTCCTGATGCCCTTCTGGCATTGTGTCCTCGATAACATTGACGCTGATGTCTCCTACGTACTGGCCCTTCGAAACCCCTTGGCCTCGGCTCAATCCCTGCGCGTTCGCGACGGGATATCCCTGGAGAAAGGCGTCGCGCTATGGGGCACTCACATGTTGCATGCCGCGAGGGCGAGCGAGTCCGGGCGGCGCGTCATCGTCAGTTTCGATGACCTTCTGAACAGACCCATGATCGAACTCAACCGGGTGGCCACTGCGCTTGGCCTGGCGCCGGTTCGGCCGGTCGATCCCAAGCTCAATGCCTATCTGGACAATTTTCTCGAGACAGAACTGCGCCATTATAGTCTGGGCGAGAAGGAACTCGGCCGTTCAGGCCGCGCGATGGCGATCGTTACCAGCCTTTATGGGCGTTTGATCGAAGCCGCTTCAACCAGCGATCCCCAGCAGCCTGCAAAAGCCAGGATAAAGCTGAATGACATTGCATCGCGGTTCGAAGACCTCCGGCCGCTGTTTCGAGCCCTCGATGCCGCCGAAGCGGACAAGGCATCGCTCCACACCCGGATAATGGGCCTGTCAGAACAGCTGGCTTCGTTGAAGACGGCCCATGACGCAGCCTGTGAGCAAAGAGATGAAGCTACCCTTCAATACAAGGCGCTGAGCGGGCGCGCCGAAGAACTCGAGACCCAGCACGGGATTGTTCAGGCCGCTCATGACGCTGCCTGCGAGCAGCGCGACGACGCCCTGAGCAATCTGAAAAGTAGCCTGGAGCGCTTTGCGTCCGCGCAGGAGGCAGAGGCTGCCCTGCAATGCCAGCTGGCATCCGAGGTCTTGCAGCGCGAAGAGGTCGAAGCGCGCCTGTCCCAGGACCAGGCTTCTTTCGCGCAACAGACGTCCGAATGGCAGGCGGAGCTGCAGTCTCTCCACGCGCAGCTCGGCGCACAGCTTTCTCTCATTGATACGCTGCAGGTCTCTCTGGAGGACGAAGCGGCCAGAACAGCTGATCAGATAGCCGAAAACGGCTCGCTCAGGCTGCGGCTGAACACCCTGGAAGGCACGCTCGTCGTTCTCAGCGCCCAGCTCGAGGAGGCCGGGGAGGCAAACGGGCCGTCAGGGGACGCAAACCAGAAATTGCCGGCAAGGCGCGGGCAGGTCCCGGTGTCCTCCGGTGAGCACCAGTCGGAGACCATTCGTCACCTTCAGGAAACACTTCTGAAAGCGCAGGCCGACATCCGGGCTTACCAGACCAGCACGTCATGGAAGCTGACCGCACCGATGCGGGGCATGAGACGGCTGGTCACCGGGAGAGGGCTAAAGGACGCAGACACGCGCCCGCAGCGCCCGCCAGCGCCTGTATCGGCAATGCTTTGGAAAACTGCGCTCGGAAAGGTGGCCAGGCATGCACCAAAGCTGCCGCCTGCCGCAGCGCCGGAGCTTCGCGCCGAACGTGGCCAGCCCCCGCCGGGTCCGGCCTGGCTTGGCGTTGCCATCCACGCCTTTTATCCCGATCTGCTCGACGACATTCTCGCGCGCCTTGCGCTCACCGAGATTCCAGTTAAACTTTATGTGACGGCGCCGCTACATGCCGCCCACTGCGTGCGCTCGAAGCTTGAGGCCCAGGCCCATCCGTTTTCGCTCTTCCAGACGGACAATCGCGGCCGAGACATAGCCCCCTTCCTTGTCAGTCTCTCCGCCCTGGTCCGGGACGGCGCACCCCTGCTTCTGAAAATTCACACGAAGGCCAGCGAACATCTGGCCAATGGCGCCCGCTGGCGACAGCATCTGCTCGATACACTGCTCTCGGGCGGAGCGCCGGAGCGGGCCCTCGAGGCTTTCAGCCAAGATCCGGCGCTCGGACTTCTCGCGCCCGATGGCCACGTCCTGGCTTTTGATGACTTCCTGGGCACGAATGCCGCACCCGTCACAAATCTGATGCACCGGCTCGGTATCCGCCAGTCCGATAGCGAGGACGTTGGCTTCGTGGCAGGCTCTATGTTCTATGCGCGTCCCATAGTCTTCGACAGGCTGATAAAGAGCGGCCTTTCGGCTCATGATTTCAGCATGGAACGCGGAGAGAAGGATGGAACACTCGCGCACGCGGCGGAGCGGGTTGTCGGGCTCCTGGTGAAGCAGAGCGGATTGCGGCTTTCGGAAATCAGTGCCCCGGAAACACCGGCCCGGCCTCTGCGATCAGGTATGTATCAGTTCGTATGAGCTGTGTTCATTGAAAAGTGTGGCGTTTGCAATCAAAGGCTAAGGTCGTATCAGTAAGTAACAGGGCGGGTAGCGTCTCTTGATCGGAAAAGTGGAACGAAAGGCCCTGGACATCCTGACGGGCAGGATCCTGCGTATGTCGGGCCTTTTTGAGGCGCGCTGGTATACAAGCTGCTACGCGGATGTCGGCGACGCTGCGGGCGTAGAGGCGCTTGATCATTACGTTCTTCACGGCGCCGCAGAAGGGCGCAACCCAAGTCCCATCTTCGACACGGCCTATTATCTCAGCCAGTTCCCCGCGCTTGATCCGAGGAAGGTCAATCCGCTTTGCCACTACATCTTATTCGGCGAAAAAGCGGGCGCCTGGCCCAATCCCTGGTTTGACCCGGTCCATGTCGATGCCGTGCTGCCCGCCGAAAAGCGCAATGGCAGCCTTTTGTCGGCCTACAACGCCCTCGGGCCAACACTCATCAATCCATCGGCCAGTTTCGATGCCGGCGCCTATCTGTCAGAACGCCCGCTCCTGCGTGCGGCAGGCATCAACCCGCTATGGCATTATGCCTGCACCCGTCGGGGGGATCTGACCCCGCCGCCGGTCGCCGCCCCGGAACTGTCCTATGTCGCCGGCCAGCATCTTGAGTCCATAGGGGTCATGGACGGGCGCAACCTGTACCACGTGACGGGCGGCGACCCTTACATGATCTTCCAGAAAGCCGACGGAGCGCTGATCGGTCCGGGACATTACCGCCTGGAATTTGCCTTTTCCGGGCCGGATGACGCACTCGGCCGGGCGAAGATATATATCGACTATGGCGACGACTTCAGCGAGGCCAGCACGCGTCCGCTGCTGTTTGAAAAGGGTCCAGCCGGCATCGCCAGCGCCGTCGTGTCGCTCGAACTGCCTGCCGCGCGGCTGCGCTTCGATCCCCTCGACAATCCGCATGATCCGGCAGTGGTCATCGGCCTCGGCCCGGTCACGCTCCGTCCGGTCGGAAAGGTGAGCCATTACACCAGCCTGGCCGCACGCCTCGCCCCAGGCCCGCTCGGCCGGGCAAGTCTCGGGATCAGTCTTGGTCTGACCGCGCTGCACAAGGGCCCGTCAGCTGCCGCGGCGAAACTGCGCGCGCTCGACAGGAAACATTGCGACCGTCTCCTTCCACTGACGCCGGCGCAGGCCAAATACCGCGCCTGGCTTGAAAAGTACGATACCGTCACAGCTCAGGACCGCAAGGCGATGGCGGCGATGATTCAGACATTCGCGCATCGCCCGCTGATCTCCATCATCATGCCCGTCTACAATACGCCCGAGGACCTGCTCTGCGAGTGTATCGACAGCGTTCTGGACCAGACCTATCCGGACTGGGAATTGTGCATTGCGGACGACAAGTCGCCCGAGCCGCATATCCGCGCGATACTCGAGCGCTACATGTCACGCGACCCTCGCATCAAGGCCGTGTTCCGCTCCGAGAACGGACATATCTCAAAAGCGTCAAACTCAGCGCTCGACCTCGCGAGCGGGGAATGGATCGCGCTGCTCGACCATGACGACCTCCTGCCGCCGCACGCCCTGTTCTGCGTGGCAGAAACGATCAACCGCCGCCCGGACGCGATGATGATCTATTCCGACGAGGACAAGGTCGACATCGCAGGCAACCGGATGGAGCCCTATCACAAGTCGGATTGGAACTATCATCTGTTCCTGTCGCACAACATGTTCTCGCACTTCGGTGTTTATCGAACGCAGCTGGTGCGTGACGTGGAAGGGTTCAGGCCCGGTTTCGAAGGCGCCCAAGATTACGATCTGGCGCTCAGATGCCTCGAGCGGGTTGCGCGGTCCCAGATCATCCACATTCCGCATGTGCTCTATAACTGGCGGGTCATACCCGGCAGCACGGCCATGTCATCCGACGAAAAGCCCTACGCCATGATTGCGGGCGAGCGCGCCATCTGCGCGCACTTTGACCGCATGGGCATCCCTGCCACCTCCGAACTTAAGGGCCATGGCTATGAAACACATCTGAAGGCCCCGGACACAGAGCCAAGCGTTGCCATTATAATCCCGTCACGCGACGGGGGAGACGTCCTTCACAGATGCCTCGACAGTATCGAAAAACTGACGTCCTACAAAAATTACAGGCTGGTGCTCGTCGACAACGGAAGTCAGCAACGTGACACCCTTTCGCTGTTCCAGTCCAAGCGCGGCGATCCCCGGGTGTCCTATATCCGCGACGACCGGCCGTTCAATTTCTCACAGCTGAACAATGACGCTGCGAGGACGATTGATTCTGATATTCTCGTATTCCTGAATGATGATATCGAAATACATGACAGCGACTGGGTGACCCAACTCGTCAGTCATGCAGCGCGCCCGGCGATCGGCGCGGTTGGCGCACGCCTCTGGTATCCTGATGGCTTGCTGCAACATGGCGGCCTGGTGTTGTCTCAGGAACATATTGCCATAAACATCCACAAGGGGATGGCCCGCAACCATTTCGGTTATTTCGGCCGCGGTGTCCTGATGCAGGAACTGTCTGCCGTGACCGCTGCCTGCCTGGCCGTCAGGCGCGAGGTGTTCAGCCAGGTCGGCGGTTTTGACGCTGCCAATCTGGGTGTCGCCTATAATGACGTGGACCTTTGCCTGAAGATACAAGCCGCCGGATATGTCAACCTGCTCCTGCCCAGCGTGAACCTGACACATCACGAGTCGGCGACCCGCGGAAGCGATTTGGCGGCCCCTGGCAAACGGGCACGGCTGGAACGGGAAAAGGCCTTCATGCGCAAGAAGTGGGGCAGCTTGCTCGATCATGACCCGTGCTATAATCCCAATCTCAGCACATCAACCCATGATTTCGACCTGGCTGCCCCCCCCCGGGTGCCCTTTCCCTGGAAAAGAGGCGAGCTTTCCTGACCCACCGGCGCAGCGCCCGGTGCACCCTGTCCTGGCATCAATCCGATCGGAGCCGCCGATGAAACCAGCCTGCGTCCGCTTTCTCGCCGCTCTTGTGAGCCTGACCGCCTGCGATCAGGCCTCTCCCGCGCCGCCTGGAGCAGCGCCGCCGCCCCTGTCGATGGATGCGCTACCTGGCCTCGCCGCCGCTCTGACGCCGCTGCCTCCGAGCGGATCGATGGCGCAGGGCGGCAATCTCGATACACAGACGCCTGCGGACGCTTCAGCCAGTGTCACACTCGTCGGCTGGGCGCTCATGAAAGCCAGCGAGACAGAGCCATCCCTTTCAGTCTACGCGCCCGGCGCCAGCGCGGTCGCCTCGATCACCCGGAATGAACGCCCGGATGTGGTTCAGGTTCTCGGGGATGAGGCGCTGCGCTTTTCGGGTTTCACCCTCACGCTCGCGCTGGAACCGGGCCGAACCCTCGAGGAACTCTGCATCACCACCCGCGACGCGGCGTATGCAGAGCGCCTCATAGAACATGGACAGGACGTGTCGGCGTCTTGCCCGGCCGGCATGCCTTGACGCGCGCAAGAAACCCATGGGCGGGAAACAGCAAGGTCTGGAGGTATTTTTGATCGCGGACTAACCCCCTTTGCGACCGCCAGCCTTCCTGCAATCTCGGCTATCGCATCTTACTTTTCGAGTACCACGGCGAATTCCTGCACGTTTCTAGGGGTATCGTACACACGCAGGAGCTTCAGATCGAGGAGTCCGAGTTGTCGGCTGAACGTCAGGATCTGGCGCATCACGTTCGGGGTCAGTGTCCAGGCATGGGTGTCGACATAGTGGTCCTCTTTTCGTTTCCAGACGTCGATTTCGTGCCGGATCGCCTCTAATCGGCCCAGCGGTGCACCATGGTCGCCGTTCCAGTGACGGCCCGCGTCATTATGCGTGATCATCAGAGTGAAATCGATACGGTGGGCCAGCGAGTGGAATTTACGGCCTTGCAGATGGGCTTCGATGACTTCTCCCAGCGAGGATACCGGCCTCAGGGCGTCAAAGCAGAAACGGTAATCCGGCACCAGAAACACATAATGTCCGCCGGATCGAAGCCGTTCGCTGACACTGTTCAAATGCCCCAACAGGTCGGGCTGGTGCTCGACACAGTGACTTGAAAGGACGAGGTCGAAGGTGCCGGGAATGACTGAGAGGTCGCCTTGCGGGCTGTTGTGAGTAACATCCGGCACCCCGGCCGGGTCCTTGCCGACAATGCGGGCCCATTCGCGCGTGGCCTCCGGCGGCAGTACGTCAAAATACGAAACAAGCTCGCCCGCGAGGACAGGATTTGCGCCCGGACCTATCTCGAGGGACAATACATCCTGCGGCAAAAGCCCGATCAGATGCGTTCGCAGGGCTGCCGGAGAGGCGAGCCTGCCTTCCTGGCGGCCGAACATTTCGAAATGTCGTTCAGCCTCCTCCGCGGTCATGGCCGCGAGGTCTTCGTAACGCGACCTGTAGAAGTCCGCCTCGAATTCAAGCGGGAGCTTCTGCGCCCAGTTTCGTTCGCGGGCCGGGGCCTGTCCAAGATCTGCAAATGACATGGATGAGGTCTCGCCCGTTTGCTGGAACCTCAGAGCACACGCTCTCTATATGCGCAAGCGTAAGCATAGGGCGCCGCTGCGTCAACTCGGCATGGAAGCGTCATCACTCATCCTGCGTCCTTATCTCGCCGGCCCGCCCGTGACGGCGAGACAGGTTGGCCTTCTTCCGGCTGGGTCGGCTTGCCCGGGCTGCTGGCATGCTTTCTTTCATCCGCCAGCCTGGACCGGGTCACTCATCGGGCGCAAGAACAGGGCGCATCGCGGGGCCGAGACGATCATCTTGAAAAATATCTTTGCGGCAAGTTGGGTTGATGATACGCCTACCATCTAAAGTAGCTACTCAGGAACTTTCAGCGTCCCGCTCGAGCATCCGCTTGCAGATCATGGAGGCGGCCGTATCAGCCTGAGGTGAGAGACCAAAAATGTCGCGGGATGCTTTCGACGAAAAACGCTATCTTCAGGCCAATCAGGACGTTGCGTCAGCCGTGCGCGCCGGCCTGTTTCACAGCGGCTTTGAACATTACGAAAAGCACGGACGCCATGAAGGCCGGCACGGGAGTCCCTCGCCGCCCCTCTCGCGCGCCGACAAGCTTCTGCAGAATATCGACCGCGCAGGCCGGGGACTTGAGATCGGCCCCAGCCACAACCCGATCGCGTCAAAAAAGGCAGGGTTCGACGTTGATATACTCGACCATCTCGGCGCGGCCGACCTGAAGGCGAAGTATGCGGGCCATGGGGTCAATCTCGAGAACATAGAGGAGGTCGACTTTGTATGGACAGGTGAGGCCCTGCCCGATCTGATCGCACGCACCCATTACTATGACTGGATCATCGCCAGCCATGTGATCGAGCACACGCCCGATCTGATCTCATTCCTTCAACAATGTGAGACCCTTCTGAAGCCAGACGGGCGCCTCGCGCTCATCATTCCCGACAAACGCTACTGCTTTGACCATTTTCAGCCGATCAGCCTGACCGGGTCGTTTCTGGACGCCTTTCAGGAAAGACGTAAGCGGCCGTCTCCAGGTCAGGTGTTTGATCATATGTCGAACGCCGTCAAGCGCGAAAGCGAGCTGGCATGGAGCGCAGGAACCGGGGGGGCATTCAAGCTCGTACACCCGCTCGATCACGCCCGTGACGTGTGGAACAAAGCGCGGTCGGGCGCAGAATACCTCGACGTGCACTGCTGGCGCTTTACGCCCGTCAGCTTCAGGATCGTGATGTCTGACCTGAACGCACTTGGACTCACCTGTTTGTCGGTTTATGCAGAGTATGACACGGAAGGCTGCGAGTTCTACAGTATCCTGACAAAGGGCGCGGGAGCAGCGCGCCCGGCGCTGGCCGGCCGGCTCGAACTCCTCGCGCAAGTGCAGGGGGCCTGACCCCCTCTGAACGGTGATCGCAAAAAGCCCGCCTGATCCGTACACAGATATTGCCGAACGGCGCTACATCTTCGTCTTATGCATGACCGGGACCGGAAGACTTCTGACGATGAGCAGGATGTATCGCCAGAACCACGGCGCATAGACACGCACACGGCGGGCCTGCATTGCCTTTCGCGCAACTTTCGCCACCTTTTCCGGGCTTGCCCATAGCGGGCCGCCCTTCTTGATATGGGCTGTCATCGGTGTATCGATGAAGCCGGGCTTTATCAGCGTGACCGAGATTTCGCGCCAGGCCGCAAACCGGTGGGCCATCCCCTCGCAGATCCGCTCGAGCCCGCCTTTCGTTGCACCATAAAGATAGTTGGACCCGCGTCCACGGTCGCCCGCCACGGAGCCGAGGACACCGAGCCGGCCATGTCCCTGCTGCTCAAATACACCGGCCACGGCTTCGCACCACATAGCGGCCGAGACGAGGTTCACCTCCATCAGCCTGCGCAACGCCCCGGAATCGCTCTGCTGGAGCGTCTGTTCACCCAGAACGCCGTAGGCAAGCAGGACCTCGTCAATCTGGCCGGCCTCGGCCATCAGGGCTGCGAAAAGGCGGGGCACCGCGTCCGGGTTGCCCAGATCGCCGACAAGTAAAGTTGAGCCGGGGTCGCCGCCCCGGGCGACGAGGTCGGCAAGGACCTCGTCAAGCCTTCCCTGAGATCGCCCGGCAAGGACAACGCGAATACCTCCGTCCTCGACGGCCTGCCGCGCGAAAGCGATGGCGACTGCCGAGGCTGCGCCGAGGATAACCAGTGTGCGCGGTTTAACATTGATGGCTGAGGCATTCATGGACCGGGGGTTCCTTCAGGCAGGGTAAGGCGCCGCCAGAAAGACGACGAAATGCGCGGGTCGCGCGCGGCCTCGAGACGTGTCCAGTCTGGATAGGATTCCTGAAAAAAGTCACGCGACATCGTGCCATCTTTTGCAGGATAGAGCCGTCCGCCGTGATCGCGCACGATCCGGTCAAGATCGGCAAGTAGGCGCCTTGTAGATTTGCCCTTGTTGGCAAAGTCAAGCGCAAGACTGACCCCCCTTCCCGGCCGGCAAAAGGACATTATCCCCGGTGAAGTTTCGTCTCCGTGAAGCTTGAGCACGGCCAGGAAGGAGCCCTGCCCGCCCCTGGCAATCCGCTGGAGAAGCGCGCGGATGCCTGCTTCGCCGTCGGCGAGGGGAATGAGGCTCTGATGCTGATAGAAACCGCGGCCGCCATAAAGGCGGTTCCAGCCATGGATCTTGTCGAGCGGAAAAAAGAAGGGGTCGTAATGCTGAATACCCGAAAACCGCGCGGCGGGCCGTGCCCTGTAGAGGGCATTGAAGCTGGAAATCGTCAGGCGGTTGAGAAGGAAGCCCGGCGTCGTCATGGGCCAGCTCACGGACTTGCCGAGGTGCGCCGTCAGGTCGAGGTCGCATCGCGGCCGGCCACGTGTGAAAATCCCCCTGCCCAGCCTTTTGCCCCGGGCAAAACAATCGATCCAAGTCACTGTATAGGGCCATGCGGCGCTTTCATGGCTCAAGCGGAAAAAGTCCTCAAGGTCACGGCAGGGCAGGTTTTCCACATCAAGGCGGGATGAGGCGATCGGTGCAAGCTGCACCTCGACCCACAGGATGATCCCTGTCAGGCCAAGCCCGCCAAGCGTCAGGGCAAACAAATCGGCATTTTCTTCGCGGCTGCAGGTCAGGAGGCCGCGGTCCGACCGCAGAAGGCCGAACGCGCGAACATGCGCACCGAAACTGCCTGAAGTGTGATGGTTCTTGCCGTGAACATCGTTCGCGACCGCTCCGCCGAGTGTCACGAACTTGGTGCCCGGCGTGACCGGCAGGAACCAGCCGCGCGGCACACAGACACGCAGGAGTTCTTCGTTTGAGAGCCCGGCTGCGGCGCGAACCACCCCCGTGCGCCAGTCTGCAGCAATGAAATTGTCCAGCAGCGCGGTCAGGGCCAACCCGGCCCCCTCATTCAAGGCCACGTCGCCATAGGATCGGCCAAGGCCGTGCGCAAGCAGGCTTGAGGGCTCGCCTGAGCCCATCAGGCGCACGATCTGGCCAGCCGCATCGCCCGCCTGCAGCGGGAAAAGTGCCTGATTGTACCGGTGTGCCCTCCCCCAGCTCAGAACCATTGTGACCATACCGGCCGCAAGCTTTCAGCTCCCAGGAATCCACCGACGATCAAAAGACACAGCAGGCTGACCTTGTCCTTCACGGCAAACAGCACCGGATCATCATTCAACTCGCCCCGCGCCGCAATCAGCCATATCCGCATGAACCACGCCCCAACCACACAAGCGACAACCATCATGATCAACGGGTTATCGATCAGGCGGTTCGGGGCAAGCAGACCGTATATCGCAAGCGCGAGCACGGCGGTGTTTGCGGCGGCTGCGCCGAAGGCGAGCACCATTGCTGCATCCCCGGCCCGGTATCCGCGCCCGGCGATTTTGGCACCCGGAGGCGTCTTGCGGATTTCCACATAACGCTTGGCAAGTGCGAGGCTGAGGAAAACGAGCCCAATGAACATCATCAACCAGGCCGAAGGCGGGGCCTCGACAATTTCTGCCCCGCCCCAGACCCGGATGCTGAACAACCCGGCCAGAATGAAGACATCAAGGACCGGAACCCGCTTCAGCCTGAAAGAATAGGCGATCGTCAACACGGCATAGGCGGCAAGGACGATGCCGAATGCCGTGTCGAGCCAGAAAGCGGCAGCGAGGCTGCCGGTTACAAGGATGCCGGCGGCAAGAACCGCCAGCGGCAGGCTGAGCCGACCATCCGCAATCTGGCGCAGCTTCTTGGTAGCGTGGCGACGATCATCGGGAATATCGAGCAGGTCGTTGAGAAGATAGGTGCCGCTCGCCATCAGCCCGAAACAGGAAAAGGCGCCGACCAGCCGCAGCAGGTCATGCGCGCCGAGCGCGTCCAGCATCAGCCCGGGGACGGCGAAGACCAGTATGTTCTTGGCCCACTGGTGCAGGCGCATTGCCTTGCGCAGAGGCCGCAGCCAACCCGTCCTGTGCACCAGCGGGATAACCCTGCCATCCATCCGGTAGGCTGCGGCCGGCGCCCGGACGCCAAACCCGGATGCAGCGCCGCGCCAGACGGCAAGATCCTGGCGGCTGTTGCCAATGTATCCAAATCCCTGCGGCGCCGCCTCGGCAAGATACCTGGCCTTGCGCGAAGCGGTCAGGTTGGCGCCGGGACGTGAGCCCTCAAAGCGATCAAATATGCCGAGATGGCGGGCAATGGCCTCAACGATCACATGATCGCTTCCGGAAATGAGCCATGCCTGCCCGCCCGCTTCTCTGTGGTCTGCAATCGCGGCCAGCACAGCCGCCTCATAGGGCAAGTTAACCGGATCGATATGACGGGCAAACCGCTCTGCCAGCCAGCGTTTACCGCCCGCCCGGTCGATCAGGAGGCGCAGCAGAGCGATCAGAACGAGATGGGGGGCCCAGCGCGCGCAAAGCATGAGCAGTTCATGCGTGGTGTCCGAGCGGATCAGGCTGCCATCGAGGTCCACAGCCAGAACGTGCGGCAGAGCCGTCTGCGTCATGAGCATAGATTCTGCCTCCTGCGCCATTTTGCGTCCCTATCCATACTTCCGGCAACAGGCAATCACGATTGAGTGCCTCGCGAGGTGTGGATGGGGATCGTGCTGCATTGACCTTGTATCCGAATTTCACCCCATCCGCAGACGCGGATGGGGCTCGCCAGGCAGATCGCCTATGCAAGGCCGACAGGCCTGATCCAGCTGTCCAGAGGCGTTGCGGGGACAAAGCCCCGGCGGTGGATCTCGAGCCTGTTCGATGTGCGTGATGCAACCGCGTTCGCGGCGAACGCCGGGACAGGGAGCAGTAACGCCCACCACGCCGAAGCGGCCAGCAAGCCGGGATATGCGGTCAAGCCGCTCGAACGACTGAAGAGGCGTGCGCTCGCCACCTGCGTCTCGCGCCTCGCCATAGCTGAAGAGGATCCGGCCTGCATCACAAGCGTGCGGAACTGCATCCAGGCTGCCAGCTTCCCGAACATGAAACCCGCCAGAAGGACGCGCATCGCCCCAACGGTCGCGAAGGTGATGAAAACGGGCAGAGACAAGGCAAAGACGAGGCTCAAACCCATGACGAGGGGGCCTGCGCCGCATGCAGAGAGGTGAAGACGCTTTGCACGCCTTAACCGGACTGAAGACAACCCGGATCTGCGCGAGCATGAGGCTCAGTACACTAAGCGTCAGGCCAAGACGAACGGCCTAGCCGCCCGCGATGAGCGGGAAAGGGCGACTGTCTGGCCTCAAGTCGCGTCTCCGCCGGACGACTTCTGCGCCGGCCGGAACGAAAAGTATTTATGCCCAAAATAGCTCGTCAAGATCGGGCTGGCGACCCCCAGGATGTGCGCCGTGAGGTCCGGGTAAAGTGTCCAGCCCAACCAAGGCAGGACGAAAACACGCAGCCCCATCGCGACCAACCAGACCTGGACCAGCGCGACCAGGTTTACGAGCGCAAATTTCGTGAACTCCTCCGCGACTGAGCGGCCCGACGCGTCGAAGACAAAAAGGCGGGAGAGGACGTAAGCTGTGATCATTGCCACCAGATACGCCGCCAGGATAGCAATCTCGAACGCCATGACCTGCGAGAAGACCGCCCGCGCCGCGATATTGACCAGCGCGGCCAGGCCGCCGGTTATGACGAATGCAAGAAACCTGCGCGGCTCCGTGTTCATACGTCTACTCCGGCCGGCGTCTGCGCCGCGAGCCGGTGGAGGGCGGTGTGGGCCATGCGGCGCGCAAGGCCCACACTTTCTGAAATCCCCCGGTCCTCGGGATAGTAATAGCATGTATCAGCCACCTGCACGCCCCGCACGGACGTATCAATGGGGGGCAGGCGGTCAAGGAAATTTGGCGTGCAGACAGGTTGGGCATGGGTCAGCCGGCTGGCTTTTCTGCTGATCAGGTCCGCCGCAGAAATGCCGGGATTGACCTTGCAGATCGTGGCAAAAGCCTCCTCCAGCAATGCCTCATCGCTCCATGTCCATCGCTCATTGGTCACAGGCATGTAATACGGCGCATACACAATCGTGGCTCCGCCAAAATCACGCAAAGCCGAAAACTCGATCAAGCCCGGGATTGCCTGCGTCCCGTCACTGATATTGAGCCAGAAATGCCCGGTAACCTTGCGCTTCAGTTTGTAGACGAGGCAGACGACACCAATATTGTCGATTGCGCCGAGCATTGCCTTCTCTTCGTCTGACAGCTGCGGGATCATCTCGCCGACAAGCGGGGTCGGTACGGTGGAGATCACCTCGCGGCAAACCAGCGCGCCGCTTCCGGCCGCCTCGACAGTCTTCAAACCGTCTGCGCGCAGGTTGACCCGCCGCACCGGCGCGCTGCAGAGGATGGTCCCGCCCTTGTCTTTAATGCCGGCGCACAGGGCGTCCACCAATGTCTGTGTACCGCCCTCTATATATCCGAGCTGCTCAGTCAGCAGGGACTTGCGCGAGCGGCCGATCCTCTGGATCCGAGTGGCGATCCACGTCGCGCTGACAGTCTCGGTATATTCAAAAAGCTTGAGGTGGAGAAGGCGCTGCCACATCTTGAGATAGCACGCCTCCCCGAGCCAGGCCCGAAACCAGTCCGGCGCTGTCATCTCCTCGACCCGGCCCCATGACCTGCGCCGCGTGCACCACCAGGCCATCAGGCCGTATCGCAGCTTTCCGACGGGGCCGAGGCCCGGAAACTTCAGCAGGGCGACCGGATTGCCCCAGTCGTGGAGCTTTCCGTCGATGTAAAAGCCCATTGTCGTTGCTTTCCAGACCATGCGGTCTGAAAGACCGAGTTCATCAAGCAGTTCAAACGTATCTTTGTCGGTCTTGCAGACGAAGTGGTAGAATTTCTCGAGAGACAGGCCCTCAAAGTCGAAATGTGCCGCCATGCCTCCGGGCGAAGAAGCGGCCTCGACGACCGCAACGGTCTTTCCGGCGCGGGCAACATGATACGCCGCTGCCAGCCCCATCGCGCCTGCGCCGATTACGACCACGTCCAGCACGGGCGTCGCAGCAGGTTCGGTCATGGTCAGAACTCCAGGAAGACGTTGGAATGGACAGGATGGTTGTAGGTCTCATCGACGGCCTTCTCGAACGATGTTGCCGCAAACCCGAAACGCCCTGGCCAGTCATTGATCGGAAATTCTTCGGGGATCACCAGCGCCTCCAGCTGTTTCGTCGTGAAAGGGGGGCGCCTCAGCACGCGTGCGGCAAGCCACAGGCTGAGCCAGAAACTCCAGTAGGGAATGTGTATGATCCTGGCCCGCCCGCCCGCAACCGATTTGATGGTGCGGATCATGTCCCGGTAATAAATGCGTTCCTGCCCCGATATATCGAAAACCTCATGATCTGGCCGCTGCTCGATACAGCCCTGAATGACCCGGCAGAAATCCTGCTCATACAGAGGCTGGCGTATGTATCGGCCATGCGAGGGGATTGGAAACCCGGGCGAGGTGTCCATGAACCTGCGCAGCCAGCCGAGATGCTTGCGGTCAAACCATCCGAACATGAGTGTCGGACGCAGCACGCAGTGAGGTAGCCCGCACTGTCTCACCATCTGTTCCTGCTCGGTCTTGGACCGTGTATAAAAGTCGTCGGCCTTGCTGTTGACCACGGATGAAGAGATGTGGACAATATAGGCTGGGCGTTCGGGTTTGATCGCGGACAGGATCAGGCGCGTGGCATCGATATTGTTGCGCTTGAAATCGTTCCAGTCGAGCCCGCCGATCTGCGCCTGGTTCAGTACGACTATGTCAGCAAGGGCGATCTCTTCCTGCCAGCCTCCCGGCTCGGCAAGGTCGGCTTCAACCGTTCTCACATAAGGCTGGTGAGTGCGCAGGACTGCCAGATTGTTCGCATGCTTATCGATTCCCGTGAGGTTCGTGTACCCAGCCTCGTGCAGCCGGAGGCACAGGTTCTGGCCGACAAGGCCTGCCACCCCCGTGATCACGATCCGGCTGGCGAGAAGCGGCGCGTCGTCCTGTTTCATCATTGATCTTTCAAGGCGCAGGCAGGAGCGCGATGGCCGACCATTCGCCCCAGCCGTCTCCCTCATCGGCAAATTCAAACACATGGCTGTCGCCCGTTACAGCGTTCCCGGAAAGTTCGAGGAGCGTCCACTCGGTTGCCACCGGCAGCACGGAGAAGACGCCCGCATCATCTTCCAGCCGTACCAGCTGACGACCGCCGGTCGGTCCGGACCGGTACAATAGTCGCTCGCCCGGCCGCAGGCGCACCTTCAGCACCCCGACATCAGCGTCGGAATCGACATAGCTGCCGAGAACCACGAGGCCTTCAAACGATGTTGCGTAATAGTCGCCGCCAGCCCATCCCTCATTGGCGACGATGTCGGCGCGCGCCGTTACGGCTTCGGCCGCTGACACGCCCGCCACAGGTACAAAAATTGCGACCTCAAGCTGTCCCTGCGTCCGGCACCCCCCGCCCTGCACAGAAAGAGGCTGGCCAATCGCGCCGGCCCGGACATAGCCCGCAAAGCCGGAGCGAAGCGCCTTTGGGTCAATTGCGCCCGCGACATCCGGGCGGGGCTGCCCGGTCAGGCCATACCCCACCACCTGTCCGGCCTGATCGACAAGATCCACGCTGGAAGGAGGCCTGCCCGCCTGGTCGTCAAACTGCCAGCCGTGGAAACGGACCCATTTGTGAACGCCCGCAATCGGCTCGATCCTGTCAAGACTGCCGCTGCATACGCGCGTATCCCGCGGCGCGGCGGCGCTCCCGATACGTTGGGCAACATCCCTGAAGCGAGCCGTTCCAAAAACGCCGCGATTGAGACCTGACGCATATCTGCCGATGCTCATGGCCGCCGCCGTGTTGGGAAAAACGGTGCGGATGTAGGTCTCGTCGGGAATATCGAGCTCGATCGAGAGAGCTGCGATCTCGCGGCGGAAAGCAAGCTCCTGATCTGGCCGGATGGCTGCCGTCTGAAAAGCCACCAGGAAGCCGAGAGCGGCAGCTGTCAGGGCAAGAAATACCTGCCCCTCGGTCTGATGATGTCGCAAGCCCCGGATGAATAACGGCGCATAGAGCACAATCAAGGCCGCCCATGCCATGAGCGCCGGCGTGGTGTACCGGCTGGAAAAGGCCTGGTCGAGGCCGAACACGAGCCTGCCGCCTCCCGTCACCAAGGCCGTCCCGCAGACATAGGCAATGAACAGTATAAGCGCGAGCGCGAACGGTTCGGGTTTCGCAGACCAGAGGATCCTGATCGCCTGGGCCAGGGTTGCGAGCATCAGGACGAGCCCGGCCATTGCCGCGGCAACAGAGGCGGGGGTTCCCGGCCCGAAGACCCCGTAAACCGGACTGCCGAGATACCGCAACGTATAGATGACCAGTCCAACCGGGTCCGAAACCAGGGTAGCCGTCACCGATCCGTGCCCCGGATGGGAGACGTAATTGTACAGATAGGCCCAGAAACTGAACGCCGCGGCGGCGCAGAGGATACCGGTTCTTGCCCACCCCATGCGCAGCGCGGCCGCGCAGACAACAAGTAGAGGCTGTACGAGCAGCGCGTTCGCCATTGTACCGGTTGATGCAAGGCCGACGACAACTGCGCCGGCAAACCAAAGTCCCGAAGACGCGCTGGCCTCCTTGCTCCGTGCCAGCAGGAGCAGAGCCGCCAGGGGAAGGGTTTGGGCGAGGAAGAACTGGCTTTGAAACGCCCAGGTCAGGTTTTCATGCTGTGTCCACAGGCAAAGCAGTGCGAGCACGGCCAGGAAGGCTGTGGCAAAATCCGTGCGCGAACCTTCGCCGCGGGAAGTCCGCAGGAGCGCCCATGTCAGGAGGCCTGCCGCGAGGGCTACAAAAGCGTAATTGAGAAAAATCAGGAATGCGCCGGAACCATCAAAGACTGTGTACTCTAGCCAGAACAAGCCGCGACTTATCAGGATGCGATGCTCGTTGTGCTGCGCCCACCATACGGACGCATCGCCTTCATCCATCCGGCGCAACGCATCGAGTGCGCCGTTCCACATGTCCATATGCGGCACTGACGAAAAGTGCAGGATGCCGCCGGCCACCGCCAGGGCGATGATGGCAGCGCTCAGGGCGCCGCATGCCAGTTTCAGCCAGGAAGAGATGACCAATCTACCCTCTCATCGCGAAATGCGCAGGCGTGAATTACCGTGACCCTATTGGCCCGGCAAAGGCTTTGCGGCCCGCATCGGGACGTGTCAACTTTTGTGTCCCTCGCAGCCCTGCCTCGGCGCCTCGGGACCGCCATCTCGCAACCGCGCGTGTCTCGGCCAGGCCCTTTCGATGCGGCCCGGGCGCGGCGCCTGACGACAAAAACGGATCGCTGCACGGCAAAGGCGCAGCCTGCGCCGCCAGCTTCCAGCATCCTGGTTTCGGTCGCCCGCTCCACTGCCTCCCGGTCGCCTCGGGCCAGACGGGCGAGAAGACCCGCGGCCGATGCCCTCACGGCGCTGCTGCGTTCAGCATTCCCGCGGTTCCTTCCGCGGCGCGGTCAGCGCGCGAACCACGAACACAGCCGGCGAAGGCCATGGGCGCTGACGTCGCAGGGCGGCGGGTGGAGGCTTTCGCGGTCCTAAACAGCATATCTCCGGCTGCGGCCGGAAAGCGCCGCGCCGATGAGACAGGCGGTGACGAGGACCAGCGCAGGAAAATCGGCCGGCCTGGCCTCTGCCCTCAGCCAGGAAAACCAGGCCCTGGCAAGGCCGGCCAGAAGGACATTCAGGATCATCAGGCAGATGCGAGCCCACATGATCCAGAGATTTTCAAGCCAGGGGAAAGCCCAGCTGATGAGGCTAAGGGGCCCCTTGATGCTGCAACCACCCTTGCGCAAGGACCGCCCTCCTTTATCTGGCACGCGGGTCCCGGCCCTGCCGAGCTGGACAGCCCGGGCAACCTCGCGGCAGACGCCGGGCAAGCCGCCGGCACAGGCGGGCGTTCCGGTCAGGATGCCGGGGCCCGCAAGACCGGCCGTCATGCAAATGGACATGACAAGACCCCTTCGCATCGGCTTTCATCAGCATCGCCGGCCAGACCAGGCGCAAAACCCGCTTTTGGCCGCTGGACGATTGTCGGACAGGGTCTGACTGTGTCAGTAAAGCGCTGGCATGACGCGCAAGGCAGGGCGATACGGCAAGGCGAGCGGCAGCCAATAGGTCCGGCGGCGATGTTTCAGGGTTGCAACAATGACCTTGACCCCGGCTTTAATCTATTCACTACCAGAGGGTCAAATGAGAAACAGGATGCGCAGGTGCTGGAAGTAAACTCCGCTCTCGAATCAGCCGGGAAAAAACGTGACCAGAAGCCATCCCCCGATGACGGCCAGGCCCGGCGACTGCTTTTCGCGCTGGTCCGGCGCGAAGTCGAATCGCGTTATCGCGGTTCTGTCCTGGGCATCGGATGGTCCATGATCACCCCGCTCCTGATGCTTGGCGTCTACACCTTCGTGTTCGGCGTGGTGTTCCGCTCACGCTGGGTCGGGGCCGATGAGGCGGCATCTCCAGCCGAATTTGCCGTTATCCTGTTCCTCGGCCTCATCCTTTACCAGATACTGGCCGAGACGTTGGCAAGAGCGCCCAATGTCGTGCTTTCGAATGTCAGCTATGTGAAAAAGGTGGTGTTCCCTCTTCAGATTCTGGTCCCGGTGGCGCTGGGCTCGGCCCTGATCCATGCCTGCATCAGCCTGGTTGTTCTGATACCCTTCCTGTTTCAGATATTTGGCGGCATTCCGTGGACGGTGGTTTTCCTGCCTCTCATCGTCCTGCCGCTTTGCCTCATGACACTTGGCCTCGGATGGTTTCTCGCCTCAGTGGGCACCTATGCGCGCGATGTCGGCCAGATCGTGGGTCCCCTGATCACGGCGCTGTTGTTCCTCGCGCCGATTTTCTTTCCGACCAGCGCCCTGCCAGCCTGGTTGCAGCCCTGGATCGCGCTCAATCCGATCAGCCTTCCCGTAGAGGAGGCCAGAAAAGCAATGATCTTCGGAATCATGCCAGATTTCGGGGCCCTGTGGGTATACGCCTGCTGGTCTCTGGTCATAAGCGCCGCCGGCTATCTCTGGTTCCAGAAAACCAGGAAAGGGTTTGCCGATGTCGTCTGATGCCGTCATTTGCGTCCAGAACGTCTCGAAGAATTACCACATCTATGCGCAGCCCCAGGACCGGCTGAAGCAGATGGTCCTCCCGAAACTGGCGCGTCTTTCCGGCATGAAGCCGCCGCAGTTCTACCAGGAATTCACCGCTGTCAGTGATATCTCCTTCCAAATCGGCCGGGGCGAAACCGTCGGCATCGTCGGGCGCAACGGGTCTGGCAAGTCCACGCTGCTGCAGATGATCTGCGGGACCCTCCACCCGACCAGCGGGTCAATCACAGTCAAGGGACGGATCGCGGCGCTTCTGGAACTCGGCTCCGGTTTCAACCCGGAATTCACGGGACGCGAGAATGTCTTTCTCAATGCCGCCATCCTTGGCCTCAGCCATGAAGAGACAGAACGGCGCTTTCACTCCATTGCGGCCTTCGCCGAGATCGGCCATTTCATGGAACAGCCGGTGAAGACCTATTCTTCGGGCATGTATATTCGTCTCGCTTTCGCGGTCGCGATCAATGTGGATCCCGATATCCTCATTGTTGATGAAGCGCTGTCGGTTGGCGACGAGGCATTCCAGCGCAAATGCTTTGCCCGGATCGAGGCCATCCGGGCCTCCGGTGCGACAATCCTGTTCGTCAGCCATGGCGCTCAGACAATTGTACAGCTTTGCGACAGGGCGATCCTGATCGACCGGGGCGAGAAACTCATGGAGGGGCG
>DAIRTA010000016.1:0-23077 GCA_036804125.1 Hyphomonas sp.
ATGATCTCGGCCTCGATTCCGGCTATGAATATGATGTCCCGGTCCTGCGCTTCGACTACGCTTCACCGACCACGCCTGACCAGGTTTTCGACTATGACCTGACCACCCGCGAAAAGACGCTGCGCAAGACACGCGAAGTGCCGTCCGGCCACGATCCGGCCGACTATGTCACCGAACGGATCATGGCGCCGTCCTGGGACGGCGCCGAAGTGCCCGTCACGATCCTGCGCCACAGGGATACGCCCGTCGATGGCAGCGCGCCGCTCTTGCTCTATGGCTATGGCTCTTATGGCATCACTATCCCGGCGGATTTCCGCACCGGCCGGCTGAGCCTCGTCGATCGCGGCTTCGTCTATGCCATCGCGCATATCCGCGGCGGCATGGCCAAGGGTTACCAGTGGTATCTTGATGGCAAGCTCGACAAGAAGACCAACACCTTCAGGGATTTCGTCGCGGCCGGGGAACATCTCGCCGCGCAGGGCTATACAACGCGCGGACGGATCATTGCCCATGGCGGGTCGGCCGGCGGCCTGCTGATGGGGGCTGCAGCCAATATGCAGCCGGACCTGTTCGGCGGCATCATCGCGGCTGTGCCCTTCGTCGATGTTCTCAATACCATGTCCGACGAGAGCCTGCCGCTGACGCCGCCGGAATGGCCCGAATGGGGCAACCCCCTTACGGATGAGGCCGCTTATGACCAGATCCTCGCCTACAGCCCGTATGACCAGACCACGGCCCTTGCCTATCCGCCCATGCTGATCACCGGCGGTGTCACCGATCCGCGCGTGACCTATTGGGAGCCGGCGAAATGGGCGGCAAAGATTCGCCATGAGGCGCCGGAGGCGGGCCCATACTTCCTGCGTATCAACATGGATGCCGGACATGGTGGTGCGTCCGGGCGCTGGGAAAGCCTGCGGGAGACAGCGATCGATTATGCCTTCGCCCTCGCGGCTGTTGGCAAAGTGGAAGGGGTCGATTTCAGCGCGGAGAGGTAATTGCCGGAAAGGAATGGTCGGAGCGAGAGGATTCGAACCTCCGACCCCTAGTCCCCCAGACTAGTGCGCTAACCGGGCTGCGCCACGCTCCGACCGAACGCGCTGTATAGGCAAAGGCCCTTAGCGCCGCAACAGCCGAGATGTATGGACGGCCTGGCCGGCTAACGCGGCTCAGGCGGCCGGGCGCACCCGGGCGGCATCGAGCCGGGCCTTCATGTCCTCAAGCCCGGCAAGCACCGTTTCAAGCCGGCTCCGGCGTACCGGAGACATCTCTGAAACGGCAGTATCGAACGCGCGTGCGACACTTTCCTGAAGGATGCGGGCCGGGCTCGGCGGCCCCGCCACTTCCGGGCCGGTTTTGGAACTTCCGGGAATCCCGAGAACTGCTTCAACGCCGTCAGTCTCAAGCAGCGCCTTGGCGCCCTTGAGGGTCAGCCCCCGCTCATGCACCAGGATGCGGATCGCGCGCAGCGCCTCGATATCCTCGGGCCGGAACAGGCGGCGCCCATCGCCGCGCTTGACCGGCTGCACCTCATCCGGGAACTTGCTCTCCCAGTAGCGCAGCACGTGTGCCTCGACCCCCAGCGCATCGGCCACTTCCCCGATCGACCGGAAGGCGCTGGCCGATTTCTTGGGACGGGCACGGGCGGCAGGCATGGCAAATTCCTTTCCGGGGCAGGCAGCTAACTTTGAGACACACGGGCCTTGAGCATGGGAGAAGGACGGAAGGTCACAACCCGGCGGGCGCTGATCGTGGCTTCCTCACCGGTCTTGGGATTGCGCCCTTCGCGAGCGGCTTTCCGGCGCACGATGAAGTTGCCGAAGCGGGCCAGCTTCACCTCATGCCCGTTCTGCAGCTCTCCACCAACCAGTTCGAGCACTTCATCTAGCAGGTTTGAGGCTTCCTGCCGCGTGACGCCGATCTCGCGGACGATGGCGTCCGTCACTTCGGCCCGGGTGAGGGTATTACCCTTCTCGGAACTCATCGGCAGCCTCCCTGCAGTTAAAGTCTAGCGCCTTGATATTAACGAATTCCTAGCCCGGACGTTAGTGAATAATATGTTGCCGTGCGAAACAGCGCTAAAGCCGGAAAAGGCTTGCGCCCCAGGAGAAGCCGCCTCCCATCGCCTCCGACAGGACCAGGTCACCCGGTTTGGCGCGGCCTGACCGGACAGCATGATCGAGAGCAAGCGGGATCGAGGCCGCCGATGTATTGGCATGCTCGGTCACGGTAATGATGACCTTTTCCTCCGGAATCCCGAGCTTCCTGGCGACGCCATCAAGAATGCGCTTGTTGGCCTGATGCGGCACGAACCAGTCGATATCGGCCGGGGTGAGACCGGTTTCATCGAGAACGGCCTCGATCGCGGAGGCAATATTGGTCACGGCATGCTTGAAGACGCGATTGCCCTCCATCCGCACATGGCCGATCGTTCCGGTCGAGGAGACGCCCCCATCAACATAGAGAAGGTCAGCTTTCGTACCGTCGGTGCGGATATGGTGGGTGATGATGCCTTCATGCGGAGCGCCGGTGCCGTCTGCCGCCTCGATCACAACGGCCCCGCCGCCATCGCCGAACAGGACGCAGGTGCCGCGGTCGGACCAGTCGATGATGCGCGAAAACGTCTCGGCGCCGATCACGAGGGCCCGGTTGAACAGGCCCTGCCGCAGCATCGAATCGGCCGTTGCGAGGGAAAACAGGAAGCCGGAGCAGACCGCCTGCACATCGAAAGCCGCACCGCCCGAAACCCCGAGCTTGGCCTGAATGGCGGTCGCGGTGGCCGGAAATGTCTGGTCCGGTGTCGTTGTGGCCAATACAATGAGGTCGATATCGCCCGCCATCATACCGGCTGCGTCCAGCGCCCGGCGGGCCGCTTCGGTGGCGATGTCGGAGGTCAGCTCGCCATCCGCAGCGATATGCCGGCGGCGGATGCCGGTCCGCTCGTAAATCCACTCATCCGAGGTCTCGACCATGGCCGAGAGGTCGTCATTGGTCAGCACACGTTCAGGCAGATAGCTGCCGGTTCCGCGGATAAAGCTGCGCCGGGTCATCAGGGGTCCTTTCACGCCGCCGCGGAGGGCGGTCTCACTCTGCGGCCAGCCCGCTTGCAGCGAAGCGGGCGAGATTCGCGGCGACTTCCCCCTGATAATCGCTCGCAGCAAGATCGGCAGCGAGTTCGCAGGCGCGGGCAAAGCCGCGTGCGTCGGTGCTGCCATGACTCTTCACCGAAATGCCGCCAAGGCCCAGCAGCACCCCGCCATTGACATTGCTGGGGTCCATCAGCGCCTTGAGGCGCCTGAGGCCTTGCGTGGCCAGTGCTGCACCAGCCTTGGACAAGAGGCTCTCGGTGAGGGCCTCGCGCACGCGCGCCGAGAGCATCCGGGCGACACCCTCGCCGGCCTTGAGGGCCACATTGCCGGTGAAGCCGTCGGTCACCACGACATCCGCAACACCGCCGGAAATGTCGTCCCCTTCCACAAAGCCCCGATAGTCGATCTGGAGGCCGGCCCGGCGCAGCCATTCATGCGCTTCACGGACCTCATTATGGCCTTTCATTTCTTCCGAGCCGACATTCAGAAGGGCCACGGTCGGGCGAGGCCGGCCAAGCACGGCGCGCGCATAGGCTTCGCCCATGATGGCAAACGTCACGAGCTGTTCCGCATCGGCCTCGACATTGGCGCCGACATCCAGAACCACCGTGCGGCCTTTGAGTGTTGGCCAGAGGGCCGTCATCGCCGGCCGGTGGACCCCGTCCATCTTGCGCAGGACCAGCATCGATATCGCCATCAGCGCGCCAGTATTGCCCGCAGAGACCGAAGCGGCGGCTTCACCATTGCGCACAGCCTCCACGGCATTCCACATGGAGCTGCCCTTGCCGCGCCTGAGGGCCTGGCTGGGCTTCATGTCCGATGTCACGGCCAGATCGGTATGGCGGATGGCAGCGCGCTGCGTCAGGGCCGGATGTGCCTTCAGAAGCGGCGTAAGGATGGCCTCATCCCCATGCAACAGGAATGCGAGGCTGGGCCGGGCCACTGCCAGGGTTTCGAGCCCCGCAATCACGACCTGCGGGGCGTTGTCTCCACCCATCGCATCAATCGACAAGGTCAGGCCTGGACCGGTTTGTTGGGGCATTCTTTTTGTGTCCCGGGGCTCTGGGGATTGTCCGCGTGGTTTAAGCGGCGCCGCAGGCAATGGCAACGGGCGAGATGCTGGCCCTGCCCGGCGCTAAACCGGCTTGCCTGCAGCCGGCCAATCGAAGGCTCCGGCAAGGATTTCATCGTCCGGCTGGGCCTCGAAACGGCGACTGAGACCGGCAAGGGCCGCTGAGAGCCGGACGGCAGGATCGCCCGAGGCGACAGCATTGCGCGCCAGGATGGCAGCAAGCTCTCCCGATGCGGTCTCGTGAACCCTCGGCAGGGCCTCCATCACGGCGCGGCCGAGCCCTGAATGCGTCTCGGCGAGCTTGCGCACCTTGCGGGCAATCGAGGCATCCCCGACGCCTTTTTCCCGAAAAGCGGCGTCAAAGCCATCGAGAACACGTGCATTCAGCGCTTCAGCCAGCCTTGCAGCCTCAGGTCCGCCTATACCCGCTAGTCGTGTACACGCTGCAGCTGTGAGCAGGGTCACCATCTGGGCGCGGCCTTCGAATGTGTCGGGCACCCCATGTTCGAGATAGTGCACAGGCTGCAGTGCGGCCTTCAGAAGGCCGTCATAGGCCCGCTGCGCCGCCTTGCGCACCGCCGATCGCTGCCCGAGGGCCTTGAGCGAAAACACCATACCGGGTGCACTCCTATGCTTGCCAAGGCCCCATAGCTGCCGGTAGGTCTCGGGTCAAAAGAAGCCTCCTGGAGACTGCGATGTCCCGACGCGCCTTGTTGGCCGCCAGCCTGTTTGTCTTGCCCCTGACTGCCTGCATCACACCGGCGAACGACTTTCACGGCTACATTGCCGATGAGATCGCGCCGCGCGATATCCTGCCTGGCGAAGACAGCCGCTCCAGCGTGCTCGCCAAGCTCGGCTCGCCGTCCACGCGAGGCCTGTTCGATACCAATACCTGGATCTACTTCTCCGACATCCAGGAGCGCTTTGCGTTCTACAATCCGAAAGTCATTGAGCGCAGCGTGGTCGAGATCCGCTTCAATTCAGATGACGTCGTTGAGGAAGTCATCGAATATGATGCCAATGACGGGCAGGTCATCAACTATGCCTCCCGGCAGACGGCAACACGCGGCCGCGAACTCGGTTTCTGGGAGCAGTTGTTCGGATCGGTTGGCGGAGTCCGCCTGCCGAATGCGGATGAACGCACGCCGGACAACCCGACAGGCCGCCGGCGCTAAAGCGCTCGTACCAGCACCAAAAGCCGGACAGGCGCAGCGCCTTCCGGTTATTTCATCTGTCTGAGATCCTTGCGGATGGGAGACGGACTCCCGGCACGAGGACAAAGGGATAGTACAGGGGGGTAGGCCGTGTCCCCGTTGCGCGGCGGAGACCGCTCCCATCCGTTTGAGGCGCCGCCCTGTCGTCAAGGCCTCCTTTCCGGCAGCGCCCGGACCTGCCAGACCGGAAACCATCCGCCTGACACCGAGCATTATACCCCCGCTGGAATCGGGGGGGACAAGCTCTGCTGGGATTCATCTGCGGCTGAAGGAAACGCGGCGGCGACTATAGCCGCAGGGCGGGGATAAGCGCAGCCCCGTTCAAAAGAATGGCCCCGGAGCCGAAGCGCCGGGGCCATCGATTGAAGTCGCTGCCGGGACGGATCAGTACCCGGCGAGAACTGCCAGAAGCAGGAGCGCGACGATATTGGTGATCTTGATCATCGGGTTCACCGCCGGACCAGCGGTATCCTTGTAAGGATCGCCGACGGTGTCGCCGGTCACGGCAGCCTTGTGGGCCTCAGAGCCCTTGCCGCCATAATGTCCGTCTTCGATGTACTTCTTTGCGTTATCCCAGGCGCCGCCGCCCGAGGCCATCGAGATGGCAACAAACAAGCCGGTGACGATCACGCCGAGCAGCATGGCACCAACCGCGCTCAGTGCAGCGCTCGGCCCGGCAATGAGCAGGATCGCGCCGAAAAGAACGATCGGCGAGAGGACTGGCAGCAGCGAAGGCACGATCATTTCCTTGATCGCGGACTGGGTAAGCAGGTCCACCGCCCGGCCATAATCGGGTTTGACATCCCCTTTCATAATGCCCGGCATTTCCCGGAACTGCCGGCGCACTTCCTCGACAACCGACTGGGCCGCACGCCCGACGGCCATCATCGACATGCCGCCGAACAGGAAGGGCAGGAGACCTCCGAAAAGCAGCCCGACGACGACATAGGGGTTGGCGATCGAGAAATCGACTATCACGCCCTCGAAGAAGGACCCCTCCCCCGCCGTTGCAACAAAGAACTTCACATCTTCCGCATACGCGGCGAACAGCACGAGCGCGCCGAGACCGGCCGAACCGATCGCGTAGCCCTTGGTTACGGCCTTTGTCGTGTTGCCGACGGCATCAAGTGCGTCCGTCGTGCTGCGCACTTCCGATGGAAGCTCTGCCATCTCCGCAATACCGCCGGCATTGTCGGTGACGGGACCGAAAGCGTCGAGCGCGACGATCATGCCGGCGAGGGCCAGCATGGTGCTGGTCGCGATCGCGATGCCGTAGAGGCCTGCAAGATTGAAGGTCAGCAGGATCCCGCCGATGATTGTAAGTGCCGGAAGGGCAGTCGATTCGAGCGAGACCGCGAGTCCCTGGATCACGTTCGTGCCATGGCCGGACATCGAGGCCTTCGCAACTGATCGCACGGGCCGGTATTTCGTTTCCGTGTAATAGGCGGTGATCACAACAATCAGCAGTGTGACAAACAGGCCGACCAGACCACAGGCGAAAAGCTTCCATCCGGTGATCGCGGCGGCTTCGCCGGTCAGCGGATCGACCAGCCCGAGCCGGTCGCCGGCATTCTCAAGCGTTCCGCCAAGGCCGCCCGGCAGGACTGTATGGATTGCTATCGCGAGCCCGCCAATTGTAAGGATACCCGTGACATTCAGTGCACGGTAGAGAGCGCCCATGACGTTCGTGGAACCGGGCGCAAGCCGGGCGAAGAATGTGCCGACGATCGAGGTGATGATGCAGACTGCGCCAATGGCGAGCGGCAGGATCATGATTTCGCTGAGATAGGCTTCGTTCGCAAAATAGATCGCCCCGAGCACCATGGTGGCAACAAGGGTGACCGCATAGGTCTCGAACAGGTCAGCGGCCATGCCGGCGCAGTCGCCGACATTGTCGCCGACATTGTCAGCGATGGTGGCCGGGTTGCGCGGATCGTCCTCGGGGATACCCGCTTCGACCTTGCCGACCATGTCGCCGCCGACATCGGCGCCTTTTGTGAAAATCCCGCCTCCGAGACGCGCGAAGATCGATATCAGCGAGGCCCCGAATCCGAGAGACACGAGAGCATCGATGATCTGACGCTTCTGCGTGGGCTCATTCAGGCTGAGGCCGAGAGGGCCGATGAGCAAGCCATAATAGCCGACGATCCCGATGAGGGAGAGGCCGACAACGAGCATCCCGGTAATAGCGCCGGACTTGAACGCCATCTGGAGGCCCGCATTCAGGCCCTGCCGCGAGGCTTCGGTGGTGCGGACATTGGCGCGGACCGAGACAAGCATGCCGATGAAGCCGGCGGCTCCGGACAGGACGGCGCCGATGACGAAGCCCAGCGAGGCCTTCCAGCCGAGCGCGATGATGAGAATGACCGCAACGACGGCACCCACGATGGCAATCGTGCGATACTGGCGGTTGAGATAGGCGTTGGCGCCTTCCTGGATTGCCTGGGCGATTTCCTGCATCCGGGCATTGCCGGCCGGCGCCTTCATGATCGCGTTAACCTGCCACCATCCGTACAGGAGCGAGACAAAACCCGCCGCGAGAGCGAGATAATACCACAACATGGACTTTCCTTCCTTGTGACCCCTTATGACCCCGAGCCGCAGGGTTGCGGCTGGCGCGGGGCTGCCTATCAGCTTGCGGACGTGCCTGCCAGCCGAAGCTTTTAGCCGCAATACGGCTCGCGCTATCGGCGAGTGGCGGGCGTACCGATTCTACCATGCTCGAAGGCGATGGTTTCAGGCAGGTTAACCGGGCTGCCATCATAGCGGGCCGAAAGGCCGTTTCCGGGGGTGATCCGCCCGATTTCGGAAACCGCGAAACTAGCTCTGGCGGATAGGTCGCTTATGGCCTGCGCCCGGTCGGGAGGCGCTGCAAACAAGAGCTGGTAGTCATCCCCGAAGCTGGCGAGCGCGACAGCCTCATCGGCATCGGCCGCACCCCCGGCATACGCAACCCTGCCGAGATCGATTTCCAGCGCCACCCCGGACGCTGCAGCAAGCTGGGCGGCATCGCCGAGGAGGCCGTCTGAAACGTCCATCGCGGCGCTGGCATGGTCTGCGATGAGCCGGGCCGCTTCGAGCGGCGGCAGAACGGGCTCACGCAAGCCGGCCAGCCAGTGGGGCGCCCCCTGGCCGGTCGTTTTCCACAGATAGCCGCGGCAGGCCGCGCCGATCTCCCCGGTGACCCAGAGCGTGTCGCCGGGCCGGGCACCGGCGCGACGCACAGGCGCCGGGCCGAGACAATGCCCGGTGAGGGTCAGCGACAGGAACAGGCCGGATGGGCTGGAGAGGGTATCGCCGCCAATCAGGCCTGCGCCCCAGGCGGCGAGTTCCTGGCCCAGCGCCGCTGCGAAGTCCGCGATCTGCGCTTCCGGCCGTTCCTCAGGCCAACCGAGAACGAGAAGGGCTTCGGCCGGCTCCGCACCGCCGGCCAGTATGTCCGAGACATTGACCCGCACAAGCTTGCGCGCCAGCGAGGCCGGCGGATCATCCGGAAAGAAATGGATGCCCTCGGCCATGGCATCGGTCGTGATCAGAACCGGCCGGCCCGAAGGCGCCAGCAAGGCCGCATCATCAGCCAGGGCGGCCGCACCAGACGAACGCACGAGCGGAGCAAAATAGCGCTGTATCCAGTCGCGTTCGGCCATCACCGGGCGGGGCGCCGGGGCCTAGAGCCCCTCGCGGCCGATGGCATAGAATCGCTCCCGGCGCTGTCGACGCAGTTCCGCCGGTGAAAGGTCGTCAAGCTCCCGCAGGGTTGCATCAAGCGCCTTGCCGGCCGAGGCCATGGCCCGCTTCGGATCCCTGTGGGCCCCGCCAGTCGGCTCATTGACGATCGTGTCCACGATCTTGAAGCGCAGCAGGTCGGGAGCCGTTATGCACATCGCTTCGGCCGCATCCTTAGCCTTGGCCGCGTCGCGATAGAGAATCGAGGCACAGCCCTCCGGTGAGATTACCGAGTAGATCGCATACTCCATCATCAGCACGCGGTTCGCCGCCGCGATGCCGATGGCACCGCCGGACATACCCTCTCCGAGGATCATTGTGACGAAGGGAACCCCGAGCTGAAGCCCGCGCTGCGTGCCCCGCGCAATCGCTTCCGCCTGGCCCCGCTCCTCGCCGCCCTTTCCCGGATAGGCACCGGCAGTATCAGGAAAGCTGAGCACAGGCAGGTTGAACTTCTCGGCAAGATCCATGAGGCGGACTGCCTTGCGATAGCCCTCAGGGTGAGCCATGCCGAAATTGTGCTTGAGGCGCTTCTCGGTCGTTCGTCCCTTTTCATGGCCCATGATCACGACCGAGCGACCCCGGAAACGGGCAAGGCCGCCAATGATGGCCTCGTCATTGCCGAAGCGGCGGTCGCCCGCCAGCTCCTCGAAATCCTCGAAGATGGCTTCGATCAGGTCGAGAAAATGCGGCCGGTCCGGGTGGCGCGCAACCTGGGTGATTCGCCAGGCATCGAGATCCGAATAGATCTGCTTCAGCTGCCTGGCAGACTTTGATTTCAGCTTCACCAGCTCCTCGCTGATAGCCGGTCCATCCTTGCGCGTGGCAAGGGCTTCGAGCTCCGCGATCTTAGCGTCCAGCTCGGCAAGGGGTTTTTCGAACTCGAGATAGGTAGCCATAAGCGTTGGAATACCAATCTGCGTGCGGTCCGACTAGCCGGAATCAGCCGAGGGCAGAGCCGAGCATGACCGCGGTCGGCAGGACTATGACGCCCAGGAGAACCGGGAAAACGAACACGATCAGGGGCAAGGTAAGCATGGCCGGCAGCGCCATCGCCTTTTCCTCGGCATAGAGAATGCGGCGCTGGCGCATGTCAGCCGAAAAAACCCGCAGGGTCTGGCCGAGGCTTGTGCCCATTTCCTCAGCCTGGCGGAGCATTGTGGCCAGCGAGCTGGCTTCCTCGATTCCCATCCGGTCAGCAAAGGCCCGCCAGGCTGCCTTCCGGGCGCGGCCCGCCCGCAATTCGAGTGACAGGGTTCGCAGATAGCCGGCGATGATGGGATGGCGCAGCTCGAGTTCCTCGCCGACGCGCTGGATCGCCGCGTCAAGACTGAGGCCAGCTTCGACACAGGCCACAAGCAGGTCCATCATGTCCGGAAAACCGGCCGAACAGGCCGCGCGGCGCTGGCTGATGCGATGGTCGAGGAACTTGCCTGGCACGGCGAGCCCCGCCAATACCAGCGCGATCGATATAGCAAGCACAACATAGATCGGTTGCCCGTCGAGATAGCGCAGCAGGAACAGCAGCACCACCTGCGGGGCGATCACGCAGACAAGACGGGCAAAGAAATAGCGCCCGACGGCAGATGGCGAAGTGAAGCCAGCCGCCACCAGCTTTGCACGCGCCTGGCTGAGCTGGGCTTCATTGCTGGGAGCGGAGTTTTCGGCCAACTCGGCGATGGCCTTGCCGAAACCGCCCGAGCCATTCTTTACGGGGGATATCCGATCCGTAGGCTGGCGTTCCAGCCGGCGGGAAATCTCATCCGCCGTCTGCCGGCTGCGGAGAAAGCTTATCAGCGCCGGAAGCGCCGCAATCAGCGCCAGCGCAACGAGGATTGCCGACAAGGCCGGTCCGGAAGAGGAAAGCATGCTCATCCTCCCCGCCTACATCTTGAAATTGATCATCTTGTTCATCACGGCATTGCCGATCAGAAGCCAGACGAACAATCCCGAAAAGCCATACTGAATCAGCGGGTCGTCGATGACACGCCCATAGAAGTCCGGGCTGACGAAATGGATCGCCCCGCCGACCAGGAAGGGCGCAGCGGTGAGGATCATGGCCGAGACGCGCCCTTCCGCCGATGCGGCCTTGACCTTCAGACGCATGGTCTGGCGTTCCCGGATGGTGCTCGTATTCGCTTTCAGCAATTCGGTGAGGTTGCCACCGGTTTTCTCCTGCAGGCGGACGGTTGCCGCAAACAACTCGACATCGGGATCACCGATCCGCTCCGCCATCCTGTGGATCGCCTGTGTCAGCGACATGCCATAGGCGATCTCGTCCGCCGCCATGCCAAACTCGGTGCCGATCGGATCCGGCATCTCGCGCGCGACCAGCGAAACGGCCGTGGCAACCGGGTGGCCGGCTTCAAGACTGCGGCAGACGATCTGCAACGCATCGCAGAGCTGGCCCGAGAGAGCCTTGGCACGCTTCTGCGCCGTGTACTTGAGGACAGCCAGGGGCGCCCCGACGAGCAGCAGGAAGAAGGCGGGGATGGCCACCAGGATACCGGAATAGACAAACGCCGCACCGGCACCGAGAATGGCGAGAGCCAGCGAGGCGGCAACCCAGCGCGCCGGCTGGAATTTCAGCCCGGACCGGACAATCAGCTGGTTCAGCCAGCGCAGCGACATCGCCAGGTTGCCATCCCGGTCGAGGCCGCGGCTCTTGCGCAGCTCGACCATGGCCTCGCTGGTCGTGGAGTATCGATCCTTGAACTGCAGGCGCCGGTTAACGATGGCCTGTGTGCGTGCCTCGGTGAAAAGACCTATTCCGGTCTGCAGGGCCAGGAACACGGCACCCGCCGCCATAACAGCGGGGACAATGAAGGCGGGGTCGAATGGGAAGGATGCTGTCAGCCCGAGCATTGCCTTGAGGCCCTCTCCGCTGTCAGAACTTCGTGGATGGATCGAACAGACCCGCTGGCATGGAGACGCCCTTGCGTTCCATCTCATCAAGGAATTTCGGGCGAAGGCCGGTAGCCATGAAACGGCCTTCGACCTTGCCTTCCGTTGTCGTGCCGGTGCGTTCAAAGCGGAAGATCTCCTGCAGCTGAACAACCGAGCCTTCCATGCCGGTGATCTCGGCAATGGAGACAACCTTGCGCGAGCCATCAGACAGGCGCGTGGCCTGGACGATGAAATTTACTGCTGAAGCAATCTGTCCACGGATTGCTTCCTCAGAAATTTTCATGCCCCCCATCATCACCATCTGCTCGAGACGTGTGATGGCATCACGGGGGTTGTTGGCATGGATCGTCGCCATCGAACCTTCATGGCCCGTGTTCATGGCCTGGAGCATGTCAAACGCCTCCTCGCCGCGCACCTCGCCGAGGATGACGCGGTCGGGACGCATGCGCAGGGCGTTCTTGACGAGTTCGCGCTGGCGGATCTCACCTTTGCCCTCAATATTGGGCGGGCGTGTTTCCATGCGGGCAACATGTGGTTGTTGCAGCTGGAGTTCGGCAGCATCCTCAATGGTGATCAGGCGCTCATCCGGACTGATCGCCGAGGAAAGTGCATTCAGAAGCGTCGTCTTGCCCGATCCGGTGCCGCCAGAAATGACGGTCGAGGCCCGGCACTTCACGGCGCCGAGTATGAAGTCGGCAACCGGGCGCGGAATGGCCCCGAACTCGACGAGCTTGTCAACGGTGAGCGGCTGTTTTGAGAACTTCCGTATCGAGACGAGCGGGCCATCAATCGCGATGGGCAGAACAGCCGCATTGACACGGCTTCCATCGAGAAGGCGCGCATCGACAAGCGGCTGGCTCTCATCGACCCGGCGCCCGACCGCCGCCACGATGCGCTGCACGATGCGCAGGAGGTGGTCATTGTCGGCAAAACGGACGGGCGCAAGCTGCAACTTGCCGCGCCGCTCCACATAGACCTGGTTGCAGCCATTGATGAGGATGTCGGCGATTGAATCGTCCTTGAGCAGAGGCTCGATCGGCCCAAGGCCGGTCATCTCATCCATGACCGCGTCCGCGAACGAGGCTTCCTCAGCCGCGGAAAGCGCCATGTCCTCCTTGCGAATGATCTCCGAAATGATGCCGCGGACACGGCGGCGCATGGTATCATCATCGAGTTTTTCGAGCGCAGAAAGATCGAGCTCGTCGATCAGCTGGGCATGGATGCGGAGCTTGGCCTCCAGCATGTCGAAGCCGGCTGGCTCCGGCTTGGCCCGGGCCGATGGGCTGGTTACGGGCTTTGCAGCGTCAGGCTTTACCGGTGTATCGGCTGGCGGGTTCTGGCGCGGCGCCGTCGAAAAGCGGCTCATCCGGCTTTCCTCCGCTGTTTGCCCACAGGCGCAGTAGCCGCAAGAACATCCTCAGGCAGAAGGCTTTTGACCAGCCCCAGAACATCGGCAACCAGATCGCTCTTTGGCTTCACGTCGATAATCGGCTTGCCGACATTCACAGCCATTCGCGCCGAATCCCAGTCCGATGTGATCGTCGCGTCAATCTTGCGTTCGATGGCCCGCTCAGCCTTGTCCACGGGAAAGCCGGAACGGAAATTCCGCTTCTTGAACATACGGTTGAGGATCAGGCGGGCCTTGCGGCGATCCGCGCGCAGCGTGTCGGTTTCCCGGCACATGTCTGCAGCGGCATGCAGGCTCGGAACCGTAAGCTCACTGATGACGATGACTTCATCGGCCGCGGCCAGAACAGTCTTCGTCCAGGGCAGCATATGACGCGGCATGTCGAGCAGGACATACTCGAAAGAGGAACAGGCGACATCCAGGAGGCGAAGGACACCGGCATCCGTGCTGAGGCTGTCGCCCTCCGGATTTCGCGGCCCGCACAGTATCGAGACGCCCGCCTCATGGCGTGAGCACCAGGCGGCAAGCAAACGGGAATCGAGCCGCTCGGGCGCCGCGGCCAGTGATTCAAGGTCAAGCTTCGGAACAGTTTCGAGAAAGGAGGCGACCATCCCGTCGGCAAAGTTCAGGTCGACAAGACACACTTTCCCCGGGCCAACAATCCTGGCGAGGGCGAAGGCACACTCGATCGCGATCGTGGACACGCCTGCTCCGCCGACAGCCCCACGGAACACCCAGCAAGCGGCTGCCTGGGGAGGCTGGCCGGCCACATCCGGCGTTTCGAGCATGGCAGCAAGGCGTTCGGCAACAGATGCAATTTCTGCGGCTTCGGCATTGAGCGGCAGCACATCCGAGGCGCGAAACTTCATCAGGGCCCGTACCATATGGGCAGGCAGCTGATCAGACAGCACAATCACGGCGGCGCCGGGGCGTTCAACTGCCAGGAGAAGCAGGAGCTGATCCCATCCTGCAACACCCTGCTCGATGAGAACGGGCGCCCGTGATTCGTGAAGCACGAACTCTGGCGCCATGCCGGCATCCAGCACGGTCAAGGCCGGACAGACAGTCCGCATGGCTGCAAGCCTGTCAGGATGGGCCATAACAGCCATGGCCGGAAGACCGGCCGGGGCTTGAGCCTCCGCTGCGGCTTGAGGTTTTGGAAGCGGCTGACTCATCGGTCAAATCCCGAGCCGGATGAGGCGCCCCCGGCGAGTTCCCGGTTCTTCCCGTCATTAAGGGCCTTGACGGCATTGACCGCGCGCACACCCGAAGCATCTTCGACAGCCTTCGAGTTGGGCAGATTGACATCTCGTACAGCATGCTCGGCAATGTTTGCACGGGTGGCGTCGCCGAGCAGGAACCGGTCCTGGCTGTCGAAGGAAGCACATCCTCCGAGCAGGACAGCCAGCATGGCAAGACAGGCTTTGGTCATGGGTCTCTACTCCTGAATCAGGCTCAAGGCTGGATGGCGCCGGATGTACGTCCCAAGAGGAACAACTCGGCCTCGGTCGGCTCGGCGAGGCTGTCGTGCGGCGAGGCCAGGTGCGTTGGGTGCGGCGATGGCTGGACAAGGCGCGGCGTGATGATGATCACGAGTTCAGTCTCATTGCGCTGGAAGCGACGCGAGGAGAACAGTGAGCCCAGAACCGGGACGTTGCCGATCCACGGCGTCTGGCGCACGGCATTGGAGTAATTGTTCTCAAGCAGGCCAGCGATGGCGAAGGCCTGTCCGTCGAACAGCTCAACCGTGGTATCCGCGCGGCGTACGGAAATTCCCGGAACCTCGATCGAGGCCGACCGGATACCGTTGACACGGTCGATGGCCGACACTTCAGGCCGGACACGCAGATTGACGAGTCCATCCGCCAGTACGGTGGGGGTGAAGTCGAGGCTCACGCCAAACTTCTTGAATTCGATGGTGATCTCGTTATCGCGGCTCGCCACAGGGATCGGGAACTCGCCCCCTGCGAGGAAGCTTGCCGTGTCACCTGACAGGGCAACGAGGTTCGGCTCTGCCAGAGTGCGGATGATGCCCTTGCTTTCAAGGGCCTGCAAGGTGATGTCAATGTCCTCACCGCCAACCTGTCTGAACAGGGCGACAGTGTTGGCTGCAAGGCCCGAGATCAGGCTGCTGTCAGTCGTCGCACTGACGCGGCCGCTATCGCCCCGGCCCCCGAATCCGATCTCGCGGATGGCATTGCGGCTGGCTTCGAGGAAGCGGACCTCCAGCATGACCTGCTGGCTCTGGCCGACGGTGAGGCCGTTTGCGACACCGCCCGGCACATGACGTTCGGCAAGCTGCAGCGCCATATCGGCGGCGGACGATGTGGTCACACGCCCATCCAGGAAGACGCCGTCATGCACCGGATACACATCGATCTCCTCGCCGGGAAGAAGGCGCTTCAGATCGGCGCGAAGCTCGTCCAGCCCCAGTTTGACCTCGACTTCAATCAGCTCGGCTATCCGCCCGGCAGCATCATAAATCAGAACGGTTGTGCTGCCCGGCTGCTTGCCGCGCAGGAAGAAAGAGCGGTTCGAGGTGGCCATCGCCTCGGCGATTTCCGGATCGGCAACAACCAGCGTCGCAAAGGCGGCATCGGCCTCGATCACGGCAGACGCACCGCGGCGAAGTTCGACGCGTTCGGCATCGGCTGCCGCAGCACGCACATTCCAGGCATTGGCCGGCAAGGCGAGCACGACAAAGGCACACATGGCGCAGACGAGACGATGGAGCGGGGTCATCAGCGGGTTACTCCTGATTCGGGCGTGCGACGGGCGCAGTGACGACAGTATCCTGGCTGCCATTGATGACGCGGACAGGCGCCGTTGCGGCGCGCGGGGCACGGCGTACGGGCCGCGTCTGCGGACGGGGTCGCGGAGCTTCGACCTGGGCAACCGTCTCCGGTTCGTCCCGGCCGACAAGAGCAAGGCCCAGTGCGGCCCGCTGATTCGCAGCGCTCAGCTGAAGTGCATCCTCTGGTGTGACCTCGAAGGTCACCGTGTTGGCGGGGCGGGCGCCTTCAAGGCCTGATTCAAAGATCTGGTCTACGGCAAGCACGCGGACATTGCGCAGGACCGGCCGCGCGGCGACGGTCTCAGAGGCCCGGGCATCGCCCTGCCCGGCCGCAGCAGAATCATGGCTGACGAATTCATGGATATCGACGCGGTCACCAGGGAGAACGAAACCCGCCACGCCGGTATCGTTCCGTACTATGATAGATACGGCGCGCATACCGGGGCGGATACTGGCAGCGAGGGTGAGGGTCGTGCCGCGGGTGTCGATCTTGGGCAGCAGCAGAGGTTCCCCGCGCACGATCAGCCCTCGGGCAAAGGCCCGCTCACCGAGAACGGAGAGATCCGTCACTGCCCCTTCGGGTACGGCGTTGGCAGGCCAGTCCATCAGGCGCAGCGCATCCGGACCGACCACTGCACCGGCCTCGACCGTGGAGGCGGCAACATAGATGCCTGTCATCGCGACCTGCGCCGGCGCGGCCTCGGCGGCTGTAACGGAGCCTTCCCCGGCCATGAAAGCGCGGCCGACGAGAATGGCGCCGGCGCCCAGAACAACTGACAGGCCAAGGCTTATGAGCGGTGCTGCCTTCATTCTCCATACCCTTTCAGCGGGCGGCTCAGCGCCGCTTCTTGACGATCCTGCATAGCAAGCGAGCTATAAAGTCTGCTGAAAAGGTCAGGGTTAATCTCAGGCGAAGCCCCAAGGTCACATTAACCAAGCAGAAGGCGTTCTACGAATTCATTAACCGTAGACTGCCGTTTTTCCGGTGTGCTTAGCGGATTCGCAGCCTTTTTCTGTCATCTGACTATCCAGCGACGCCAAAAGGCGCGTGGGGGCCTTAGCCCGAATGGTAGATGGAGAAAGACATGAAACTGAGCAGGCTCCTGCTTGCCGGAAGTATGCTTGCACTGACAGCAGTGCCGGCACAGGCTTCCATTATCGACAACCCGCACTTCCGTGTCCTCGGCGTCGTGATCGTCTGGGGTGCAGACCAGGATGGCAACGCGCCTATCGTGTCCGATTTCGTGATCGGCTCGGGTGCAGGCGGCGCCGACCTTATCGCTGGTGATGTGCATACGGTCGTTACCGGCACCTTGACCCCGACAGCGGGTTCAGTCGCCGGGGCCAACCCCTTCCTGATCGAGAACAGCTCGCTGGGCGCCGTGTTCAACACGGACACGAACAGTGACGGGGTCCTCAACGCCAGCGACAGCTTCACGAGCTTCGGTATTGACGGCACGACGAATGTGACGGGCTCCGGCCTCGCTTACAATTCGAGCTTCTATGTCGCCTCGAACACACCGTTCTCGATCGAAGCCGTGGCATCAGAAGTTGCTGCCAACACCACCAACTTCACACTGTCTGATGTTGGCTTCGCGATGAGCGTCACCTCGTCGGGCAATGACGGCCTCGCCTTCGGTGCCAACGCCCAGTTCCCGCATACCGGCGGCGCAACCGGCGGCGTGGCAGCTGTGTCGACACTGAACGATCTCGCTGCGGCGATGACCGTTTTCGAAGGCAACCGCCGCACGGCGGCTGCACCCGGCTCGCTGGCCAGCCAGTCGGTCCGCTTCGATATGGAGTACAATCTCGGCGGCGCGGCAGGCTATGACCTGTCGATGGGTGCCGGGGAAATCCAGGCCAACGTCGTTTACACGGTCTTCATTCCGTAAACGGGTCCAGCCCTATACGGGACACTGACAGGCCGCCCGGGGCTTCACGCTCCGGGCGGTTCCCGTTTCAGCCCATAAGAATTTGCGCAAATTCCTGTGGTCCGATGTTTCCGCCGGTCACCATGATACCGATGCGGGACCCCGTCATCTCTTCCGGTAACGCGCTCAGGGCCGCAGCCAGCGCCACCGCCCCACCCGGCTCTGCAACGATCTTGAGATGCCGGAAGGCTGCCCGCATCGCCTCGCATACCGCCCCATCCGTCACGACCAGGCCGCCGGAAAGCAACTTGCGCCCCAGTGCGAAGGTGAGATGACCCGGCGCGGGAGTCAGGATCGCATCGCATATCGACCGCGTCCCCGGAGGATTGGTCAGGATCCCGCCCGCCGCCAGGGAGCGCGCCCAGTCATCATGTCCTGCGGGCTCAGCCGTCCAGATCTTCGTCGCAGGCGACAGGCCGGAAAAGGCCAGCGCCATACCGGAAATCAGGCCGCCCCCGCCGGTACAGCAGATCAGATGATCGAGCCGGCTGTCCGTTGCCGCGCACTGGCGCGCAAATTCGAGCCCGGCAGTGCCCTGCCCGGCGATGATGTCGGGATCATCATAGCTCGGAACAACCACAGCGCCGCGTTCAGCGGCGAGGCGGGCGGCGATCTCCTCCCGGCTTTCGTTTTCCCGGTCGTACAGGACAACCTCACCACCATCGGCGCGAACACCCGCAACCTTCACCTCCGGGGCATCGGACGGCATCACGATGAGCGCCGGTATCCCCATCAGGCGCGCTGCGCGTGCAACGCCTTGAGCGTGGTTTCCGGAGGAGAAGGCGACGACCCCGACCTGGCGCTCGGCCTCCGAAAGCCGCGCAAGCCGGTTGGTTGCGCCCCTGATCTTGAAGCTGCCCGTCACCTGCAGGCATTCGGCCTTGATGATCAGCTCGGCGCCCGCCACCGCGTCCAGAGCCGGGTGGGTTAAAAGTGGCGTTGCACGCACATGGCCCTTTATGCGCGCCTCGGCAGCAAGGACACCTTCAAAGTCGGGCAGGTTCAAAACCTCTGTCATCGGCAGAGCGTTAGCGCCGGGGACGGGTTCCGGAAAGGGGCTGGCCGCGCCTCAGCGCACGAGGCGGAGCTCTCGGGCAGCAATGGAGCGGAAGGTCACTTCAAGCTCGGCCGACGTGATATTGAACGCACGCGCGGGATCCCCGGCGCAGTTTCGCAGGAGCGTAACTGCCGCACTGTCCGAGATATCGACAGCGATCGTGTACAGTTCGATGTCGTAATCGCGCTGCACGGCGCGGCAGGCATCGAGCGTAAGTGCATCCAGACTCGAGCGGTCAAGCGTGCTGACACCCCGCGCCTTCCAGCAGCCCCCTGCCTGGCCCCGGTCTCCCGGCTCATTGCAGCCGTAATAGCCTTCGAAATGGTATGGCGCTTCATTCTGCCCGTCCGTGAGCAGAACCATGATCTTGCGCACACCGGCATCCCTGAAGGGCAATGGGGCGCGCTCATCGGGCAAGCCGAAGAAGCGGGTCCAGGCCCTGCGCGGCGACAGCGCGCGAAGACCCCACATCAGGCCCACATCGGCCTGTGTTCCGCCGGGAACCGGATACATATGATTGAGTTTATCGATGATCTGCCGCCGGTCTGAAGACAGGCCGAGCATCGCTGTCGGGCAGTTGAGGTTTGGACCGGATATGGGCTTTTGACTCGTCCAGGGTGTGATGCTGGTTTGCCAGGCGCAAGCCTGCCCGCCGCCCTGAAAATACGAGAACTCGTTGGGATCTGACACGCAGGCCCGCGCAAGACCATCGGCGGCCCGGCCATTGCCGGTCGAACAGGCCTGGGTGCGATTGAGATAAACATTGCGCAGCCCTTCCCATCCTGCCTGAACGCTGGACTGCGTGCAGCGCAGGTTGCGGCTCGAGGGAATGTCAAGCGATGCAAACTGGATGTCCGGCACGAGATCCGGGATGAGGTCCATCGGCAGTGAACCCTGCGGACCCGGGATGGGCGGCGGGGGCGGCGGCGGCGGTGAGGGTGAACGCGGCGGCGAAGGCGAACGCGGCGGGCTCGGTGAACGCGGCGGCGAGGCTGGAGGCGGGGGCGAGGGCGGCGAAGGCGCGGAAAAGGTCTGCAGCTCGGGCTGGATCCACGACGCGTGCCAGCGCATGCCCGGCACGGCTTCGTCCGTCAAAGAGGTGAGCACAGCACCACCGCTGGACACACGGCGTTCATTCGGCGCCGCCCGGATACAACCGCGCCACTCGACGGGGGCGAAGTCACGTGCCATGTCCGCGCTGCTGTAAGCGCGCTCGGCGCGCGGCTCATAAAGATAGCCGCGGCGGTCCTCGAAAGCCGGGTTTGGCACCCGAGCAGAGCCGAATGCCGGAGGCGCGCCGCCGGGACCTGCTGCAGGGTTCCAGGCACGCGGCGTTTCGGAATTGATGTTGACCACCGCAGCCCAGGGTACGACGCTGATGGACAACAGCCCCTCGGCAGGTGTCTCGTCGAACATGATATCGACAAAGCCCTTCGCGGCCTCGCGCATCAGGGTGAAGCGGCCCCCGTCAAACATCGAGCTCGTATTGTCGAGCGACAGGACGACTTCGATGCGCCGGCTGTCCCCTGCCTGCGCAACACCAGACACTTCAAGATCAATCGCGGGCCGGCCAAACAGGCCACCGAACACCAGCGGCAGCGTCTGATTGGCACGCGCCGTAACCTGGCCTTCCCGATTCATGCTTACATCGAGCACTGGCGGGCTAAGCGCACTTACGGTGCCGACAATGTCAGCTGTGTATACGGCCGTTACCGTATTCGTGACACCGGCTTCCCGTTCGGCCTCGGGCACAGCCATGCGCGTAAGCAGATCGCGCGCACCGGCCAGAACGGCCGCATCCATGGCGGCCTGCATGTGTTTCTTGGTCGCAACGGCGCGCGCACTGTCGATACCGAAGCCTGCGAGCAGGATTATCGGCATGGCCGCGAGGGCATACACCATTGCGGTGGCACCCTTGATTTCGCTTTTGTAGCTGGACGCGCGTTCTTGCCAGTTTTGGGACATCGGTTGCACCCTGAGCGGTTTCGCTCGCCAGGTGCAAAGCCCATGCCGGATGTGTCCCTCTTGGTGAACGCAGGGAGGGGGTGTCAGGTCAGCCTGGCAGCCGCTGATCTGACTTGCTCTGCAGCAAAATCAGCTGTTTCAGGATGTTCCAGAGCATAGGCCAGAACGGCTTCGAAATAGCCGGTCTTCGAGCCGCAATCATACTCCCTGCCCTCGAACTCATAGGCGAAGAAGGGCTGCGCCTGCATCAGGCGCGCCATGGCATCGGTGAGCTGGATTTCGCCGCCAGCCCCGCGCTCCTGGCTTTCGAGCAGAGCGAAGATTTCGGGCTGGAGAATATAGCGGCCGGTAATCTTCAGATTCGACGGGGCCGACTCGGCGGGCGGCTTTTCGACCATGCCGGACATGCGGATCAGGCGCCCCTCACGCGATTCCGGCGCAATTACGCCGTAGGAGGACACCCGCTCCATCGGAACCGGGTCGACGGCGATGATATTGCCGCCGACACGGTCGAATGCGTCGGTCATCTGCTTCAGGGCGGACGGGCGGCCCTTAACCATGACATCAGGCAGAAGCACGGCGAAAGGTTCGTTGCCGATAACGTCACGCGCGCACCAAACGGCATGGCCCAGACCCAACGGGGCCTGCTGGCGTACGAAGCTGGAAGCCCCGGCCGGGAGGCGGGAGGATTCGACTGCGGCGAGTATCGCTGTCTTGCCCTTCGCCTTCAGCTGATCTTCCAGCTCATAGGCACAATCAAAATAGTCTTCGATGGCCGACTTCCCGCGCCCTGTCACGAAGACGATGTGCTCGATACCGGCTTCCAGGGCTTCATCGACAACATACTGGATCACCGGCCGGTCAACGACCGGCAGAAGTTCCTTGGGTATGGCCTTGGTGGCAGGCAAGACCCTTGTGCCCATCCCGGCAACGGGCAGGACGGCTTTCTTTATGGTCATCGGATAATCCTGTCGCCTGGCGCCGCAACAGCAGCCTCGCTGCTGTTACAGCAATTCGCACGCCAAGCGAGTAACGGCGTTAAAGAGAGGCGTAAAGACTTACGCCGATGATCCAGGTCGCCAGCAGCGCCGCCAGCATCAACCCGGCTGTTTCGAGGCGAAACACATTGCGCCGTGTGTTGAGGGCCGCTTCGAGATGACCCCGCAGGGCCAGCGCCGGAGATGGGGCAGGAAGATGAGGCCCGTTGACCATCACAACGGAGGTGACGGCTGGGGCGGCACACGCCACGTTATCACCCGACCGGACCGTCTTTTCTGCAAGCATCGCGCAACTCCCCAGCAACTGGCGTGCAGTCTATTTTGGTGCCCGCTAAGCGGGGCCTAACACGATCTGTGAAATTTTCATGAAACAGGGAACGACCCTTCCTCTATGCGGTGGGGGCGAAACCTTGATTGCCAGTCCTGCGAACGGCGAACACACGGTGCAGAAGCTCCGGCGACAGGACCTCGCGGGGTGGCCCGTCAGCCCGAAGATGTCCCTGATCAAGGATCAGCACGCGGCTGCAATAGCGTTCGATCAGGCTGAGATCATGCAAAACCGCGATCACGCAGCGTCCTGCCACCGCCTCTGACCGGAGCGTCGCCATGACGTTGAACTGGTGGGCCAGATCCAGGGCCGCACAAGGCTCGTCCAGCATCAAGCGTGGCGCGGGGCTGGCCAGAAGGCGGGCGAGGTGGACACGGGCCTGCTCTCCGCCGGAGAGCGTATGGACCGCTCGACCGGACAGCGCCTCCGCGCCTGCCTTGTGCATCGCTTCGGCGATAGCCGCATGTTCGGCCGGCGCGTCCTGCCAGTAGCTGCCGCCCCCCGAGACAAATCGACCGAGGGCGACGACATCCTCTGCAAGGAGGTTCCAGGCGAGCGGCCGGGACTGCGGCAGCCAGGACAGATGCGCCG